>CAZWYE010000023.1:0-20534 GCA_964637895.1 uncultured Campylobacter sp. | reverse complement strand
AATTTCTCTTTATCTAGCATTGCAGAAAAATAATAAAAATCTTTCTGTAAAATATTTTCCAAAATATCCGTTAAATCTTTCGTATTTTGTGGCGTGTAAAAATAATTTAAAGGCGAGTTTTTAATGTCATCTAAGAAAGGATTTAAAGATAAAACCTTTTGTAAAATGCCATATCGTCCTAAATGATCGATTTTTTCTAAATAATTAGAGCTTATATGCGTATTTCCTAAAATAACAATGGGAATTTTTCGTGCAAATTCCCCACTTACTCTAATATTAACAGCCTTGCCTATAGCCTTTAAAACACTATCGCTTCTTGTTAAAGACGGTTGTGCTTTGTGTGTTTTATAATCACCTATGAATTTAATTTTATTACCGGTTAATTCATAGTTATGAACCATACTCATTTTAATTTCAAATAAAAGCCTTATATTTTGTGGTTTTTGATAAATTTCGTTTGTTTTACAAAAAGCCAAATCAGCCCGGGAGTTTTTTATAAGCCCAAGCTCCTCGCAAACAACTGAGCGAACCGCAAAAAGACCCAACTTTTTAGCCAAAGGTTCTAAGAATTTTTGACACCAAAGTTCCGTGTAACTTCCGACAAGGAAATTGCGACTTTGCAATGTAGGAATATTGTCTTTAACTCCTTTTGGAATGTAGGCTAAATATTTATCATTTATCTTGTAAAACAAGTCTTTTTTATCCGCAAAACCACCATTTAAAGCATTTTGAAAAAAAGCTATTTCGTCTTTAATCTGCCACATTTTACTCTTTCAACCTTTCCAAAGCTTCCTTGCCTTTTTCGTTTAAATTCTTTCCTTTAAAGGCAAGTTTAGCAAAGCTTAAAATTAAAGCGTGAAAAATCTGATAAAGCTCGAAAAGTTCGCATTTTTTGCCTAAAAGTTCGCAAAGCTCATCTTGCTCACTCTCAATCCCGCTTTGAAAAAATTCCCTAAGCTCCTCATAGCCCTCAAACTCATAGGCTAAGGCTAAAGCCAAGCGGTTTGTGTAGCTATCCACAACCAAAATTTCTCTCTTGCACAAATAATTTAAAATGCTATCAACGCTCTCATAGCCCAAACCTTTGATATTTAAAAGCCATTCTCTGCTAACTTTTTCTTTGAAATTTTCTAAAGTGCCGAAGTTTTTTAAAATGGCTTCCGTGAAATTCTTAAGCCTTTTTGCTTTGGTATTGTAAAATCCGCTAGGCTTTATAAGCAAGGCTAACTCGCTCGTTTGAAGCTTTGCAAGTGTTTGAAGGCTTGAAATTTTTGCTTGTTTTAAATTGTTTAAAGCTTTTAAGACATTGTTCCAGTTTGTATTTTGGGTTAAAATCACAGAAACTAGAATTTCAAATTCGCTCAAAGTTCTATTTTCAAGCCAATCGAATTCCTCATAATCCAAAGAAAAACTTAAAAGTTTTTTGAAAATTTCAGCACCGTTCATTGTGAAATTCTTTTTAAGCTTTCCTTAAAAGCAAGGTAAAATTGCTTTGCCGTTCTTGCTCCCCTGCTTGCTCTAAAATTCGCAAATTCCTTAGCCTTTGCGTGTAAAAGCTCTTTATCTACCTTTTCGTTTTGAAAATAAAAATCAACAATTTTCAAATACTCTTGCAAACTTCCTTGATAAAAACTAAGCCAAAGCCCGAAGCGATCGCTCAAACTTAGCTTTTCCTCTGCTGCATCGCTTAAATGAAGCTCACCTGCGATAACTTGGATATTTTGATTATCATCTAAGCTTTCTTTAAGCAAATGACGGCGATTCGAACTCGCGTAAATGAGTATATTTTGCGGGGCTTTTTCTATGCTACCATCAAGCAGTGGCTTTAAAAATTTATAACTCGTATCGTTTTCCTCGAAAGAAAAATCGTCGCAAAAAAGTATGAATTTATAAGGTTCAAGTCTTAATTCATCGATAATATCACCCAGAGCAAACAAATCATCTTTTCCAAGCTCAACAAGCCTCAAACCCCGCTCTTTAAACTCGTTAAACACAGCCTTAATAAGGCTTGATTTGCCCGTGCCTTTTGCTCCCCAAAGAAGAGCGTGATTAGCTCCTTTTTCCTCTAAAAAATTCAAGGTATTTTCCACCAAAGCCTTTTTTTGCTCCTCTATACCGACAAGTTCTTTAAGGCTTATACTATCAAGCTCGAAAACGGGTTTTAAAATATCCTTTCTTGCCCTATAAATAGCCGCGTAAGTTTTACTCCAATCCACCTTTAAGCCTTTCTTAAATGAGTCAAAATAGAAGCGATAATATCATCATCGTCCTTGCTGTTTGCTTTTATAAGTTCTTTTGTATCATTTAGCCTTGTAAATTGAATATTTTGCCCGAAATTGCTAATGCTTTTATACTTTTGCTGGGCTAGAATTTTTATCATTATAAGGGCTAAAAACTGCTTGGTATAAGAATCTAGTTTGCCAAATCTATCCTCTATCTCGCCCTCTATTTCATAAACTTCGCTCACGCTCTTGCACCGACTAAGCCTTCTATAAAGCTCTAATCTTAAGCGATCCTCAGCTATAAGTTCGCTATTTAAAAAGGCGTTTATATTAAGCTTTAAATCAAGTTTATTTTCCTCTAAAGGCTCTTCTTGAGTGAGGTGATTTAGCTCGTTTTCAAGCATTTTAAGATACAAGCTATAACCTATTTGTTCTATGTGTCCGCTTTGATCAACACCTAGCAAATTCCCGCCGCCTCTTATTTCAAGATCGTGATAAGCCAAAACACTTCCTGCTCCCAAAAAAGAATTGCTCTCTAAAGAAAGAAGCCTTTTAAGTGCGTCTTTTGTGAGGCTTTCTTTATTTTCTATGAAAAAATAGCAATATCCTTGCTTGTTGCTCCTGCCAACCCTGCCTCTAAGCTGGTGTAAATCTGCCATTCCAAAACGGTCCGCCCTCTCAACGACTATGGTATTTGCATTAGGTAAATCAATTCCGCTTTCTACTATAGAAGTGCAAAGTAGCATATCGTATTCTTTGTTTTCAAATTTAAGCATTTCTTCTTCTTGGGTTTTTGAGTGGATTTTAGAATGCAAGATGAGAATTCTTAAATTCTTAAAAAGTTCTAGCAAATGCTTTTTGCACTGCTCTATACTTGCTATATGATTGTGTATGTAAAAAATTTGTCCGCCGCGTCTTAGCTCTCTTGCTATAAGCTCTTTAAGCAAGGCTTCGTTATTTTCTTTGACAAAGGTTCGCACATCTTGCCTATCTTCAGGCGGAGTTAAAAGTGTGCTATAAGATTTAAGTTTGCTTAAAGCTTGATTAAGACTTCGTGGAATAGGCGTTGCAGACATAGAAAGAAGATGAGCGTTAGTGCAAAGTTCTTTAAGCTTTTCTTTTTGTTTCACACCGAATTTATGCTCCTCATCAACGATAATAAGGGCTAAATTCTCGCACCTAACGCTTAAAAGTGCGTGAGTTCCTATAACAACGCAAGGTTTTTTCTGCTCTAAATATGCCAAAAGAGCTTTTTTTTCTTTTAAACTCGTAAAGCGGTCGTATTTAAAAACAGGAATATTAAAAGGTGCAAAACGATTTTTTAAGCTTTTAAAATGTTGCTGGGATAAAAGTGTGGTTGGAACGAAAAAAAACGCGCTAAAGCCGTTTTGCAATACAGAAAAAATCGCATTCATCGCAACTTCGGTTTTACCAAAGCCCACATCTCCACTTAAAAGCCTATCCATAAGCCTTGAAGAGCCTAAATCCTCTAAAATTTCCTCACAAGCCTTAACTTGATCCTCTGTGTAATAAAACCCTGCCTTTGCGACAAATTGAGCTTGTAAAGCAAAATCGGTGTGAATTTTTTTAGGCATAATCAAAGCCCTTTTTGCCGCCATAGCGACTATATTTGAAGCAAGAGCTAGCAGTTTTTCTTTAAGCTTTTCTTTAAGCTTAATAAAGGTAGTTTTTCCTAGTCTATCAAGCGTGGGAATTTCGCCACTTGCTCCTAAATATTTGTCAATCAAATGCAAATTTTCAACCGGAAGCAAAAGTTTATCATTGTTTTGATACAAAAGCTGAACGAATTCTTTCTTAGCCCCGCTAACGCTAATAAGCTCAAGCCCTAAAAATTTAGCCACGCCATAATCTTGATGAACGATAAAATCGCCTGCTTTAAGCGCGTCTAAAAGCAAACTTGCTTTGCGTTTGTTTTTCTGCTTTTCTTTTTGATTTAAGGAAATTATAAGCTCATTTTGACCGATGAGATTAACACGCAAAGGGCTTTTTATAAAGCTTAAATTCGGCAAATTTTCAAGCTCAAGGGCTTTAAAAAGGGCTTCGTTTTTGGCTAAAAGTGTGATTTTTTTGTCTTTATGAAAGCTGAAAAAATCCTTAGTGTAAGCACTTTCTAGGCTTTTAAATTCTTTTGCTTCAGGGATTATTTTTTCGTTAATAAAATTTAAATCTTTTTTAAATTCGCTTAAATCGAATTTTTTGATACTTCTAAAATCAAGCTTTAAATAATCATAAAAATCATCAACGCACCAAAAACCCAAAGTTCGCATATCATTAAGCAAAGCCTCGCTTTTAAAATTCTCTAATTTTTCTTTGAAATTTGCAAAATCCTCCTCATAAAAATACGCTAAAAAAGGGCAAATTTCAAAGTTTTCAAGCTCGTTAGGAATGGACTTTTGTGAATTTATATCAAAAAACCTTATGCTTTCAATATCTTCTTCAAAAAGCAAAATGCGTAAAGGTGAGTCCTCGTTTATACAAAAAATATCCACAACCTCGCCACGCATACAAACTTCGCCTTTATCCTGCACTATATCTACAAATTCATAGCCGAGCTGCAAAAGCTCTTTTTGAAAATCCTCTCTTATAAATTTCTTGTCTTTAGAAATTTTTAAATTCTTTAAATGTCTTTTTCCGGGTAGTTTTTTAAGCACGGTGCGTAAAGGAGAAATAAGAATTTTTACGCCCTCTTCTTTATGATAAGCGTTTAAAACTTTGCAAAGTTCAAAAAGCTCTTTAGAAAAAATCCTTAAATCATCGCCAAATTCTGCACGAAAATCTGGCAAAACAAAGGTTTTTATCCCCAAAAAAAGAGAGATTTGCGAAAGCAAATCCGCCTCTTTATCGTCTTCGCAAAGTATTAATTCGCAAGGATTTTTACCGCTTAAATACTCATAAAATGAAGCTTGCATTATTCAGGGTTGTTTTCGATGAGCTTGACCGTTTTTTCCTCTTTAATCTTGGAAATTCCTCTAAATTTACCTCCGCTTTCTATGGAAATTTCATTAACCGAAATGTCTCCCATCACCACGCCACCGGTTAAAATTTCAAGGCTGTTTGCTTCAATTTCGCCCTCAAAATAGCCATTAATGACGATTTTATCGGCTTTAAGTTCGCCTTTTAAATTCCCATTTTTACCTACAACAACTATGTTTTCAGAATGTATAACCCCACTAAGCTCTCCATCTACATGAAGCATAGAGCTGAAATAAAATTTCCCCTCTATCCTAGCCCCTGATGAAATCACTGTTGTTTCTGTGTTTGAACTTGGTGTTGAGCCGACACCGCATCTATTAAAGATTGCCATGGAACTCTCCTTTCTGTGTTAAAAAAATTATTTATATTTTTTCTTTGTAAATTGAGAAAATACAAAGGCTCTAAGGTTTTGTTGATAAATCTCACCTCATAATGCAAATGAGGACCAGTTGAAAGCCCTGTATTACCGCTATAACCTATTAAATCTCCTTTTTTAACAAATTGCCCGGCTTTTACCACATCTCTTCGCATCATATGTGCAAAAACCGTTTTAAAACCGAAATTATGAAGTAAAATGACATTATAGCCGTAGCCGTTTTCATTATATCCTGCAAATTCAACCACTCCGTTTGCCGGAGCTCTAATAGGAGTGCCGACATCCGCCTTTAAATCAATGCCCGGGTGGAATTCCCTGCGTTTTAATATAGGGTGCTCCCTCCAGCCGAAATTCCCTGTAATGCCTTTATTAGGAATGGGATAGCCGTTTGGAACTTGCGATAAAATCGCACTTTGCTGGTCGTTGGTAAGCTCAAGATTGTCAAGCCTTTGGGTAATGCTGACATTACTTTCAGTCTCAAGCCCTAAACTCTCCTCAAAAGCAGCAAGTCTATCCTCAATCATCGCATACTGATACGCCTTTTCTTCGATGCTTTTTTGCATTTGCTCGTTAGTGATTTCAAGCTCTTTGCTTTTTTCAAAAAGCTCTTTCCTTTTCTCATCAAGCTCACTTACTTTTCCGTCAAGATATTTAATATAAAATCCGCTTACAACCAAAAACAACAAAATAAAAGCAACGATATAAAATGCGATTTTTTTAATGATTTGACTTAGATAAAAATGCTTTGAGCCATTAATGTCTGTAATTGTAATAGTAAATTTATTCTTTATAGCAACACTCCTTTAAAAATTTTTCAACCAAGATAAAAGAACCAAAAACTAAAGTTGTTTCTTTCGAATCGATTTTTTTAAAAAGCTCACACCGCACACCAAGTTCTTTAGCAACGCTAAAAATCAGTGCGTTAGCACTCTCTCTTTGCTCACTTTCATATTCGTAAATTTTGATTATATCAATTATAGGCTTTAAAATTTGTAAAATTTTAAAAATTTCTTTGTCTAAAAAAGAATTATACACTAAAGTTATTTTTTGCCCCTTAAAATGCTCTCTTAAAGCCAAAGCTGCCATTTCGTTGTGCCCTACATCGATGAAAAGATTTTCTTTTATTTTTTGACATCTTCCTGCTAAATTAAGACTTTTAAGTCCTTTTAAAGCCTTAAGACTTTCTTCTTTAGAGGTTAAAAGTAAGCAAGCATTTAAGGCTAATTTAAGATTATGCTTTAAAAATTCAGGCAGGGCGAATGTTTTTGCATAAATTTCAAATTCTTTTTTTAAATTTGCGTCCTTAAAATCCTCGCTAAATTTCAAATCAGCATCCTTTAAAAGAGCGATTTTCCTAGCTAAATTTAGCACAAGCTCATCTTGTTCTTTACTCATAAGTGCCGTTTTTGCCATAGTTTTAAGCTTAGTTCTTGCAATTTCTTCGAGCTTTTGCCCTAAAATTTGCATATGGTCATACCCTATTTTTGTAAAAATACTCAAACTACGCTCAAAAACCGAAGTTGCATCGTATTCGCCTCCAAGCCCTGCTTCAAGCAAGATAAAATCGCAATCCTTAAAAAGCACAGCCGCTAAAAAAGTTGCGTATTCAAAATAAGAAAGCTTTTGTAAATCCTCCTTAAAAATACTCTCAAGCTCGTTGTGTGCAACGCCTAAAAGTTCATCGCTTGCCGTGTTTTTATTTAAATAAAATCTTTCGTTAAAGCTTAAAATATGAGGGCTTGTATAATGTCCTACTTTGAAATTTAAACCCTCTAAAAGTTGGGCTAAAAAGCGACCTGTGCTTCCTTTGCCGTTCGTGCCTACTATGTGAATTACGGGCTTTAAAGAGAGTTTGCTTTTATATTTTTCAAACATTCTAAAAGCCATAAAAGTGTCGATTTTTTTATAATTTATGCTTTTTTTTGCTAGAAATTGCTCAACTTTACTCATCTTGGGCGATTTTTTCCAAAAGTTCTTCGTAAATATTTGCACCCGGCTTACTTTGTTTATCTAGGTAAAAAGCAGCGATTTTAGGCGTGATTAAGTCTTGCTTGTGAATAAAACGCAAATTTTCAATGGCTTTTAAATTAGTTTGCACCAAATTTTCTATATCTTCCTTGCTTTTGCCCGGTGCTATAATAAGATAAGATTTTTCATCTATCATCCAAAGTTCATCAAATTCCGTGCAGTTTTCTTTAAGAATTTGCTTAAAACGAACGAAAATTTCATTAAGACTGCTCACTCCGTATTTTTCCATAATAAAACGGTAATTAGTAATAGAAAAAAGTGCTAAAGAATAATTGACCTTGTATTTAGCATAGTTTTCATCAAGCTTTTCAAGCTCTTTTAAAACGCTCCACGCTTCTCTTTCCTCTAAATTTTGCGTAAATTTCAAAGTAGCGTTTAAGGTGTTAATCTTTTGACTAAGTTGCGTAAATTTTTGCTTTAAATCCTCAAAACTCAGCGTTACCTCACCCTTTTCATCAGGGCTTAAAGCCTTGATAAAATCCATATTGCTTTGGCTTGATTTATCAAGTGCATCTAAAAGTTCGGCGATTTTTTTTAAATTTTCATCGAAAAAATTCAAGTTTTTTTGCACATAAATATTATCAACGCTAATCCTGCGATTGACATTTTCTAAAAGCTTATTTTTAAAGGAATTTTCGCTTATAATAAAGGGTTTTTGGCTAAGATTTTGCATAAAAGATTCTATCTTTAAATCATCAACTAAAGAGGGCTTTAAGCAAAGCAAAATAAGCCCACTTATATACTCATAACTCCTTTCATCAAGCTTGTTTAAAAGCTTTTTGATAATGGTGTTAAAATCATCGCTTTTACTCAAGCCGTGTTTATGAATTTCAGCTTCTAACTCGCTATCCTCGTAGTTTTTTTCAAATTCTTGCCATTTTTTGCTAAGCAAAAAAATACTTTCGCTATCCATAGTCTTAAAAATACAAGCCGCGCTTGTTTTGGCAAGTTCTCTTACCTTTTTGTCCTTGCTTATTTGTAAAATTTTGCAGATTAAAAATAAAAGATCAAAGAATTCATCGCTTTGCTTCACGCTTTTGCGATTTAGTGCGGAAATTAAAAAGGTAATGAACTGTTCTAAAGAACGCAGGGGCTTATGCTTAAGCTCTTGCTGATAAATGGGTAAAAGCAAGGAGCGGTATTTATCAAGCTGGATCTTAGAACTGCTAATAAAGCCGTATTTTTGACTCAATTCCTCAAAAATTTCATTATAGTTTTCAGGGGTGGGTTTGAGTTTTCTCTCTTTGAGAGCAAGTAGGGTTTCTCTGGCGATTTCATTGATATTTGACATTTCCTTGTCCTTTAATTGCAATAATAGAAATAAATTCATCAAAGGCTTCGCTTGAAGCGTTTTTAATCGCTTCTGTTCTTATGTTATCGCTTATAATGCTATTTGGCGAGATGTCAAAATTATAACTTCCTCTCGTGCTAAAGCTCTCGCTTTTTCCATTTTTAAAAACCACATTAAAATCTAAATTTAATCTTGCCTTGTATTTAATCACATAGCCGTTTTTATCGTAAATGAGCGGTAAAAATTCAAGATTATTCATCTTTACATTTATAATATTATTTGCCTCGTGTTTTAGCGCAAGTCTCCTGCCAAGCTTCGAGCTTATCATCTCTCTTAAGGTATCTGCTACGAAAATGCTGTTTTTAGGATCGACTAAATTAAGCTCTATATTGACATAAATTTTTTCATCAAAGATATTTTGAGCGAGTTTAGAGGTTGGAACATAGCCGCAAGCCGCGATAAAAAGGACGAAAAAGAGAATTAAATTTTTCATTGCACCACCAAATTTACAAGTTTGTTTTTCACATAAATTTCTTTAAGAATTTTCTTGCCTTCTAGCCATTTGCTGACATTTTTTTTAGCTTCATCTAAAATTTCTTTTTCTTCTGCAGTGCTTGAAATTTCAAATTCCGCCCTTTTTTTGCCATTAACGCTTACGGCTAAATTTAGGCTTTCTTTAACAAAAACTTCGTTTTTAAGCTCGAGTTTTTTAAAATTTTCACACTTAAAAAGTTTGTCGCTAAGTTCAAAACAAATATGCGGGATTATGGGTTCTAAAATGTTTAAAAGTATATAAAAACCCTCTTGTTCTAAAGCCTCGTTTTTGCAAACATTTAAGGCATTAATCGCCTCCATACAAGCAGCGATTAAGGTGTTAAAAGCAAAGCTTTGCGTATAAACTTCTTCGGATTTTTTAAGTGCTTCATAGACTTTCAAACGGGCGGTTTTCTCGTCTTTGTTTAAGGAGCTTTGCTCTATATTTAAAAGCTCTCCTTCTCTAACATTTAAAGCCCTTTCGTAAAATCTACAAAGAAAACGATAAGCTCCCTCTAGCGCGTCATCGTTCCACTCAAGCTCTTTAGCCGGAGGTGCGGCAAAAAGTATAAAAAGCCTTGCAGTATCGGCTCCGTATTTGTTTATTATCTCGTCTGGATCTACTACATTTCCTTTAGATTTACTCATTTTAGCTCCGTTTTTTAGAACCATTCCCTGAGTTAAAAGCCTACAAAAAGGCTCATCGTCCTTTAAATAACCTAAATCTCTTAAAGCCTTTTGAAAAAATCTTGCATAAAGCAAATGCAAAATAGCGTGTTCTATCCCGCCTATATATTGATCAACATTTAGCCAGTAATCCACGCTTTTTTTATCAAAAGCCTTTTGCTCCCAAGTCTTTTCATCGCTTGCAAATCTTGCATAATACCAAGAACTTTGAAAAAAAGTATCCAAAGTATCGCTCTCTCTTAAAGCCTCCTTGCCGCATTTAGAACAAGTGCAAATTCTCCAAGTTTTGTGTCTAGCTAAAGGATTTCCCTCGCCTGTGATTTCTATATCATCTGGCAGGGTTATTGGTAAATTTTCTATTCTTTCGCTAACTATGCCGCAAGTCTCGCACCTTATCATAGGAATAGGCGCTCCCCAGTATCTCTGCCTTGAAACGCCCCAATCTCTAATCTTAAAATTCACAACCTTTTTACCTAAATTTTTCTCTTCAAAATAAGCTAAAATCTTTTTTCTAGCCGCATTGCATTCTAAGCCGCTAAATTCAGCGCTGTTTATTAAAACGCCTTCTTTTTGAGTGAAAGCACTTTCTTTTGACGCATTTTTGTGAGCAATGACTTGTTTTATTTCTAAGTCGTATTTTTTAGCAAATTCAAAGTCTCTTTCATCGTTTGCAGGAACTGCCATTAAAGCGCCGCTTGCGTAGTCGATTAAAACAAAATTTGCAACCCAGATTGGAATTTGCTCCCCGCTTAAAGGGTGAGTTGCGTAAATTCCTAGAAAATAGCCTTCTTTTTCGTTTTGACTTCTTTCTTTAGGGCTTTGATTTAAAATGTTTTTTATTTTTGTGCTTAAATTCTCACTAAGGTGCGAATTCTCAAGCAAATGACTTACTATAGCGTGTTCTGGCGCTAAGGCTAGATAAGAAACTCCGTAAATTGTATCAGCCCTTGTAGTGAAAACCTCGATTTTTCCTTGTCCTGCTTTAAGAGCGTTTTCTTTAGAAAGCAAAAAAGCAAATTCCAAGCCCTCGCTTTTTCCTATCCAATTTTCTTGCATAGTTAAAACCTGCGGCGACCATTTGCCTTTTAAATTCTCAAGCTCGTTTAAAAGCTCATCAGCGTAAGCTGTGATTTTTACATAATATCCGGGCATTTTTTTCTGTACTACCTCGTGTCCGCAACGCCAACATTTGCCGTCTTCAACCTGCTCGTTTGCCAAAACGGTTTTATCTTGCTCACACCAATTTACATTCGCTTCTTTGATATAAACAAGTCCTTTTTCGAACATTTTAATGAAAAATTCCTGCTCAAATTTCGTATAAAGTGGGTCAGAAGTCGCTAAAATGCGTTTTTTAGAAAAGGAAAGCCCTAAAGAAAAAAGCTCTTTTTTCATATATTCTATATTTTCGTAAGTCCAAGTTTTAGGGTGAATTTTGTGTTTTATGGCGGCATTTTCAGCAGGCATTCCAAAGCTGTCAAAGCCTATTGGGTGCAGGACATTGTAGCCGTTTTTTCTATAATATCTTGCTAAAGCATCGCCTATGGTGTAGTTTCTCACATGCCCCATATGAATGCGTCCGCTAGGGTAAGGAAACATTGAAAGTATGTATTTTTTCTTTAAAGAAAAATCATCTTTAGGCTCGAAACTTTGCTCCCTGTCCCAAAGATCTTGCCATTTTTTTTCTATATTTCTTGCCTCGTAAGCCATAAATTCTCCTTAAACTGCACCTTTTTCAAACATAGCACGGTTGCGTTCTTTCTCTTGTTTTCTTTTAAGTTTTTCAAGCTCTTTTGCTCTAAATTCACTCACGCTAAATTTAAACCACAACAAAATAGGACTTGCAAAGAAAATAGAACTTAAAGTTCCAACAAAAATTCCCACTATCAAAGACAAAGAAAAGCCCTCTATCATCGAACCGCCAAAAAAGTATAAAATCACAACCGTAGCCAAAGTAAGCCCCGAGGTTAAAGTCGTCCTTGAAAGAGTAGCTGAAACGCTTTCATTGATAATGGGTGCTAAGTCCGTTTTTTTGCTTGTTTTTATGCCCTCTCTAATCCTATCAAAAATAATAATAGTATCGTTTAAAGAATACCCAAGCACGGTTAAAACCGCCGCAAGCGTGTCTAAATTCACATCGATTTTAAACAAGCTTATAGCACCTAAAGTAATAACTATATCGTGAATTTCGCTCAAAATTGCAGCTAAGGCAAAACGCCACTCAAAACGAAAAGCTATATAAATAAGTATGGCGATTAAAGAAACGATAATAGCCATAAAGCCTTTATTTCTAAGCTCATCGCCCACTTTTGGACCCACTACATCAGCGCGTCTTAGTTCGAAATTTCCCGTATCTTTTAAAAGTGTGCTTATACTTTCTCCTATGTCGTTTCCTAAATTTTCACTGCTTCCTAAGAATCTTATGGTAATTTCTTCATCGCTTCCAAATTCGGTTACAGAGAGGTTTTGAAACTGACCGGTTTGTTCTAAAATTTCACGGATTTGCGTTAGAGGTGCTTTGCTTTCGTATTTAAGTTGAATTAAGGTTCCTCCGCTAAAATCAATGCCAAGTTGCAAACCTCTATCTAAAAGCAAAAAAATCGAGCCTAAAAACAAAAGAGCGGAGATAAAAATCGCTCCAAAACGCATTCTCATAAAATCGTAAATTTTTTTCTCGCTAAAAAACTGCATTTATTTTTTCCTGTATCCAAACCAAAATTTAGTGTTGTTATTTTTTTGCATTAAAGACATAAAATAATCAAACATTCCGTGCGTTCCTATGATAGCGGTAATCATAGAGATGACTATACCTATACCCAAAGTTACCGCAAAACCCTTAACCGCACCTGTTCCGTAGGCATAAAGGGCGATAGAAGTGATTAAAGAAGTGATATTTGAATCCACAATAGCACTCATAGCGTTTTTATAGCCATTTTCCACGCTTTGCTTTATGCTTTTACCCTCACGCAAAAGCTCTCTAATGCGTTCATTTATAATAACATTAGCATCCACAGCCATACCCACGGTTAAAACAAGCCCAGCCATACCCGGCAAGGTCAAGGTCGCTCCAAACATAGCCATTAGGGCGATGATCATAAGCACATTAACAAGCAAGGCTATATTTGCAAAAATTCCCGCCACACCATAATATAAAACCATAAAAACCACGATGAAAACGAAAGCTCCTATTAAGGCTATCATACTCATCTTAATGCTATCAGCTCCTAAAGATGGTCCTATGCTTCTTTGTTCTAAAAGCTTCACAGGAGCAAGCAAAGCCCCGCTTCTTAAAGCTACAGCGACATCTCTTGCTTCTTCTTGCGTGAAACTTCCGCTTATTTGTCCGCTTCCACCGCCTATTCTTTCGTTGATATTTGGTGCAGAATAGACCTTATTATCAAGCACGATAGCAAGTCTTTTGCCTACATTTGCTCCGGTATAATCTCCAAATTTCTTTGCACCTTCAGCATTAAGGGTGAAATTTATCACAGGATAAGAGCTTGTATCGCTAAAGCCAACTTTTGCGTCCGTTAGCATAGAACCATCAAGCACTGGAATGTTTTTAAGCGTGTATTTTATATTTTCGTTTTTTGCATCGCTTAAAATCACCAAGCCATAGCTTTGTGCTTCGCTTTCGCTCATACTCGTAGCTAAAGGCATTTTAGAATCATCAACTTCCATTAACTGCAAATGTGCAGCCTTTGTGATTCGCTCTTTAGCTCTAAGCTCGTCCTCTTTAGTCTTAATCCCTGCAAGTTCGACTAAAATTTTATCCTCACCTTGTTTTGCAACGGTGGGTTCTGCTAAGCCAAATTGATCAAGGCGGTTACGAATGGTCTCAACTGCTTGTAAAAGAGCGAAATTTTCTATATTTTTAACCTCTTCTTGGGTGAAAGAAATTTTATAAAAGGCGTTTTCTCTTTGAATGTCAAGCCCTTCAAATTCCTTAAGCAAAGCCTCAATTTTGCTTAAATCCTCATCATCAAGTAGGTTAAATTCCACGCTTTCATCATTTATTACAAGTTTATCCACAAGTATATTTTCTTTGTTGATAGAATAATTCAAAGACGAAGCTATGGATTTAATTTTAGATTTTATGGCTTCTTTATTATCCACGCCTAAGAGCATATAAAGTCCGCCTTGTAAATCTAAGCCTAAATTTACCTTTGCTCCCTTGTTCGTTTGCAAAAAAGACGGCAGGGAAAAAGCCACGCCAAAGATAAAGACAAGCACGAAAATAACGAGGCGGTAAGTGATTTTAGAATTATTCATCAATTTTCTTTGCTATAAAATCTTTTGAAATTTTTGCACTAATATTTTCCTCATTAAGCTTAACTTTGATAAAATCATTTTCAGATTTTATGACTTCGCAAATGATTCCCCCATTTGTGATGATTTTATCTCCTTTTTGCAAGGAGTTAATCATTTCTCTATGGGCTTTTTCTTGCTTTTGCTTAGGTCTTATAATCAAAAAATAAAAAATTGCGACAAGCACAACAAGGGGTAGCAATGAATTTAAGAACGAATTTCCCACTGAATTTTCCATTTTCTTCCTTTTTCGTAAAAAATTTCAATCCTAATTCTACCATTTTTAAAATAATAAAACACTTTTTTGTTGCAATTTTGCTTTCAAATCCTATTTATTTATCTTTTTTTGAAAATATAATTTTGGAGACTCTTAGCCCATTTTTAGCCATTTGGGGCTTAGTTTTACTGCTTAGAAGCAAGAGTGCTAAAGAGTATTTTTGGATAGGATTTTTACTTGGAATTTTTTGGTTTTGGTGGCTTGGTTTAAGTTCTATTTATTTTAATCTTTCTTATCTTGTTCCTTTTATAGCCTTGCTTATGGGTTTAGTTTATGGGATTTTATTTAGGATTTGTCATCTTTTTAAATTTGATTTTTTAAGGCTTTGTGCGATTTTTTGTTTAAGTTTTATCCATCCTTTGGGCTTTGACTGGCTTAACTGGGGAATTTTTAGCGTTTATGGCTTTTTTGATGCAAATACTAAAGGCGTGGTTTGCATTTTTTTAATCGCTTATTTTTATTACGAAAAATACATTTCAAGATACTATAAAATGGCGATTATCTTGGTTTTGTTTTGTTTGGGTTTTCATTATGAAGAAAAGAAAGCTGAGGATTTAAATTTAAATTTAAGCCTTGTAAATACAAATATCTCGCAAGATCAAAAATACCTCGTTGAAAACATACAAAATCATTCTAACGAGCTTATTAAAGAAATTCTTAAAGCCATAGAAGAAAAAAAAGAGCTTATAATTTTACCTGAAAGTGCCTTTGCTTTTGACTTGCAAAGAGATTTTAAAGAAAAATACCAACAAATTCTTAAGCAACTTTCTCATAAAATCATTATCATAACCGGAGCTTTTAGCACGAAAGAGGATAAAATTTATAATAGCACTTATATTTTCAATCAAGGCGAGGTTTATGTATTAAATAAGCACTTTCTAGTTCCTTTTGGGGAGGAAATTCCATTTTTTAAAGACTTGGTGCGAAACTATTTCCTGCCAAATATGCAAGAATTCTCAAAGGGTCCTTTACAAAGCAAATACAGCCTTAATGGGCAAAATATCACAAATGCTATTTGTTACGAGGCGACTAAGGAGCAAATTTATGAGGGTTCAAAGCTTATCATTGCTATCTCAAACAACGCTTGGTTTAACTACTCTAGCGAATACAAGCTCCAGCAACTTTTGATGAAATTTTACGCAAACAAATACGAAGTTAGCATTTATCACGCAGTAAATGGCAAGGAAAATGCTATCATTAAGCCTAAAACTTTGCTTTATAAAAAATGGCAGGAAAAATTTTTTAAAAGCATTGTTACAAGTTAGCTTTGATATAATAATGTCTTTGTTGGGTTTTAAGTAAAACTCAAAAATTTTGAGTTAAAAACTCTAAGTTATAAATCAATTAAAGAAAGGAAAACAATGAAACAAGGCGATTTTAGTGCTGTTGCAAAGCATTATCATAACCGCCCTGCGTATTCTGCTATGTTGCTTGAAAAGCTTATTTGTTGTATTAACGATGACAAAAAAAGCAACGAGGAGTTAAGAGTCGTTGAGGTTGGAGCTGGAACGGGAAAGCTTACTTTAATGTTAGCTCAAGATTTTAAGCTCAATGTCGTAGCTATCGAGCCTAATGACAATATGAGAGAAGAAGGCGTGAAATTCACTCAAGCTTGTTCGAATATCTCTTGGAGAAAGGGAAGCGGAGAGCAAACAGGCTTAGAAGATGCTAGGGCTGATTGGGTGATAATGGCAAGTTCTTTTCACTGGACAGATCCTAAGCTATCCTTGCCGGAATTCGCTCGTATTCTACGGGGGGGGGGGTTCTCAAAGTGGCTATTTCACAGCCATTTACAATCCTCGCTTCATAGCAGAAGGAACGATTTTCGATGAGATTGAAAAGGAGATTAAGCATATTGTTCCTGAGCTTACTCGAGTGAGTTCGGGCTCACAAAATGTCAAAAAATACGAGGATATTTTAGTATCCACGGGAGATTTTAAGGATTGTTTCTTTATGGAGTGCGATTATAAGGAGCTTTGGAGTAGGGAGAGATACCTTGGGGCTTGGCACTCTGTAAATGATATTCAAGCACAAGCAGGTGAGAAGAGGTGGAAAGAGATTTTAGAAATGATTGAGTCTAAAATCTCTTCAATGCAAAATATAGAAATCCCTTATAAAATAAGGGCTTGGACGGCTAAAAAAGCTTAGTTTTTGCCTCTTTTCATCGGGCTTGTTTCAGTGAAAAGAGGAAAAATGCAAAAACTAGTTGAAAATGTGTGGGATTATACTAAACACGCGAAATTTTATGAGTTTAGACCCAATTACGCTCCAAAGAGCATAGATATGCTCATCACCTTAGTTTCAGGGGGGGGGGATTTTAAAAATTCGCTTAGGGTAGCGGACATTGGAGCTGGAACGGGAAACTTAAGCATAATGCTTTTAGAAAGAGGTTGTAAGGTGGTTTCGGTTGAGCCAAACGACGCGATGAGAGAGCTTGGTATAGAAAGAACTCAGGGTCAGGACATAGAGTGGGTGAGGGCTACGGGGCTTAACTCTACGCTAAAAAGTGAGGATTTTGACTGGGTGTGTTTCGGCTCGAGTTTTAATGTAATGGATAGAAACGAAGCCTTAGAAGAAACGCACCGTTTGCTTAAGAAGGGCGGGTATTTTTCTTGTATGTGGAATCATAGGGATTTAAACGACGAGGTTCAAAAAATCGCTGAGAAAACCATAATGGAATTCGTTCCAAACTACAGCAGGGGCGTTCGCAGAGAGGATCAAAGACCTATAATAGAATCAAGAAAAGACCTTTTTGATAATATTGTTTATATAGAAGAGGATTTTTATTTTCATCAAAGTTCGCAAAACTACATACTTGCTTGGAAAAGTGTGAAAAATCCTTACTGGGACTTAGAAACTAAAGAAGGCGCGGAGCTTTTTGAGAAAATAAGTGCTAAAATCACAGAAAGAATCCCTAAAGAGCTGGATATAAAATACACAACGCGTTGCTGGAGTGCAAAGAAAATCTAAGGAGAACAATGACAACACTGAAGTTTCAAACCAAGGCAGCGAACTTAAAAGCCTTGCAAAACAGGCTCAAAAGTGCTAGGGTTTTGCCCCTGGTGCTTACTTCTTTAAACGCTATTGAAAAGGATAAAGAGGGGGTTTTAAAGGAGCTTGAGCTTTTAAAGGCTCAAAAGCTCATCATTCGCTCTTCATCTTCTAGCGAGGATAGCCCTAAAAGCTCTAACGCAGGAGCTTTCCTAAGCCTTGCAAATGTTGATTTTAAGGATAAAAAAGCCTTGTTTAAAGCCCTTGAAGAAGTAGGAAATTCTATGCCCTCAAAAGACGATGAAATACTCATTCAGCCTATGCTTGAGCACATTAGCTTGTGCGGGGTGGGATTTTCAGTGGATAAGGATAATTTCTCTCCTTATTTTTGCCTTCAATACGATGAAACAGGCTCCAGTCACTCCATAACCGATGGTTCAAGCAAGAGTGCGGTGAGTTATTTTCACTACAGGGCTTCTTTGGAGTTTAGGGATAAAAAAACGCAGAGGGTTATAGAGCTCATTAAAGAGCTTGAAAGGCTTTTTGCTTGTAATTTTTTAGATATTGAGTTTGCTTTTGCTAACTTTGGTGCGAAAGAGGAGCTTTTTTTACTCCAAGTGCGACCTCTTGTAATGCAAAACAAGCTTAATCTTTTCAAAGCCCTACCGCAAAAGGCTTTAGAAAGATTTCAAAAAAGATTTATTTCCTTACAAACTCCAAGACCTAGAGTTTTGGGCGATAAGGCTCTTTTTGGCGTAATGCCCGATTGGAATCCTGCTGAGATTTTAGGTCTTCGTCCTAAAAGACTGGCTCTAAGCCTCTATAAAGAGATAATCACGGATAATATTTGGGCTTATCAAAGGGATAATTACGGCTATCGCGATTTGCGTTCTCACCCTTTAATCCACTCTTTTTTGGGTATTCCTTACATAGATGTTAGGCTTTCTTTTAATTCTTTTATCCCGGAAAATTTAGACGAGAAAATCGCTAAAAAGCTTGTGAATTTTTACTTAAACAAGCTTGATTTAAATCACGAACTTCACGATAAAATCGAATTTGAGATTGTTTATTCTTGTTATGATTTTAATCTTTCAAACAAACTTAAAGAACTTTTAAATTTTGGCTTTAACGAAAACGAACTTAAAAGGATAGAATTTTCCTTACTAGAACTTACAAAATCTATCATAGACCCTCGCAAGGGACTGTATCTTAAAGATATACAAAAGGCAAAATTTTTACACAAAAAATATGAAGAAATCACTCACTCAAAATTCTCTTTAATCGATAAGATTTATTGGCTTTTAGAAGAATGTAAGAGATACGGAACTCTGCCTTTTGCTGGGGTTGCAAGGGCGGGATTTGTCGCTATGGCTTTACTTAACTCCTTAGTGGAAATAGGCTTTTTCAATAGGGAGGAAAAAACGGCTTTTTTAGCCTCTTTACAAACCGTTAGCAAGACTTTAAGTCTTAGTACTTTAAAGCTAAGCTTACAAAATAAAAAAGAATTCTTGCAAAAATACGGGCATTTAAGGGCTGGAACCTACAATATCCTAGCACCCAGATATGATGAGGATTTTGAAAATTATTTTGATCTTAAAAATAAAAAGCCGCCCCTAAAAAAAGAAGCACCCTTTAAATTAAGCTTTAAAAAGAAAAAAGACTTAGAACTTTTGCTTAAAGAACACGGATTTAACATTAACGCAAACGAATTTTTGAGCTTTTTAAAACTTGCTATTGAGGGTAGAGAGCTTGTGAAATTTGATTTTACTAAGCTTCTTTCAAAAGCCATTGTTTATATAGAGGAGCTTGGAAGGTATTATGGTATTGCTAAGGAGGATATGGCGCATTTGGATATAAAAAGCATTTTAGACCTTTATTCTAGCGTGTATTCAAAGAATCCTAAAGAGCAGTTTTTAGAGGAGATTAAATACTATAAAAAAGAATACGAGCTTACTTTAGCCTTAAAACTTCCTTCTTTATTAAGCGAGGCGGAGCAAATTTTTTCTTTTTTCACAAGCCGCACTTTAGCAAATTTCATCACGCAAAAAAGCGTTGTAGCTCCTATTGCTAGAGAAGATGAAAGCGATTTGGAGGGTAAGATTGTACTCATCGCTTCGGCTGATCCGGGGTATGATTATTTATTTAGCAAGAAAATCGCCGGACTTATTACTTGTTATGGGGGAGCAAATTCTCATATGGCAATTCGTGCTTCAGAACTTGCTCTTCCTGCGGTCATAGGCGTTGGTGAGCTTGCTTTTAAAGAATATTTAAAGGCAAACAAACTCCGCATTGAATGTGAAAGCGAGCAAATCTTTTGTTTATAGGTATCACTCAAAGGCTTGTTTTAAACGGTAGTTATTACGAGCAAAGGGAGGCTTTAGCACTTGATTGGGGGAAGTTGTTTAAAAACGCCTTGTTTAAGGGCTTTTTGCCCCTGCCTTTAAGCTACGAAGTTCCTTTTGTGCTTTATAAAAATCATTTAAAAGCCGTGATTTTAAGCGGAGGAAACGATTTAAATTGTCTCAATCCTAACGCACTTTCTCAAAAAAGAGATGCTTATGAGAGCGAAGTTATAAAGCAGTGTTTAGAAAGTGAAATTCCGCTTTTAGGTGTTTGTAGGGGCACGCAAATGATAGCGCATTTTTTCAACTCCACCCTTATACCTTGCAAAAATCACACTAAAGAGCATTTTGTTTTAAATTCCAAAGGCGAAAAATTCCTTGTAAATTCTTTTCATAATTACGCTATTAAAACACTTGGCGAAAATTTAACCCCGCTTTTTTGGGCACAGGATAAAACCATAGAAGCCTTTAAACACAAAAATGCTAA
>CAZWYE010000022.1:0-20571 GCA_964637895.1 uncultured Campylobacter sp. | reverse complement strand
ATTCTAGGCGATTTGGAGTGTTTTATGGGATCGCCTATGACGCATAAAAATTTCATTTCAAAGTGAAAGAAAAGGCATCTTTTGTAACTTCTTTGCGAATTTTTTCAAGCTCAGAAGCAATGTTGTTTTTATCATAAGGTCCTATTAAAACCTTAGTGATTTCTTTGCCATTGATGCTTGTTTTATAAAGCTTGTATTCGTAGCCTTTTTTCTTCACAGCGGCTAGTTCTTTGGATTTTTGATCAAGATTATTTACGGAAAAAATTTGCACATAAAGACCAGGAGTTAAGCCATCTTTGGTGACAGGTTTTGCTTCAACATTTTTAAAAAGCTCTTTGGTATCGGCTTTTTCCGGTTCCTTAGGCTTTGCGGTTTGTTTTGGCTGAGCCTTAGGCTCTTGTAAAGCTTTGCTTTGAGTTTTTGGCTCCGTGTTTTGTGCTTTTTTAGCTTCGCTAGGCTCTGGTTTTGATTGAGTTGGCTTAATTTCTTGCTCGGCTGCATTTACTTGAGGAAGCTCTTCGCTAGGTGTTGCGAAATTTGCAGAATCTGTGGCGTTACTTTCAGGTATTGTAGGCGTATTGCTCTCGCCCTCAAGCTGTCTTCTTAAGGCTTCAAACTGATCCTCAGCACTATCATTTTGCGTAATAGGCACATTTTCAAAGCCGTTATCGGAGCTTTGAGTTTGCAAAGGCTCTGGCGGTAAAATTTCACTCTGCGTAGCATCATCGCCGCCATTAATGAGCTTCATCACTATCATCACAACTAAAAATAAAATAACTAAGGCTATCACCCTAAGCAAAATTTTTTTGATTTTTTCGTTTTTATTGCTTTTTTCCAAAATAATGTCGTCAAAGTCGTTTTTTTCCATATTTTATCCTTTCACATATGTCTTGACCAAGAACTTCCGCGTTCTTTTTGATAAACCTCGTAAGGCACGATTAAGATATTAAAATCCCTTGGCATATCCATAGTAGGAAAAACGCGCCATTCTATAGGCATTTTACTCGCAAACATCATAGAAAGCTTCGAAGCTAGGGTATAACCCTCGTTTAAAGCCGTGTGTCCCTTATGTATGTAAAGGTGCAAGTGCCCGGGCGTTTTGGTTCTATAAGCGGTAAAATTTATAAAACCCTCCTCACGCAAGATAAGCTGCGCTCTGTGCCAAAACTTCTCTGCGTTAAAGCCGTTGTAGTCAAAAACGATATTTTCGACCTTATTGTCTCTGGTGATTAAATCGTGTGCAACGACGATTTTTTTCGCAGCGTGGTCTCTTAGGACATTCGCGTTCAAAGGTGCGTTTATTCTTTCGAATTTATCGAAAAAATAACGCCCACGAAATTCGCACTTATTAACTATCTTATCTCTTCTTATATAATAATGATCGCCGATCATCTTTATAAGCGATAAATCCATACTTGAAATCAAAACATAGCCTTTTGATAAATGATAAAATTACTCGCGAGAATTTTAAGCTTTTCTTTAATCTCTGCTTGTAATCTTGTATTTTTAATATCATCTAAAATATCTGCGATATAATTTGCGATACTTTCTAGTTCTTTTTCCTTAAAGCCTCTTGCCGTAAGCGCTGGCGTGCCAAGCCTTAAGCCGCTTGTTACAAATGGGCTTCTTATCTCGCCCGGAACGGTGTTTTTATTCGCCGTAATACCTGCATTACCTAAGGCTAAATCAGCCTCTTTTCCGCTAAATTCCTTGTCTAAAAAGCTCATTAAAACAAGGTGGTTGTCCGTGCCATCGCTTACTAGCTTGTAATTTCTTGCCATTAGGGTTTTGGCTAGGGTTTTTGCATTGCTTATAATCTGCTTTGCGTAAATTTTCCATTCCTGGCTAAGATTAAACTTAAATCCTACCGCTTTTGCAGCAATGACATTCATTAAAGGACCGCCTTGAATTCCGGGAAAAATCGCCGAATTTATCTTTTTAGCAAGCTCCTCATCGTTACACATAATAATGCCACCTCTTGGACCTCTTAAGGTTTTATGCGTGGTTGAGCTTACTATGTGAGCGTGTGGGAAAGGACTTGGGTGTTCTCCTGCTACAACAAGTCCTGCAATATGTGCTATATCGGCAAACAAAAAAGCTCCCACTTCATCGGCAATCTCTCTAAATTTAGCAAAGTCTATAATCCTCGCATAAGCACTCGCTCCGCAAACTATGAGTTTTGGCTTGACTATATGAGCGATTTGGCGAACCTTTTCGTAATTTATCCTGCCATCAAGCTCAACTCCGTAAAAAAAGCTTTGATAAATTTTACCTGAAGAGCTTACTTTCGCGCCGTGCGTAAGGTGTCCGCCGTGACTTAGATCCATTCCTAGAATTTTGTCCCCTGGATTTAAAAGAGCGGCATAAACGCCTTGATTTGCCTGTGAGCCTGAATTGGGTTGGACATTTGCAAAAGAGCAGTTGAAAAGCTTTTTACACCGTTGTATCGCTAAATTCTCAATCTCATCAACAAATTCGCAACCTCCATAATACCTTTTTGACGGATAGCCCTCGGCGTATTTGTTCGTTAAAACGCTTCCCATAACTTCCATAACTTCAGGCAGGGTGAAATTCTCACTTGCTATCATTTCTAAACCCTCGCACTGGCGCTTAAGTTCTTTGTTTGTTAAATCAAAAATTTCTTTATCAAATTGTTCTAAACTCATTCTTTCTCCTCTTTAAATTCTGATTTCAAAGGACGCATTGCCGGAAACAAAATCACATCGCGAATGGATTTTTTATCGGTTAAAAGCATAACAAGTCTGTCTATTCCTATACCCTCTCCAGCCGTTGGTGCCATAGCGTAACCTAAGGCATTGACAAAGTCCTCATCCATTTCACAGGCTTCCTCATCTCCTGCATTTTTAGCTTCGATTTGCTTTAAAAATCTCTCGTATTGATCAAGCGGGTCGTTAAGCTCGTTAAAGCCGTTTGCTATCTCTTTTCCACTTATAAAAAGCTCGAATCTTTCGGCTATACTCGCATCCTTATCGCTACGGCGCGAAAGCGGACTTACGGAGATTGGAAAATCGACCACGAAAGTAGGATTTATAAGCTTGTCCTCCACATAAGCATCGAAAAGCTCAGCTTGTAAATGCCCTAAATCGAGCTTTTCATTCGCCTCAAAGCCATCGTTTTTAAGCTTAGCAAGAATTTTTTCTTTATTTTCTATGAGCTCATCGCTTAAATTCCCGTATTTTTTAAGTGCATCTTTATAGCTTATCCTCTCAAAAGGCTTTGAAAAATCAATCTTTTGCCCGTCAAATTCTATAATTTTTCCTAAATCAAGCTCTTTTAAAAGCATAGAAAAAAGCTCCTCAGTAAGGTCCATTAAGTCTTTATAATTATGAAAAGTCCAATAAAACTCAATAGTGGTAAATTCAGGATTATGCGTAAGGTCCATTCCCTCGTTTCTAAAGCAACGATTAATCTCAAAAATCGCCTCAAATCCCCCAACAATAAGCCTTTTAAGATAAAGCTCTGGTGCAATTCTTAAAAACCTCTCCACGCCTAAAGCGTTGTGAAAGGTTTTAAAAGGCTTTGCGTTCGCTCCTCCTGCAATAGGGTGCATCATAGGCGTTTCAACCTCTAAAAAGCCCTTGTTTTCAAAAAAACGGCGCACTATGCTAAGCACACGAGAACGCGCGAAAAAATCCTCTCTCACCTTAGAATTTATAATCATATCCAAGTAGCGTCTGCGGTATCTTTGCTCTATGTCGGTTAGCCCGTGGTATTTTTCAGGAAAAGGAACTATAGCCTTTGCGGCTAAATCAAGTTCACTAAGATGCAAACTAAATTCGCCCGTTTTGGTTACAAAGGCAAAACCCTTAACCAAAACAATGTCGCCTACTTCTAAATTTTTCTTAAATAAATTATATTTTTGTTCTCCTAGCATGTCTTTGTTAAAATAAATTTGTAAATTCCCGCTTTGATCTTCAATGTTTGCAAAGACCGATTTCCCTGCTATTCTAAGCAGTTTTATCCTACCTGCTAGGCTTACAATCTTGCTTTCATCTCTTTTTTCTTCGGTATCTAAAATATAAGCAAATTTTTCTTTAAAATCTTTGATAGAGCATTCTTTTTTCAAAAAATGCGGATAAGGATTTATCCCTGCGTTTTTAAATTCCTTCGCTTTGTCAATTTTTTGCTGTTCTAAGACGCTATCAAACATTTTATACTTTCACCTTTATTTTATTATCGCAGTCCTTGCAAATTCCATAAAGCTGCATCAAATGCCCCGTAAGCTTAAAGCCGAGTTCTTTGGCTATTAAAGACTGCTGTCTTTCTATAATGGCGTTTTCAAATTCTACGATTTTCCCGCAACTTTTGCAAATCATATGATCGTGATGTGGTTTGTTAGCAAGTTCGTATTTTTTCCCTGCTGCACCAAAGGAAATGGAGGTTACCATTCCGGCTTCTTCTAGCAAATTTAAGGTTCTATAAACCGTTGCTATACCAACATTGAAATACGGCTCGTTGTGCTTGATTTCCACATACAGGCTTTCGGGAGTGTAGTGAATTTCGCTGTGATACAATGTTTTGAGTAAAACTTCTCTCTGTTTAGTGTATTTAAGCCCACCTTGTCTTAAAATTTTCTTAAATCTTTCGAGTAAAACATCGTATTCTATATTTTCAATCAACATTACAACTTCTCCTGTGTACCGTTAGAACCAGGGTTTAATTCTTGCAAATTCTCTAAATTTTCTTTCAAATTTTCTTTAACTTCTTCTTGTAAATCTTGCAAATTTGTTTCATTTTGATTCATTATGTAAGCACCTGATTTTTTAAGCGAAGCCAAAGTGTAGCTGTCTTTTGCGAAATTTTCTAGTTTTTCGTTTAAAAAGCTGATTTTTGAAACGCAAAAAACCAAAATCGCAAAAATCAAAAACACTTTCGTCCCGCCAAATAAAAAGCCTCCTAAGCGGTCTAAAAAACTTAGTCCGCTAAGCTTAATTATCTTTGCAAAAAGATTTCCAACGAGCAAACAAAGTATCCAAAACAAAAGCAAAATAGCCAAAAATCCCACAAAAGATGCTAAAGATTCGTTTTGAATTTTATAAAAAGTGTTTTGTATAAATAAAGCCGCCTCGTTTGCATACTTAGAAGCTATAAAAACACCACCAACTATGCCAAGAAGTCCGAAAACTTCTTTAATCAAGCCGTTTATTATACCCTTAAGTCCCAAAAGTAAAGTAAAGCCCAAAACGAACGCATCAAACCAGTAAAAATTCATAATTTCAAGATTCCATAAATTTGCAAATAAAAAGCTAAATTTTAAGCCATAAAAATAAATATTTAGTTAATCACTCTATTATCTTTGGCACCGCAAAAAATCGCCCCTCGCATTTTGGAGCATTTTTTAAAACCTCGTCTATAACGGCACTTGATTGCACAGCGTCTTTTCTAAAGGGCGTTCCGCCCGGAGTTGTGCTAATCATCGCTTCTAAAGAGCTTAAATCAAGCTCATTAAGCTTTTCTACGAAATTTACAATCTCGCTAAGCTGGTCGATAAGCTCTTTCCTCTTTGCCTCATCTA
The DNA here is from genome assembly GCA_964637895.1 of uncultured Campylobacter sp. GTDB lineage: Bacteria > Campylobacterota > Campylobacteria > Campylobacterales > Campylobacteraceae > Campylobacter_D. The sequence goes on along the minus strand of CAZWYE010000022.1, from coordinate 15,035 downwards.
TCTTTAAAGTACTTAATTTTTCAAGCTTACTTAACAAATTTTCATCGATTTGCATTTAAATAACCTTTTGCCAAAAATAAAATGAAATTATAACACAAAAAATCATAAAAAAGTTTGAAATGATTTAGAATATATTTGCATTTCTTGTGATATAATTAAATCTCTTTAAAATCTTAAAACACTTTATTAAGGATGAATTTTGGCACTTAAAGATAATTTAAAAGCACTAAAATCAGAGTTTAGCACGGAGGAGCAGTTTTTAGAAAAATTCATTAGAGGCGAGAAATTCATAAAAAAATACAAATTTTATATTCTTGGAATTTTGCTTCTTTTAATTCTTTATTTCGGGCTTAGTTCTGTTGTTGATTTTTTTAAAGCAAAAAACATCAAAGAAAGCAACACAGTTTACGCAAGTCTTATGAATTCGCCAAACGATAAGGCAAAACTTGCTCTTTTGAAAGAAAAAAATATCAATCTTTACACCATTTTTTTAATGAACCAATGGGATAAAGACCAAACAAATACCGAAATTTTAAACGAATTAAAAGTGCTTTATGCAGACGAACGACTCGAAAGTAATCTTAAAAATATCTTAGCTTTAAATTTGAATGAAAAGTCTCTGTTTTTAAAAGATTTTGATAAAATTCTACAAGCTTACAGGCTTTTAGAGCAAGATAAAATCGAAGAAGCAAATATCTTGCTTTCACAGGTGAAAGCGGATTCGACTTTAGGGCAGATTGCTAAGAATTTAAAACATTATCAAGGTGTGAATCAATGAGAATTTTTATTTTAACTCTTGTATTATTTTTTTGTGCTTGTGGGACCAAAAGGCAGTATTTTGAGCCAAGCCAAACCGAAGGAGTTTTAAACCGCACTCAAAATTTAAAAGGAAAAATCGTTTCAAGCAATATTTTTTCAGCAAGTTTAAGTAATGGAGAAGCCCTTTTAAAAAGCGGAGAAAATATAGAAAATTTCAAACTTGAAAAAGGCTATCATCTTTTAACCTACGAAGATGGAGAATTTATCATCGCAGATAATGATGGGAATTTAAAAATACTTGACAATAATTATCAAGAGCTTTATAGTGAGCAATTTGATTCGAGTGTTTTAAGCGTAGCATTAGATGGAGATGATATAGCCTTAGTTCTTGCAAATAATACCATAATTTTGACAAATAGAACCACAGGAGTAAAATTTTCTCACACCTTCGGCACAGCTATAGCACAAGATAGTCGCGTAGCAGCACCTGTGTTTTTGGATAATACTATCACATACCCAACCTTAGATGGTAAGATAGTAATTTTTTCAAGATATGGCGGAGAGCTTATAAAGGATATTCTTGTTTCCACAGAATTTTTTTTCAATAATATAATTTATTTTAGACTTATGCAAGATAAAATAATAGCTGCAAGTGCCAAAAAAATTATTGTCTTTTCTCCGTCTAAGAATTTATCTTTGAATGCTGATATTAAAGAAGTCGTTGCAAATGATGACTCTATTTTTATATTTGAAAAAAATGGAAATGTGACTAAAACTGATTTTGATTTAAATAAAAAAGTAGAGAAAAAATTTGAATTTGCTATCTTTACTCAAGCTAATATTTACAACAATCACCTTTATATGATTGAAAAGAATGGCTATTTGATTAAAAGTGATTTGAATTTAGAAAATACTTTAATTTTTAAAATTCCAAGTATTGATGGAAAAATGTCTTTTATGGGAGCTACTAAGTTTTATTATGAGAATAAAATTTTAGATTTATTATGAAAAATTTGAATAAAAAGCTTAAAAGCTTGAGCTTGAGCCTTGAGGATTTTAAAATTTTAAATTTAGAAAAACTCGCAAAAAAAAGAAGCCTTTCGTGTGCGTTTAATGCAAATTCCTTAGCTTTTATTTACAGAGCAAAAACTAGGTTTCTTAGCAAGGATGCTCTATTTTTAGAGGATTTGTTGGAAATGATTTTTAAGGAAAATCTTTTAAGTAAGGATAAAATCACTCAAAAATATTTCATTTACGAGACTTCGCTTTGTTCTAAGGCTAGAAAATTCCTTGAAGAAAAAGGATATAAAATTTATGCTCTTATGTGATGTTGGAAATTCCGGCGCGAGTTTTTTAGATAATAACAAGTATTTTCGCTTAAGCTTAGAACAGCTTTTGGAATTTAAGAGTGAGCAAAAAATTTATTATATTTGCGTCAATGAAAAGCTCAAAGATCACTTAAAACTAAGAACGAATTTTATAAATCTTGAACCTTATTTTGCTTTCGATACCATTTATCAAGGCTTAGGTGTCGATAGGATCGCTGCTTGTTACACTATAAACGACGGCGTTGTTATAGATGCAGGAAGTGCAATTACGGTTGATGTGATTTCAAACTCTATTCATTTAGGCGGTTTTATTTTGCCCGGCATTGCAAATTATCGTAAGATTTTTTCTCAAATTTCACCAAGACTTAAGTGCGAATTTAACACGCAAATCAGCCTTGATGCCTTTCCGCAAAGGACTATGGACGCTTTAAGTTACGGGGTTTTTAAGGGAATTTATCTTTTGATTAAAGATACTATGCAGAATAAAAAGCTCTATTTTACGGGAGGAGATGGGAAGTTTTTGGCGAAATTTTTCGATTATGGGATTTATGATAAACTTTTGATTTTTAGAGGAATGAAAAAGGTTTTAGAGCAAAATTCGAATTTATTGCGTTAATGTTACGAAAATACTCAATATATTTTTGCTCTATTTTGTTTTATGTTTTTGTAAAGTAAAATAAATTAAACTTTATTGTTTTAAAAACATTATTTTTATAAGGATTAAAAAAATGAGCCAACAAGAATTCGATGTGTTAATCGTTGGAGCTGGAATTTCAGGCACAGCTTTGTTTTATGAGCTTACAAGATATACAGATATTCAAAATATCGCTTTAATAGAAAAATACAACGCTCCGGCCACACTAAATAGCAAAGGAACGAGTAATTCTCAAACCATACATTGTGGCGACATAGAGACTAATTACACGCTTGAAAAGGCGAAAAAAGTCAAAAGAAGTGCGGATATGGTGGTGAAATATTTGCTTATGCAAAAGGCTGAAAATGATTTTATGTTTGCTCATCAAAAAATGGCTTTAGCCGTCGGCGATAATGAGTGCGAATATATGAAGAAGCGTTATGAGGAGTTTAAAGAGCTTTACCCTTACATAGAATTCTTTGATAAAAATAAAATTAAGCAAATCGAACCTAAGGTTGTTTTGGGCGAGGACGGGATTAATGATAGGTCGGAAAATATCTGTGCTATGGGTGCTGAAGCGGGGAAAACTTTTACGACTGTGGATTTTGGAAGGATGAGTCAAAGCCTTGTCGAACAAGGGCAAAAACAAGGCAAAAACACCCTTGTTGCTTTCAATCAAGAAGTCGTTAGCATAGAAAAAAAAGAGGGAATTTTTTTCATTAGAACCAATACTTACCAAGAATACCGTGCAAAAGCCGTCGTGGTAAATGCTGGGGCACATTCTTTATATCTGGCTCATAAAATGGGATACGGGCTTGATAAATCTTGTTGGCCTGTGGCAGGAAGCTTTTATCTTACCAAGCAAAAACTGCTTAACGGCAAGGTTTATATGGTGCAAAATCCTAAACTTCCTTTTGCAGCCTTGCACGGAGATCCGGATTTGCTTGCTGATATGAATACGCGTTTTGGTCCTACGGCTTTGGCTATTCCTAAGCTTGAACGCTATAAAGGCTTAAAATCTATGCCTGAATTTTTCCAAACCTTACAGCTTGATACGACGGTGATAAAAACTGCTTTTAAAATACTTAAAGATTCTACGGTGAGAAATTATATTTTTTATAATTATCTTTTTGAAGTGCCGTTTATTAATAAAAAATTATTCGTTAAAGATGCTAAAAAAATTGTTCCTAGTCTTAAAGCAGATGATATTTACTACGCTAAGGGTTTTGGTGGAGTGCGACCACAAGTTATTGATAAAACGCGAAAAGAATTAATGCTTGGTGAAGCCAGTATAGTAGAAAATGGAATTATTTTTAATATGACACCAAGTCCAGGTGCTACTAGTTGTCTAGGAAATGCCGAAAGAGATTCAAGGCTAGTTTGTGAGTATTTAGGAGTAAAATTTAAAGAAGATCAGTTTGCTACCGAGTTATTGTAGTTATTTTCAAATTTAAATAAGCTCTTCTAAAAAAAGGATAATTATGCTTAAAAAGACAAAAATAGTTGCAACCATAGGACCTGCTAGTGAGAGAGAAGAAATTTTACGACAAATGATAATTAATGGTGCTAATGTTTTTCGTCTCAATTTTTCTCACGGAACACACGAATATCATCAAAAAAACTTAAATAATATACGCAAGGTTGCTGAAGAATTAAATATTAGAATTGGAATTTTACAGGATATAAGTGGTCCTAAAATTCGAACAGGAGAGCTAAAACAGCCTTTTGAGCTTAAAAAAGGTGATAGGCTTGATTTCTATAAGGAAAAAATTCTTGGGATTAAAATACAAGATAACCACTATAAACTAAGTATTAATCAAAGTGAAATTTTAAATATGCTTAAAATACACGATTATATTTACCTTTATGATGGTAGTATTAGAGCAAAAATTATGGATATTAACGACAATTATGTTCAAACTTTGATAGAAAATGACGGGTTTTTAAGCTCAAATAAGGGCATAAATTTTCCAAATACAAAAATAAATATCGATGTTATCACTCAAAAAGATAGGAATGATATACTTTGGGGGATTGAAAATAAGGTTGATTTTTTAGCTATCTCTTTTGTACAAAATGCAAAAGACATCAATGAAGTGCGTGAAATTCTTAAGCAACATAAAGCACAAATTGCTATTTTTGCTAAGATAGAAAAATTCGATGCAGTAGAAAATATTGATGAAATTATAAGCATAAGTGACGGAATTATGGTTGCTAGAGGGGATTTGGGTATAGAAGTACCTTATTATAAGGTACCAAATATACAAAAGCAAATCATTCATAAGGCAAACAATGCAAGCATTCCTGTAATTACTGCTACACAAATGCTTTTTTCGCTTGCTAAATACAAGAATGCAACAAGAGCTGAAATTTCTGATGTGGCAAATGCAGTTTTAGATGGAGCCGATGCACTTATGCTTAGCGAAGAAAGTGCTATAGGCGTGGATCCGGCTAATGCTGTAGATATTATGTGTAAAACTATTATTGAAGCTGAAAAAATCTATCCTTATAATAAATTCAACATCTTTAGCGATACGGACGATATGGATAAAATTATGCATTCAGCTGCCAAGCTTGGTGTAGATTTAGATGTTGATTCTATTTTTACTTTAACAAGTAGTGGGAAATCAGCTGCAAAAATAGCAAGATATCGCCCTGATATAGTAATCATAGCCGTAGGACATTCTAAGAAAACTTTAGATTTCTTAACTATAGTTTGGGGAGTTTATCCTGCTATCTTAGTTAATCCAAGCGATAAACTAAGCGATCTTATCAAAAACGCTGTAAAGTCAAGCGTTAAAATGGGATTTATAGATCAAAATAAGTGTTATATTTTAACAGCCGGTTTTCCGATAGGAGTTAAGGGTTCGAGCAATTTAATACGCATACTTCAAAAAGAACAAATTAATTATTATCTTGAATAATTAATTTAATCAGATTTTATAAGAATTTCTTGCGAGTTCTCTTAAGGAATAATCAGCGATTTTTTCGTAGCTAAAGCCCTCTTTTTTTAAAAAATCAAGCAAGGTCTTAATCATAAGCTCGGACGCCTCAACAAGCTCGTTTGAAAGCTCAAAACTCATTTGTTCTATGCGTTTTGGCACACAAGCTAGAATTTGAGTTTGAGGCAGGTCGCCTAGAAGTTCCATATATTGCAGAGTTTGAAGCATTTCTACTTCGTGTGCACTTCCGCTCCAGCTAATTTTCTTAGGCATAGCCTCGTAAGGAAAGAAAAACACATCGCCCACCTTAGCACCATCGGCTTCAATGCAATCAATAACGACCATTTTATCATACTTTGCTATGACATAACTAAGTCTTAAAGCCAAAGTTCCGCCGTCTAGAAAATCAAGCTTAAAGCTTGGGTGGGAGAAAGTGTAGTTTTTTTGAATTTGTCTGCAAAGATGAACGCCTAAGCCTTCATCTGCAAACATAATATTTCCTATGCCTAAGATAAGAAAATTCAATGCTTTTCTTCTTTAACGAACTTGTATCCGCTCACTATAGCATCCAAGCCTCCGTTTTTTCCTTTAACCGCATTGAAAACCGCCATATAAATATGCACAGGCACGAAAATCAAAACCACCCACATCAAAATTCTGTGGTAAGTCCTCACTTCTGCGAGTCCTCCAAGTGAGGCTTCAAGAGGTCTAAGTATATTATAAAGCACTCCTCCTAAGCCCTCGTGGTAAGTGTGAGTGTAAAGGATAAGCCCAGTTAAAATAATGCCAAGCATTACAAGATAAAAGAGAAAATAAGTTACAAACTGCAAAGGATTATAAGCTCCTTTCAAATGCGGATGTTTGCCTAAAAACATATAGAATTTAAGCTGTCTTATCCAAAGTGCTATGTTGAAAATATCCAAAATACTTCTTCTTTCCTTGCCACTTATCCTATCAAAAAGGAAAAGATAAATTTTAAAAATAATACAAGCTATAAGCACAAAACCCACAGCTTGATGGATCAATCGGTATTTTGCCTGCATAAAATTCACAGGCTCACCCACTTGAACGGGAGCTTGAAACACATAAGAAAGGTAAAATCCGGTTCCTACTAAAATCACAATGCAAACCGCCCTAAGCCAGTGCGTAAGACGCAAACCTATGCTGAATTCATACTCGGCTTTTCTTTGGAGTTTTTGTTCTAAATTCTCATTTTGCATAAAAGCCTCCCTAGACATTGACCTTGTATTCGCTTAGATTATTACCCTTAGTATCCATAATATGAACCGCACAAGCTATACAAGGATCGTAAGAGTGGATTTTTCTAATGATTTCAAGTGGTTGTTTCACATCAGCGATTTTAAGCCCGATTAAACATTGTTCGTAAGTTCCACCAACACCTTTAGAATCTTTTGGGCTTGCATTCCAAGTTGATGGCACCACAGCTTGCCAATTTTCAATAACGCCGTTTTTAATCCTACACCAATGACTCAAAGTCCCGCGCGGAACATGTCCTATGTAACGACCTTTGTATTCTTTGTTTTTATCGATAACATAAGGTGCACAAGTGCTTTCATCGACTTTTAAATTTTCAACCAAATTATTAAAAGCTCTTAAAGTATTATCCGCTATAATTTTAGCTTCTATACAACGTGCTGCAGTGCGTCCTAAGGTGCTAAATACCGCTTCTAAAGGAAGTCCTGTGTCTTTTAAGAATTTATCTACCACAGCAACGACATTTTGATTGCCTTTTGCGTAATTTATGACAATATTTGCCAAAGGTCCCACTTGCATAGGCTCAGCGTCATATCTAGGAGCCTTAATCCAGCTGTATTTTCCTTTGGTATCAAAAACCTTACCACTGACATTTTGTCCGTGATGATCAACACTCTCTCCATCAACTAAGCCTGTGTAGTTTGGATTTGTCTTGCCATCATAAGGGTGCAAAGGCTCGTTATCCGCATACCAAGAATGCGTTGCTTCTTCGGTGATTTTATCCTCTTCAACCTCATAAACCTTGCTAATATCGCCATTTTTAATGATTCCGCTTTCAAAAAGCCATTCGTCTTTGCCAAGCTGGAATTCTTTAAAGGTGAAGAGATTGCTTACACCTACATCATTTAGCACACTTGCTTCGTTTGCGTAAGCCTTTCCTGCCATTAATAAATCCGGATAATAAGCACGGTTGATAAAGTCTGCAACTTCTTGAAATTTGACTAAATATTCACCCATTCTTGAAGGACTTAAAAGATCCATTACGCAAGTTACTCCGCCTACGGTTAGACTTTGCGGGTGAGGATTTTTAGCTCCAAAAATCGCCATACATTGAGCAATAACTCTTTGAATTCTTAAGCATTCTAAATAATGCGAAAGGGCGATTAAATTTTGCTCTGGGGTTAAATGATAAGTTGGATGTCCAAAATAAGCGTTTGCGAAAGGTCCTAAATTCCCTTTTTCAACGAAAGCTTTAACCTTTTGTTGAACCTCTAAAAGCTTGTCCGCTCCTGTGGCGTAAGGATTTGAAGTGTATGTAAAGGCTAAATCGCTTGCTTTTTTCACATCAGCACTTAAAGCACTGACTATATCTACCCAATCAAGCGCGTGAAGCTGATAAAAATGCACGATATGATCGTGCAAAAATAAAGCTGCATTCATCAAGGTTCTAGTAAGCAAGGCGTTAAGCGGAGGAGTGATTCCTAAGGCATTTTCAACTGCTACTATACCGGCTTTGTAGTGAGAAAAGGTGCAAACTCCGCAAATTCTTTGCGTCATAAAGCCCACATCTCTTGGGTCTCTTCCTTTAACGATGGTTTCAATACCACGCCACAAAGTCGAACCCGAATAAGCCTCTTTAACGACATTGTTTTCATCTACAACAACTTCGATTCTTAAATGTCCTTCGATTCTTGTGATAGGATCTACAATAATTCTTTGACTCATTTTTATTCCTTATTTTTTTGTGTAGAAGCTATGATAGCGTGTGCGGCAATGGCAACACCTGTGAGGCAAAGCACACCAATTCCTATTTTATCCGAAATACTATCCGCACCAAGTCCAAAAACCGTATCAAATTTATGTGAAGCCATAGGCTCCTCAAAAGGTCCCATAGTATCCCAAAAATTAGGCTCCGAACAACCTATACAGCCGTGTCCTGCTTGAATAGGCCAAGAAATGTGCTGGTTAAACCTCTCTCTTGAGCAGTTATTAAAGGTGTAAGGTCCTTTGCAACCCACTTTGTAAAGACAGTATCCTTTTTTAGCTCCTTCATCGCCAAAAGCTTGAACGAATTCACCCGCATCAAAATGTCCTCTTCTTTCGCAAAGATCGTGAATTCTAAGTCCGTAAGCCCATTTTGGGCGGTTATACACATCAAGACTTGGAAGTTCTTTAAATAGCAAAAGTTGTAAAACATTGCCGACTATATTTTTTTCGCTAGGCGGACAGCCCGGAACATTGATAACTGTTTTGTTTGTAACCTTGCTTAAAGGCTGGGCATTACTAGGATTTGGTCTTGCTGCTTGAATTCCACCAAAAGAAGAACAAGTTCCTATAGCCAAAATAGCCTTTGCGTTTTCACAGGCTTCTTGTGCAATTTTAAAACCTGTTTTTCCATGAGGTCCTATAGTTAAATATTTTTCGGTGTCTCCTGTTGGAATACCACCCTCAACCATTAAAATATAATTTCCTTTGTGTTTTTGCATAGCACTTTCTAAATTTTCTTCAGCCTGCCAACCGCTTGCAGCCATAACGGTTTCGTGGTATTCTAAAGAAATATAGTCAAAAATAAGACTATCAATCGTAGGTGCGTCGCTTCTTAACAAACTCTCAGAACAACCGGTGCATTCAGCCATATGAAGCCAAATCACAGGAAGCCTGTCCGCAAGTTCAGCGGCTCTTGCCACCATAGGTGTCAAACTCGCAGGTAAAGCTAAAAAAGCGGTCATAGCTCCCGCCCATTTCATAAAATCTCTTCTTGTAAAACCAGCATTTTCTAAGGCTTTTGGGATAGAATTTCCGGACTTTAAAGAAGGAAGTTTTTCAAGCTCTGCCAAACGAGAGTGAATTTGGGCATAATCAACCATTACTTCTCCTTAAATGTGTTTTAATTGTTGTTTATTATCATAAAAAAAAAAATCTTTAAAAAAAATAAAAATATATCTTTTTTTAAAGATTTTTAAGTGTTAAAAACTAATAAATTTTATCTAAAAATAAAAATTAAAATTGCGACTATTTTCAAAGCTTTATTGAAATTAAAATCAAAAATATTTTTAAAATATCTTATCATCTTAATTGGTATCGTATTTTTCTAAATTATATTTTTTTATAACGCTTTCAAGGATTTTTATATAATTTTCGTTTTCAGAATAAGAATGCATAGAATGAGTAGCGTCTAAGCCCTTAATCTCCTTGCCCTGCTTCAAAAATTTCGCCCTTGCGTCCCTAAAATCCTCGTAAGCAAAATGGCGATTAAGATTAAGCACATAAGAATTCACGCTTTCTTGCAAATTCTCAAAAATGCGAATCCTATGATTTTTATTCGTGTGCCTTTTTTCAGGCAGCAAACCCTCGCCACTCCAAGTCCATTCGCCAAAAAGATTATTAGCCTCCCTTGCAAAACGGCTCGTTCCAACAGCACTTTCAACAAAGGCTTGTGCTATGCCTAAAGATTTTGGGATAAAGGCTATTTTTTTTTGATATTCGGCGAGGTCAAAGAGATTTTTGATGCGGTATTTGTTTTTAAGTTCTATGAGTTTTTCTAAATTTTTTTGGTCCTTAATCCTAAAGGCGTTTTTAGCACTCTCACTCAAAAAAGCCTCCACAAAAGCCCTTTCTTGCTTCACATTTTCAAAAGAAAAATCAAACATTTGACTAAGTTTTACAAAAAATACTTGTTTTTTATCCTCCAAATTTAAATCGTAGTAGTTCTTTCCAAAACCACTTGCAAACAAAAAACACGCAAAACTAAGAAAAATTAAAATCCGCTTCAAAACAATACTTCACCTTGCCCTTAAAATAAAGCTCTTCTTTTTGAATTCTAAAAAACACTTCCTCGCCACTTTTTGGGATAATGCTAATCTCATCTTGCACCAAATTTTTCAAAAAAGCCAAGTAAAAACAAGCCGCCATTCCCGTTCCACACGCCAAAGTCTCATCCTCAACGCCTCTTTCAAAAGTGCGAACCTTAAGAAGTCTTTCGTTTAGAATTTCGGCATAATCGACATTTGCATTATATTTTTTTCTTAAAAACGCACAAAGTTTTTTATCAAATTTGTTTAAATCTTTGCAAAAATGCACCAAATGAGGCACGCCGCTGTTGCATTCTTGCCAAATTTTGTTTTCATACTCAAACTCTTTTTTTAAATACCTCACCCCGCCCAAATTCACCTCCACAAGGTCTTTTTCTACCTTTGCTTCTATCACTCCAGCCCCTGTTAAAAAGCGAAGTTTAGCACCTTTGTTTTTAAAATAATGTGCAAAATGTGCCACAGCCCTTGAAGCGTTTCCGCACATTGAAGCCTCGCTTCCGTCTTGATTGTAAAATTCCCACTCAAAGTCGTATTCTTTATGCGGTAAAAGTACGACCATTCCGTCCGCTCCTATGCCATCATAGCGCTTACAAAGCCTCTTTGCAAGTTCGCTTCTATCCGCCTTTTTATCCGCACTAAAGATGATAAAATCATTCCCGTTCGCACAGTATTTATAAAATTTCACGCATTTTCCTTAGAAAGCTTTTCTATAAATTTAATACATTCTGCCTTAAAATTTTCATAAGTGCTAGTATTATAAATCACAAAGTCCGCTAGATCAAGCTTTTTATCTATATCCATTTGCGAATTTATGCGTTTTAAAGCCTCCTCTTTGCTTAGTTTTTCTCTTTGCATTAATCTTTTTAAACTCTGCTCTTTATCTGCGTAAATAAGTATGCTTTTTCCAAGATTTGCGTAATTATTGTTTTCAAAAAAAAGCGGAATTTCGACGAAAAAAATCTTGTTTTTTTGTTCTAAAATTTGCGTTTTTTCTAAAATTCTTTCTTTGATTTTAGGGTGGGTGAAATTTTCTAAGCGTTTTTTGGCTTCTTTATCGTTAAAAATCAAAGCCGCTAAAGCCTTGCGATCGATTTTTCCTTTGGAAATTAAGGCAGGATTTTTAAAAAGAGTGGCAAGTTCTTTTGCAAATTCGTCTAAAATTTGATGAGCGATTTTATCCGCACTTATACTTTCAAAGCCCAAAGAATTCGCAATTTCTAAAAAGGTGCTTTTACCGCAAGCAATGCTTGCGCTTACAAAAAAAGCGTGTTTCATTTTTATACCTTGTGTAAAACTTTTTTTGTTAAAATACTCTTAAATTCTTAAAGGAAAATAAATGAAAATTTCATACGAAGAGGCTGGAGTTAGCATAGAAAAAGGAAATAGCTTCGTAGAGGCGATAAAACCGCTTGTTAAAAAGACTTTTAATGCAAATGTTTTAGGAGGCTTAGGCTCTTTTTCTGGAGCTTATAAAATGCCTAGCGGATTTAAAAAACCTGTGATTTTAGGAGCAACGGACGGAGTTGGAACAAAACTTCGCTTAGCTATTGATGCGAAAAAATACGACACTATAGGGCAGGATTTGGTCGCAATGTGCGTAAATGATCTTATTTGTAATTTTGCTACGCCTTTGTTTTTTTTAGATTATTACGCTACGGCAAGGCTTGAAGTAGAAGTAGCAAAGAGTGTTTTAAGTGGGATTGTGGAGGGTTGTAAAAAAGCAAATTGTGCTTTAATAGGAGGCGAGACGGCTGAAATGCCCGGAATGTATGCAAAAGATGATTTTGATTTAGCCGGCTTTGCGGTTGGAATGGCTGAAGAGGAGGAGATTGATAGGAGAAGCTTTGTTAAAAACGGCGATTTGCTTCTTGGACTTCCTAGCTCCGGACTTCATTCTAACGGCTATTCTCTAGCTAGAAAAGTGCTTTTTGAAAGCCTAAAAATGAGCTTTGAGGACGAAATAGATGGCAAAAAACTCATAGAACTTTTGCTTGAACCTACTAGAATTTATGTCAAAGATTTTTTAAAGCTTAAACCTTTTATCAACGCCTTAGCACACATCACAGGCGGAGGTTTGCTTGAAAATTTACCTAGAATTTTCCCAAAAGGCTTAGGTTGCGTGATACGCAAACATCATCTTAACACGCCCGAAATTTTCTATAAAATAGGCGAATGCGTAGAAGAAAAAGAAATGTTTAAAGGCTTTAATATGGGCGTTGGAATGGTGCTTGTTGTAAGTGCGAAAAATGTCTCAAAAGTGCTTGAAAACTCAGACGCCCTTATAATCGGCGAGGTTGTCATTAACGAGGGCGTGATTTTGGAGTGAGTTTGCGCTCGTTTGAATTTTATAGGGATTTTCCTTAGCTAGATAAAAGGCTACTAGTATGTTTATTATCATAGCGATGAGCAAAAGCGGAGTGGTTCTTTTGATAATGTCCATAGGTGAGAGTTTTGCAAAACCTGCTAGGGCTAAGATTCCACCCGCTATAGGCGAGGCTGCACGACCAAGACAAGAAGCGATTTCTAAGGGCAAGACTAGAGTTATAGGTGCAACACCAAGCTTTATAGCAACATCGGGTGCTAGTTTTCCAAAGGCACTAAATGCCGCTATACCGCTTCCCATTATGATGGTTACAAAATACACTAAAAAGCTTAAAACCGTGATGCTTAAAAACACAGCAAACCACGCAAATTCGCCCTCTTTGCTGAAAAACAAAACCGCTTTCGTTAAAAGTTCCAAGCCACCTAAAGCCTTAATGCCTCCGGCAAACACTCCTGCGGCTATGATTATGCTTACTACGCTTACGAAAATTTCAGCCATAGCTTTAATGATAATAAGCATATCATCGCCGAGTTTTTTAGCGTTTTTATGCCTTAAAAATTCCACCACGAAAACAAGGCTTATGCTGATAAAATTCGCACTCACAACATCAAGCTTAATGCCTAAAAAATAGCTCACAAACAAAAACACCACAGGAAGCCAAGGAAAGAGTATGTAAAAAGTCGGACATTTAGGATCTTTAATCTCCAAAATTTCCGCCTCACCCGTTAAAACGCCCATTTTTGCGTCTTTCTTGTCTATATAAGCAAAATAAAAAGGTATTAAAAGTGCCATAACAAACACATAAGCAAGCACACTCCACGCTTGAAAATTCAAAAAAAGCCCGACTACATTATCCTTTTGCCCTACCATATCCGCCATATTTATGGAATTTCCATCCTTTGGTCCGTAATCTAGAGCGATTAAAGAAAGTACGCAAACCGCCGTAACTGGGCGAATTTTCAAAGCTAAAAGCACGGGATAAATACACGCTAAAAGCAAGAGCAAAAGCCCGGCATAAGATGATATAACTATCTTTAAAGCCATTCCTACGACAAAAACTCCGCTTAAAACAAGGTATTTGTTTTTAATCTTTGCTAAAGGTTTGTTCGCTAAAAACGCAAGCTTTGCCGAAGCGTTAATGTGCTTCATATAAGCTGCAAAACCCGCAACGCTCATTATGATAAGCCCTACTCCTGCAAGTTCTTTTTTGAAAGTTTGCGTGATAAAATCAAAGCCAGAAAGCAAGACATTTAAGAAATTATCCTGCGGGAATTTGGCATTTGGTATAGGTGTGCCACTAAAATAAAAAGCAAAAATCAACAAAAAAAGACCACTAACGAGCAAAACAAAAATAGGATTGTATTTTTTAAACACATAAACGCCAACCACAAAAACCGCTAAAAGAGTGAATACAACACTCATTTTCTAACCTTTTTTGAAAATTTAAGTTTTTGTAAAATTTTTTGTGCTTAGCTCCAACCTTGCGAAGAACCAAGCTTAAAAATTCCGTTTGCATCTTAATACAAGCTTAAGCAAGGTGAGACTATAATTTTCACACTCAGTTTTAAAATGCTTTTCTTAGTTTTTATAACTAAGATTAGCACGATTAAAGTTATTACGAAATAAATTACTTCAACCATACCGCCGCACCTCCTTAACCAAGCTTAGTCCTTTAAGTTAAGGATGGTCTTAAAACTTTAGGATTATACTGCATTATTTTTAAGCAAAGGCTTAATTTATTTATAAAATTTGCTTCGTTTATAAAGAAAGTTTAAAGGATACAAAAAAAATCAGAAATTTAAAGCCCCCAAAGGTAGCAGAAGCTTTTGAGGGCAAAGAGCTTCCTCGCTAAAGAGCGAGAAAGTTTGTAAGACTACTGTAAAAGTCTTAAGACATTTTGTTGACTAGCGTTTGCTTGAGCCATCGCATAAGAACCGCTTTGAGCAAGTATGTTAGCCTTAGAGTAGTTCGCACTCTCACTTGCAAAATCCACATCGCGGATTTGACTTTCGGCTGCTTTGA
>CAZWYE010000021.1:0-20625 GCA_964637895.1 uncultured Campylobacter sp. | reverse complement strand
ACTTTTTTAATCGTATAAGCCATATTTTTCCTTTCAAGGCATAAAAATTATATCCACTAAAGTGCCATTTTCTAGCTTCGCGCAGTTTTTTGGCACTATCATTAGGGCACTTTTGTGATTAAGATTGTTTATAATCGCGCTTGAACCTTCTTTTTTGCCCTTTAAATTCACCAAAATACGCCCCTCTTTAAAGCAAACATTACAAGCTACGAATTCCAAATGCGGACTTTTTTTCTCATAAGTTCCCTCTAAAAACGCCTTGCAAATATAGTCTTTTTTTTGCAAGAGCCAGAAATTAAGAATTTCTCTTACATAAAGATTAAACATAACCATAGCAGAATACGGAAAACCCGGCAGTGCTACTATGAATTTGTTTTGAAATTTAGCGATTTTTATGTGACGACCAGGCTTAATGTCTGCTTTGTCGATGATGAGCCGGTAGTTTTTTAAGGCTTTTTTAAGAAAGTCAAAATCACCCATAGAAACGCCTCCTGTGGTGATTAAAATATCACAACTTTCTAAAGCATTTGCTAAGGTTCTTTTAGTCTGCTTTTCATCATCTTTTAAAAGCGGGAAAATCACACTTTCACAGCTTAATTTCCTCGCTAAATTTGCTAAGGCTATGTGGTTTGAAGAGCGAAGTTGGGCGGGATTTTCTAAGGTTTCTCCTAAGTCTTTAAGCTCGTTTCCACTGCTTAAAATTCCAACACGCGGCTTTATAAAAACGCTAATGTGAAAAAAGCCAAGCTCGGCTAAAAGGGCTATTTCGCTATAATCAAGCTTAGTGCCTTTTTTAAGCAAAAGCTCGTTTTTTTTGTAATTCTCACCCACCTCTCTCACCGCAAAGCCTTTTTTTACAGGCTTTGTAACGAAAATTTTGCCCTCTTTAAGTTCCACATTTTCAACAGGAACTAAGGTATCGCTTCCCTTGCTTAAGAGCGAGCCCGTGAAGGTTTTTACGCACTCACCTTTTTTAACGCAAAATTCGGGCATAGTTCCTGCAGGAGTTACTCCTAAAAGGCTTAGTGACTTATTTTGATCTTCAAATTTCAAAGCATAGCCGTCCATCGCGGAGGTTTTGTATTCTGGCTCGTTTTTTAAAGCCCTAATATCTTGTGCTAAAATGCGTCCTAAACACTGAGTAATAGCGATTTTTTCGACTCTTTCATAAGCATTTAAATGAGTTTTTAAAAGCTCTAAGCTCTTTTCATAAGACATTAAATTCATTTTTATCCTTAAATTTCAAGCTAAAATTCCAGCACCGCCAAGCTTTAAAGAACGATCTTTTGCGTAAATTTTTTCACCCTTAATAATATCGTATTTCCAAATGGGAGCATTTTTTTTAAAATCCTCCACAAAATCATTAATTAGCTTAAGCCCTAATTTTCTATGTTCGCTTAAAACCCCAGCAAAATAAGAACTCTCACCCACGCTAACCTTGCCACAAGAGTGTGCAAACATTAATTTCACCTTGTCTTTTTCAAGCTTTTTTTGCCACTCTTCAAACCAAGTTTTAAGCAAAGGCTCGTAAATTTCAAAGCTTAAAGCCTCTACGCCGTTTTCTTCACGAACCAAACCGCAAAAAGTGAGCAAGGCACCGCAGTTTTGCGTCCTTGCAAACTCAAGCCATTTACTATAAATTTTGCTAATATCCAAAGCACCGCTACAAAGTTCAAACATAATTTATCCGCCACAAACTGGAGGTAAAAGTGCGATTGTATCGCCGTCTTTTAAAGGCTCGTTTTCATCAAAAATAATTTTTTCGTTTAAAGCCACCGCACAAAGGCTGAGCCATTCTTTAAGACTTTCATCTTGTTTTAAAATTTCTTTAAGCTCTTTTAAAGAACTAGCATTTATTTCTATGTTTTTTTTGTTAATCGGTCCTAAAAATTCCACTTTTACCATACAATTTCCTTTAAATTTTGCTACTATTATAATCTTTATTTTAAAACAAAGGCTTAATTATGTTTGAAAATTTAAAGCAAACTCCGGCTTATATTTTAGAAGAGGATAAACTTAGAAAAAATTGCGAACTCTTAGCAAAAATCAGCGAAAAAAGCGGGGCTAAAGTGCTTGTAGCGCTTAAAGGATTTTCTTTTACTAAGGCTTTAAAAATCGTAGGCGAATATCTAAGCGGAGCAACTTGTAGCGGACTTTGGGAGGCAAAATTAGCAAAAGAATTTATGGATAAAGAAATTCACACTTATTCTCCTGCTTTTAAAGAAGATGAATTTAAAGAAATCGCCTCTTTATCGCACCATATAGTGTTTAACTCCTTAAATCAGTTTGAAAAATTCAAAAAAAAGGCTAAAAACAAAAGCTTAGCCTTGCGCGTAAATCCAGAATTTTCCATAGCTCCAAAGGAGCTTTATAATCCAAGTGGCAAATTTTCAAGGCTTGGAATTTTGGATAAAGATTTAAAAAATGCGGATTTAAGCGGAATTAGTGGGCTTCATTTTCACACGCTTTGCGAGGAAAGTGCTCAGTCTTTAGAAAAGGTTTTAAAGGTCTTTGAGGAGAAATTTAAGGCTTTTATTCCAAATCTTTCTTGGGTGAATTTTGGCGGTGGTCATCACATTACAAAAAAAGGCTATGATACGCAAAAGCTTATAGATCTTTGTAAGAATTTTGCGGATAAATACGGAGTGCAGGTATATTTAGAACCCGGCGAAGCCGTTGGTTGGCAGTGCGGGGTTTTGGTTGCAAGTGTTGTGGATATAGTAGAAAACGAAAAGAAAATCGCTATTTTAGATACTTCAAGCGAGGCTCATATGCCAGATACTATCATAATGCCTTATACGAGCGAGGTTTTGGGTGCTAGGATTTTAGCCACGAGAGAAAATGAGCAAATTTCGGCTCTTAAAGAGGGCGAAAAAGCGTATTTGCTGGGCGGAAATACTTGTTTAGCCGGTGATGTTATGGGCGAGTATGCCTTTAAAAAAGAGCTTAAAATAGGCGATAAAATCGTGTTTTTGGATCAAATTCATTATTCTATAGTCAAAAACACGACCTTTAACGGAGTAAAGCTTCCAAATTTAATGCTTTTAAACAAAAAAGGCAAACTTAAAATTGTAAGAAAATTTTCTTATAAAGACTACGCAAGAAGAAATTAGACTTTTAAGAGGTTGGATTTTTATAAAAAATATTTTTCTTATAAAACAAAAGAAAAACAAGAGCATTTAAAATAAAAACTATGCAAATAAGCATAAAAACGAATTTAACTCCAAATTTTCCAACCAAAATTCCATTTACAAAAGACCCACTAAACATTCCTAAAGAATGAGCACTTTGATTAATTCCAAAGGCAAGGCTTAGTTTTTTTGCGTTCATACTTTTTTTAAGCAAGGCATTTATACAAGGCAAAAGTCCTCCAAGCCCTATTCCTAAAAGAAGACGAACAAGAGTGAGTAAATAAACATTAAAAACTAAATACTGAAGATAAAACATTAAAGCACTAAATAATAAGGCTATAAAAATAATCTTACTTGGTCCTATTTTATCGGCTATTTTGCCGATTTTTGTTGCAAATATTAAATTACTAATCCCACTTGCAGCTACTACTACACCCGCCCAAAATGCGATTTTTTCACCATCATAAATTTGTTCAACAAGCAAGGTAAGCAAGGGCATAGTGCCTGAAATTCCAAATTGTATTAGAAAAGTAGAGGCAAATAAAACCAGTATTAAGGCTGTGTTTTTTTCTAAAAAATTGGAACTTTGCTCTTGTTTTTGAATGATTTTTTTCTCGCTTATAAAAAAATAAATAGTTACAAAAGAACAAGCCAAAAAAAAGGCTACTAAATCAAATACGGCACGAATTCCTAAAAACTCGGCAATAATTCCACCAAACAAAGGACCTATCAAACTTCCACTAGTAGAAGCCGTTGATAGAACTCCAAGTGCGTAAGCGGCTTGATTTTTAGGAAAAATGATAGCTATAAATACCACAGCTGCTGAAGTAAAACCTGCTACAACTCCCATTAAGGCTCGTATAATGACAATATCCTCACCTGAGTTTGCAAAGCTTAAGCAAAAGGTTGCAACGCTCATTCCTAAACTTGCTCTTAAAAGCATTTTTTTATAGCCGTATTTTGCAGCAAGAAAAGCCCACAAGGGCGAGAAAATCGCTACAAACAAAGGAGTAATTCCAAAAGCAAGACCTGAAAAAAATGCTATGTCCGCATTATTTGTAAGCCCTAATTCTTTAAGATATAAGGGCAAAATAGGAGCTATTTGACTAAGTCCCATACTAGTGCTAAATACTCCAAACCAACAAACAATCAGTGTTTTTTTTAGATTATTCATAAATTTATTATATGATATTTTTTATAATTTATTTTTAATATATAAGGAAAAACAATGAAAAAAATCACCTTTGTGTGCTTAGGAAATATCTGCCGTTCGCCTATGGCTGAATTTGTGATGAGAGATTTATTAAGCAAGGCTGGACTTGATTTTGAGGTTTTAAGTGCGGGAACTTCTGGCGAACACGATGGAGAAAATATGCACTTTAAAACTCGAAAAAAGCTTGAAAGCGTAGGAATAAAAGCTGAAAATTTTACAAGCAAAAAGCTCACTCAAAAACTTTGCGATGAAAGTTTTTTGATAATAGTTATGGATAATGCGAATTTTAAAAGCGTTTTAAAAAATTTCAAAGTGCTTAAAGATAAGCTTTTTAAAATGACGGATTTTGCTAAGGATTTAGGTTATGATGAAGTGCCTGATCCTTGGTATAGTGGCGATTTTGATGAAACTTATACTATAATTTCTACTGCTTGTAATAACTTGTTTGAAAAGCTAAAAGATTGGAATTAATCCTGAATTTAAAGCTTGATTTTTTAAATTTAAAAGCGTATTTTGATTTAAAAACTTAGGTTTAAAAATAAATTTGTTTGAAATTTAAGGTGAATTTAAATTTTTAAAATAAATTTTGCTTAAAAGCTTAAATAGGACTTAAATTTAAAGCATTAACGAATTTTTAAAAAGATTTCACATTTTTACAAGAATCAAGCATTTTCGCAAAAATTTCACAAAGAATTTAGGCTTTAAATTTAAAATTTTAAAACTTAAATCTCACAATTTAAAAGCCTAAATTTAAAGGATTTTAATTTTCCTTAAAAAGCTTGGAAGCTAGGTGCGTTGCCTTGCTCTCATCGGTGTCTTTTTTAAGCGTTTTGTAAATTTTGCTTATATAATCTTCTAAAACTTGCTGAGAATCGATAGCTTTTTCTTTGTCTTTAAGCTTTCTTTTATGGTACTCGCCCTTGCCATCAAGCTCGTAAGCAAGGACATTATCGCTAAGTTGCAAACGCAAAATTTGAGCGAGTTTTGCCTTCGATCTTTCATCAAAAATCGGAGTCATAAGCTCTAAACGACGCTCTAAATTTCTAGGCATCCAGTCCGCGCTTGAGATGAAATAATTTGGTGTGCTATGCTTAAAATAAAAAATGCGTGCGTGCTCTAAATACTTGCCTATAATGCTTCTAACGCGTATGTTTTTGCTGTATTCTTCATGAGGTCTTAAGCAGCAAATTCCGCGAATAATCAAATCAATTTGCACACCCTTAAGCGAGGCTTCATAAAGGGCTTTTATCACATCAGGATCTACCAGCGAATTCATCTTTGCAACTATAACTCCTGCAGAGCCTTTATAGGCTTCAAGATTTATCATTTCTAAAATTTTTTCTTTGATTTGATTCGGGCTCATTGAGAGAGTTTTAAGCTTTCTTTCCTTGCTAAAGCCTGAAAGTATGTGAAAGAAACTCGTAGTATCCACAGCAAATTCGCTTTTATTAGTAAAATAACTCACATCAGTGTAAATTTTAGCCGAATTTGCGTTGTAATTTCCCGTACTTAAGTGCATATAAAATTTAAGTTTATCGCCTTGCTTACGAATGACTTGAGAAACTTTTGCGTGCACCTTAAAGCCCGTGATTCCATAGATCACATGAGCACCGGCACTTTCTAAGGCTTTTGCCCAATGGAGGTTATTTTCCTCATCAAAACGCGCTTTTAGCTCAACCATAACCGTAACTTGTTTGCCCTCGTTTGCAGCATCTATTAAGGCTTGAACTATGTTTGAGTTTTTCTCTACTCTATAAAGCGTCATTCTTATAGAAATCACTTCCGGGTCCTTACTAGCTTCTTTTATGAACTGATAAACAGGATCAAAACTCTCAAAAGGCTGGATAATAAGCACATTTTCTTTATCAATAGCTTCAAAGATCGATAAA
Organism: uncultured Campylobacter sp.; assembly: GCA_964637895.1. Taxonomy (GTDB): domain Bacteria; phylum Campylobacterota; class Campylobacteria; order Campylobacterales; family Campylobacteraceae; genus Campylobacter_D. Next base: position 14,392 of record CAZWYE010000021.1, on the reverse strand, counting down.
TTTTCGCCAAAAGGCGGAAGAGTTTTTGGTGTATAAAGAGGGCTTAAAAGATGGGTGAAAGCCTTGTTTCCTATGATTTGCCAAAGGTTTGGAAGATTAAGCAAGATAGAATACTCATACATATCTTTATGAAAAATTTTCATATGAGTGTTTAAAAACTCAACAATTTGCTCGTCTGCTCCTTTTTGAATTTGCAAACGAACGAAAGCTCCTTTCCTGCGAAGCTTCAAGCCTTGCTCGAGTATCATCATAAAATCATCTGCTTCTTCTTCTTCTATCATAATATCTGCATTTCTAGTAACCCTAAACGTAGCCGAAGAAAGCAGTTTATAGCCCGGAAAAATCTCTTCAGCGTGTTTTTGAACTATGCTTTCAATAGGCACATAGACACTAGAACTCATCTCGCAAAAGCGCGATAAAACGCGAGGGATTCTTATCATTCCAAATTTCACTAATTTTGCGTCCATTTTGTCGCAAATTTTAACCGCTAAAGCAAAAGAAAGGTTGTTTAAATGCGGAAAAGGGTGAGTTGCATCAACGGCTATAGGAACGATTACCGGAAAGATATTTGAGAAAAAATACTCATCGCACTTAGCCTTTAAATTCGCATCAAGCTCATCGTAATTTTTGATAAATAAATTCTCTTTAGCAAGCCCTGCTATAATTTGTTGAAAATAAGTCTCAAAAACGGCTTTTTCTTTGTGGATATAAGCTCTGATTTCTTCAAGCTGTTTTAAAGGAGTCATTTCATCGCTACTGCTAGCATTCACACCTGCTAATAAAAGCTGCTTAAGTCCAGCCACTCTTATCATATAAAACTCGTCAAGATTCGTGCAGTAAATTGCGATAAATTTGAGCTTTTCAAGTAAAGGCAAATTCTTAGAACATTGGTCTAAAACTCTTGAATTAAAACGAAGCCAAGAAAGCTCTCTATTTAAAAACATATCCGGACTGGTTTGCATAATTTCTCCTTTGTGCTTTTCTAAGTGCTTATTTTAACATTTATTTATTTTAATCTTATTTAATTTTTAAAATACAATGTTTATAAAGTTATAAATTTTCTAAATAAACTTAGATAAAAAACTTTGTTTTAATTTTAAGAAAAAAATGCAAGGAATATTTGAATTTTAAAGGAAAACTTAAGCTAAAGAAAGAATTTGTGCTTTTCCACTTACAATAGCGACGCAGTGTTCATAATGTGCTGTGTTAAGTCCGTCCGCACTGCCTGCGTCCCACCTGCCCTTATAATGCTTTGGAGTGCCATCTTTCTGGCATATCATAGGTTCTATGCAAAAGACCATACCATTTTTGATTTTAGGTCCGCTTTTTGCGTTTGAACCTTGTTCTAGGTAGTTTAGAATTTCAGGTTCGCCGTGAGGTTTGCGTCCTATGCCGTGTCCGCAATATCCTTTTAAAGGAACAAAGCCACGCGAGGCTATAAATTCGCCTAAAATAGCAGAAAGCTCCTTAAAACGCATTCCCTCTTTTATGCAAGCTATGGCGTGATAAAGGGCGTCTTTAGCGCAAGCTATGAGCTTTTCATCGTTTTGTGAAATTTCGCCTATGCCTATAGTTCTTGCCGCATCGCCGTAATAGCCATCTAAAACAGTTCCCACATCAAGCCCTAAAATATCGCCCTCTTTTAAGATTTTTCCATCAGGAATTCCGTGAATGCAAACCTCGTTTAAAGAAGTGCAAATCGCCCCGCTAAAGCCGTAAAGTCCCTTAAAAGAAGGCTTTGCATTAAAGCTTAAAATAAAATCCTCAGCCATTTTATCAACTTCTTTAAGGCTCATTCCGGGCTTTATTTCTTTTTCTAAATAGTCTAAGGTTTTAGCCACGATTTGATTGGCGAGTCTTAGTTTTTCGATTTCATCTTTTTTTTTAAGTTCTATCATTTCATATCCTTTTCATCAAGTCCTAGCCAAATTTTAGCCGTGTTTTTTAAAGCTTTTATATCGCTTGAAGCGTAAAATTTAAGCCTTGCCTTTGTTTTTAAAGTCTTAAGCTTGTTGTGACTTTTTAAGAATTTCACAATAGCATCGCCTGAATGCATGAGCTTGGTTTTTGCTCCAAAATACTCACTTAAAGCCTTAGCAAGTAAAGGAAAATGCGTACAAGCTAAGATAATGGCGTCTGGCTTGTTTTGCAAATTCTTAAAATAATGCTTAAAAGCACTCTGCAAAAGTTCGCCTCCAAAAATTTCTTCTTCTACCATAGGCACGAAAAGCCCTGTGGCTAGAGCTTTTATTTTTTTAAAGCCCTCTTTTTGAAGGCGTATTTGGTATTCTTTGGAATTTATAGTAGCCTTTGTAGCGATGACTAGAATTTCTTTGTTTTTGTCTTTTATCTCGTTTTTAAGTGCTTCAACTCCAGCATCAATTACGCCATAAACGGGAAAACTCGCCCTTTCTTGCAGGACTTTAAGGGCGTAAGCACTTGCGGTATTGCACGCGATAATTAGCATATCGATTTTAAATTTTTCAAAAAATTCTAAAGCTTCAAGGCAGAATTTCACAATGGTTTCTTTATCTTTAACACCATAAGGCACACGAGCTGTATCGCCATAATAAATCACCTCTTCAAAAAGCCTTGCTTCATAAAGGGATTTTAACACGCTAAGTCCGCCCACGCCACTATCAAAAACGCCTATTTTCATCGCTTTTCTTTAAGAATATCTTGCAGCGCCGATATAGCGTTTTTTCCAATAAGTTTCATTTAAAGAAACCTCCTTAACTCCGCCTCTTGTGGAAAGATGAATGAAATTATTATTACTTAGATAAATTCCAACATGCATTGCATTAGGACCGCGACCTGTTTTAAAAAAGAGCAAATCTCCTGTTTTTAAATCTTTTTTAGCGACTTTTCTGCCTGAGCTTAATTGTGCGACCGTGGTGCGAGGAATTTTTATGTTAAACTGAGAAAACACGCTTTGAGTAAAGCCAGAGCAATCAGAGCCTCTTTTGCTAGAACCGCCCAAAACATAAGGCGTGTTTTTCCACTGTTTTGCTATGCTACGAAGCTGTGCTTGTGAAATTTCCTTACCGCTTTGAAAGCCCAAAAATCCAAAATTTTGCTGGAAAATGCTACAACCTGAAAGCAAAAACATAAGCACGAAGACGAAAAAAATGTGAAATCTCATCAAAATCCTTTATCTTGCGAAAAATTTCAAATACACAAAACCAACAACGCCCGAACAAAGAGAGGCTAAAAGTATAGCAAGATTATCCACATAGTGGAAAATATCGCTTACTTTATAAGCTAAGCCATCTATAAACAAACTCATAGTAAAACCAATGCCTGTTAGTATGCAAACTCCGTAAAGTTGTTTAAAATTTGCACCTTGAGGTAAAGAAGCGAGTTTCAATTTAATGGCTAAAAAAGAAAAGGCAAAAACGCCGATTTGCTTTCCTAAAAAAAGTCCTAGAAAAATGCCTAAGCTCACGCCTGAAAAGATTAAGCTTAAATCGATACTTGCCAAATTTACGCCAGCATTTGCAAAAGCAAACAAAGGTAAAATCACAAAGGCTATCCAAAATTTCAAACTCTCATTAATCTCCTCTAAAAAAGCCCTGCCGTCTTTTGTTTGCATAGGTATAAAAAAAGCCGTGATGATTCCGGCTAAGGTCGCGTGAACTCCGCTTTTTAAGACGCTTATCCAAAGAATAAAAGCACAGATAAAATAAAAACTTTTTTTAGAAATTTTAAGTAAATTAAGTATAAGCAAAATAAAAATTATCAAAGAAGCTATAACAAAAGAGGTTATGGAAAGCTCTGTGGTGTAAAAAAGAGCTATGATTAAAATCGCGCCCACATCATCAAAAATAGCTAAAGAAAGCAAGAAAATTCGCAAAGAATGTGGAATGTGCTTTCCGACCATAATTAAAAGTGCCAAAGCAAAAGCCGTGTCTGTTGCCGTTGGAATCGCCCAACCTTTAAGCGTATAAGAATCACCTATATTCACAAGGGTGAAAATAAGAGCAGGGATTAAAATTCCGCCCAAAGCCGCACACAAAGGCAAAATTATATTTTTAGGATTTTTAAAATCGCCTTCTACGAATTCTTTTTTAAGCTCAAGTCCTATGGCAAAAAAGAAAATGCTTATTAAACCATCGTTAATCCATAATAAAAAAGGCTTATTAAGCGTAAATTCATTAACACTAAAACCTATTTTTAACTCTAAAAATTCCTTATAATAAGTACTTAAGAAACTATTTTGAACAAACAGGGCAAGAATGGTAAAAAAAATCAACAACGCCCCACCAAAAGCTTCATTAGAAGCTAGGTTTTTAAATTTTAAAAATAAAGCTTTCATTTTACTAATTTTAAATATGCATAGCCGACAATCGCACTTAAGAAACTCGCAATCAAAATGGCAAGTTTATCAGGATGCTCTATAAAATTACTATCTTTATATGCTAAGGTATCTATAAATAAACTCATAGTAAAACCAATGCCTGTAAGTATGCAAACTCCGTAAAGTTGTTTAAAATTTGCACCTTGAGGTAAAGAAGCGAGTTTCAATTTAATGGCTAAAAAAGAAAAGGCAAAAACGCCGATTTGCTTTCCTAAAAAAAGTCCTAGAAAAATGCCTAAGCTCACGCCTGAAAAGATTAAGCTTAAATCGATACTTGCCAAATTTACGCCAGCATTTGCAAAAGCAAACAAAGGTAGGATAAAATAAACAACCCAAGGGTGTAAATCCTCATAAACCTTATGCAAATAAGGCTTGTTATCTTTTGTTTCTAGTGGTATAAAAAAGGCTATAACCACGCCGGCTAAAGTCGCGTGAATACCACTTTTTAACATAGCAACCCAAAAAATCACGCTCACTAAAACATACAAAGAAAGATGCGTAATATGAAAACGATTAAGCAAAAACAAGGCAAAAATACATAATACACAAATAACAATCATCAAAGTAGAGAGATTGTCGGTATAAAAAAGAGCTATGATTAAAATCGCGCCCACATCATCAAAAATAGCTAAAGAAAGCAAGAAAAGCTTTAAGCTTGTTGGGATTTTGTTGCCCAAGAGCATAAAAATACCCACCGCAAAAGCAATGTCCGTTGCCGTTGGAATCGCCCAGCCTTGCATAGCAAAACTATCGTTAAAATTAATAATGCTAAAAATGAGTGCGGGAACTACCATTCCACCGAGTGCACCAAAAATAGGCAAGGAAACAGAACGGATATTTTTAAGTTGCCCCCTTAAAATTTCATATTTTAACTCAAGTCCTATGTAAAGAAAGAAAATAGCCATTAAACCATCATTTATCCAAAGATTAAGAGGCTTTTTAAGTTCAAATTCATTAATACCCACCACAAAATCAGAGTGTAAAAAATTCGTATAAATTATATCCAATGGAGAATTTTTAAAAATCAAAGCAAGAAGAGTAAAAAATATAAGCAAAATGCCGGGGAAAACTTCGCTTAAAATGATTTTTTTAATGATTTGCATCGCTTAACCTTGAAAATTTATTTTTATTTTAAATTATAATGAAAAAAAATAAATATAAGGCTTTCTTTTGCAAATTTATTCAAAGATACAAGGAAAAACCTTGTATCTTTTTAAGTGCATTAAGCGTAAATGTCTAAAGCTCTCGTGCTTTGAGTAGGAGTTTGCGTAGTATCTACCGGAGCATTACTAGTAGGGCTTTGCAAGTTAGCACCTGCACCCTCTAAAATAGTTGCCATTAAATTCTCGCTAGTATCCATACTTTTTTTAAGCAAAGAGGTATTCACACTTAGCATTAATGAAGCATTCGTTGCATCTTGGATCATCGTATCTCCTTTATCGCAAGATACTCTATATATCGGCGTTTTTTGAAAAAATTTAAGAGGACATTTGATTAGGATTTGGCAAGGTTGCAACGCTTACCGGTGGCGGTAAATTTATATCTATTTGGCTTAAATTTTGCAAGGTTTCTTCAAATTCAAAATTTTCTTCGGGATTTTGCGTAAGGAATTTTTGCATAAAATCTTTTTTATTAATAGCTTCATCAAGTTCTTTATCGCTTCCTTTTTGATACGCTCCTATGCGAAGCAAAACCTCGTTTTCTTTAAGCAAAGAATTTAGTCTTTTAAATTTTCTAGCCCAAAGTTTATGTTCAGGGCTTATAATATCATTCATTATCCTTGAAGCCGAGTTTTGTATATTTATGGGCGGATAAATTCCTAAGTCGGTAAGCTCTCTACTTAAAACTATATGTCCATCAAGTATAGAACGGCTTTGATCGGCTATAGGATCGCTCATATCATCAGCCTCGACAAGCACGGTAAAAAACGCTGTTATCGTGCCTTTTCCCTCTTCTTTTCCTGCTCTTTCCATAAGTTGTGGTAAGAGGCTTAAAACGCTTGGCGGATAGCCTTTTGTAGTAGGTGGCTCACCAAGTGCAAGTCCTATTTCTCTTTGAGCCATAGCAAAACGCGTGATACTATCCATAATAAAAAGCACATCCTTACCTTGCTCTTTAAAATACTCCGCAACACTCATCGCGCAAAAGGCTCCGTATTTTCTCATCAAAGCACTATCATCGCTTGTTGCGACGATTAAAACCGTGTTATCGAGCTTTCCTCCTAAATTCTTTTGGATAAATTCCGGAATTTCCCTCCCTCTTTCGCCGATTAAAGCGATGATTTTTACAGGAGCTTTGGAATTTTTAACTATCATTCCCATTAAAGTGGATTTACCTACGCCACTTCCTGCGAAAATTCCAAGCTTTTGTCCTACTCCACAAGTTAAAAGAGCGTCTATACTTTTAATGCCAACGGGAAAAACCTTGTCTATAAGCCCTCTTTTCATAGCATCAATGGGTGGTCTCATTATAGGTATAAATTTGCTAGGCTCAATCGCTCCTTTGCCGTCTTTTGGGTGCATAAAAGGATCAACCACCCTGCCTAAAAGCTCATCACCTACGCCTATGTGCATTCCAGAATCTGCCATAAAGGCTTTATCGCCGATTTTAAAGCCCTCGATGAAAGAAAAAGGACTTAAATAACTCAAATGTTCCTTAACCTCAATCACCATTGCTAAGGTTTGCAAATTCTCATCTTCGTTCGAAACAAGCTTGATAACATCGCCAACTCCGGTTTTAAGACCGCGAATTTCTATATTTGTTGCTGAAATTCTAGTGATTTCACCAAAGATTGAAGTAAGATTTTCTTTGATAACTTTTTGTCTTAATTTTTCTAAATTCATTAAAAACGAACCTGTTTAGCAGAATTTATAAGAGTGAAAAACTCCTCGCGCGTTTTTTCGTTTTTCAAAAAAAGCCCACGCAAAGCCGAAGTACTCGTCGTGGAATTTGCTTTTTGAACGCCGCGCATTTCCATACACATATGCCTTGCTTCAATCACCACTCCAACGCCTTTTGCACCGACATTTTGCATTAAAGCGTCCGCGATTTGCTCGGTGAGCTGTTCTTGGATTTGAAGTCTTCTTGCAAAAACCTCCACAAGACGCGGAATTTTAGAAAGTCCCACGACTTTAGAATTTGGTATGTAAGCGACATGAACCCTGCCAAAAAAAGGTAAAAGATGATGCTCACAAAGACTGTAAAATTCAATGTCTCGAACCAAAATCATTTCATTATTCGAGCTTTCAAATAAAGCATCGTTTAAAATTTCTTCTATATCTTTCTTGTAACCGCTTGTTAAAAATTCAAAGGTCTTAAAAATTCGCGTAGGAGTTCTTAAAAGCCCCTCGCGTTTAGGATTTTCTCCTATAAGCTCAAGCATAGTTTTAACACAATTTTCGAATTTTTCTTGCAAAATAAGCTCCGTATTAAATTTTTAAACATTTTAGCATAAAATGCTTTAATTTTTTATGCGAGTAATAAGGAAAAATTTGCTATTATTTCAAAATTTTATTTTTTTAAGGAAACAAAATATGGAAGTAAAAGCAAAGCAACTAGACTCTGTAAATGTTGGTGCGAGTGCAAAAGTTCTTTCGCAAGACATTCAAGCAGAGGTGCAAAATTTAGCAAACAAAGCCTCAAAAACCCTAAAAATCGATGGTTTTAGACCAGGACACATTCCTGTGGCTGTGGTTTTGAAAAGATACGAAAAAAATCTTAGAAACGAAGCGGAGCAAAATCTTTTAAGAGAAGTTTTAAACAACGCTTTAAAAGAACTTAAAAAAGACGCAAAAGAGCTTGTAGGAGAGCCTTATTTTGAAAAATTCGAAAGAAAAGATGAAGGGCTTGAGCTTGAATTTGTGCTTTCTTTTAAGCCTGAAGTTAAGCTTGAAGAGTATGAAAAACACATTCCACAATATAGCCAACCAAAGGCTACTCAAAAGGAAAAAGACACTAAAAAAGAGGAGCTTTTAAAGGCTTACGCTTCTTTAGAGCCACTTAAGGAAAAAAGGGCTTTGAAAGAGGGCGATTTTGCGAAATTTGATTTTGAGGGCTTTTTAAATGGCGAGACTTTTGAGGGTGGGGCGGCTAAAGATTATGTTTTAGAAATAGGTTCAAAGCAGTTTATCCCGGGCTTTGAAGATGGTATGATAGGGCTTAAAGTAGGCGAGGAAAAGGATATAAAATTAAGCTTTCCGCAAGATTATGGTGCAAAGAATTTAGCAGGAAAGGAAGTGGTTTTTAAGGTTAAGCTTAATGAGATTGAAGAGCTTAAAATTCCAGAGCTTGATGATGAGCTTCTTAAAAAAATGCTTCCTAACGAAAAAGAGCCTAGTGTCAAGCTTTTAGAGGAGAAAATCGAGGAGCAAATCAAAAACGAAAAGCTTTTAAAGCTTATAGAAGAGGAGCTTAAGGGCAAATTTGCGGACGCTTTGATAGAAAATTACCATTTTGATTTACCAAAAGGCATAGTCGAGCAAGAAATAGATATGCAGTTTAGAAACGCTTGGGCTAGTTTTAGCGAGGAGGAGAAAAAAGAGCTTTCCGAAAATAAAGACAAGCTTAAAGAAAAAAGGGTAGGCTTTAAAGACGAGGCGGAAAAAAGCGTGAAACTTACTTTTATCATAGACGCCCTTGCAAAGCTTAGAAAAATCGATGTGAGCGAACAAGAGCTTGTTCAAGCGATTTATTTTGAGGCTTATCGTAATGGCTTTAATCCTAAAGAACACCTTGAAAACTACAAAAGACAAGGTGCTTTGCCGGCTGTGAAAATGGCTTTGATAGAGCAAAAACTTTTCAACGACATTTTTCTTTTTTCAAAAGCAGATAAAAAAGGTGAGAAATAATGTATATTCCTTATGTTATCGAAAAAACGAGTCGCGGAGAGCGAAGTTATGATATTTATTCAAGGCTTTTAAAAGATAGAATCGTTATGTTAAGTGGCGAAATTCACGACGATTTAGCCTCTTCCATAGTTGCACAGCTTTTGTTTTTGGAGGCTGAGGATCCGCAAAAGGACATTTATCTTTATATAAATTCGCCCGGCGGTGTGATTACAAGCGGTTTTAGCATTTATGATACTATGAATTATATAAAGCCTGATGTTTGCACCATTTGCATAGGACAAGCTGCTTCTATGGGTGCTTTTTTACTAAGTTGCGGCACAGATGGAAAGCGCTTTGCTCTGCCTAATTCGCGCATTATGATTCACCAGCCTTTAGGCGGTGCTAAAGGACAAGCAAGTGATATAGAAATTCAAGCCAAAGAAATTCTAAGACTTAAAAGCATACTCAATGAAATTCTAGCCAAAAACACCAAGCAAAAACTCGCAAAAATCGTCAAAGACACGGAAAGAGATTTTTTTATGAGTGCTTTTGAAGCCAAAGAATACGGGCTTGTGGATAAGGTTTTAGAAAAAAGTTTCAAGTGAGTTGAGGTTTTTATGGTAAGAAAAATCATCACTTATCCTAACAAAAGGCTTTTTTTAGAATCAAAAAGCGTTGAGAATTTCAGTGCGGAATTTCACACGCTTTTAGATGATATGTACGAAACTATGATTGCAAACAACGGCATAGGCTTAGCTGCCATTCAAGTTGATGTTCCTCTTCGTGCTTTTATAGTAAATTTAGTCGATGAGGAAAGCAAGGAGCAAAGAAAAGAGGATTTGCTCGAATTTATCAATCCGCAAATTTTACCTTTGAGCGAAGAAAAAATCATTTGCACGGAGGGTTGTTTGAGTGTGCCGGATTTTTTTGAGGAGGTTGAAAGACCTTCGCATATTTTAGTTAAATTCCAAAACCGCTTCGGTGAGCCTAAAGAGCTTGAAATAGAGGGCTTTTTAGCCGTTGCGATTCAGCACGAAAATGATCATTTAAACGGGCATTTGTTTATAGAAAAACTCCCTTTTTTAAAAAGACAAAAATTTGACAAAGAATTTAAAAAACAAAAAAAATTGAAAAAAGCTAATGAAAAAACTTAAATGCATAAGCTTTAATGAAGACTTAGACCTCATAGAAGTAGAATCAACTTTCACAAGAGGACTGCCAAATTTAAGCATAGTAGGACTTGCAAACACGGCTATTAAAGAAAGCGTTGAACGCATTAAAGCCACGCTTTTAAGCTGTGATTTTAGCTTTCCTGCAAGAAAAATCACCATAAATTTAAGCCCCTCAGGCATTCCAAAACGCGGTTCGCATTTTGATTTAGCCATTGCGGTTTTGATTTTGTGTCAAAACGAGGAGCTTGATGATTTTTTCGTCGTGGGCGAACTAGGACTTGATGGTAGCATTAAAAGCACGAACGAGCTTTTTTCCTTGCTTTTGTTTTTAAGCACTAAGGTTAAAAGTGCAAAAATAGTCGTTCCTAAAAGCATAGCCATAAAAGCGGCTATGATACCGAATTTAGAGGTTTTCGCCCTTGAAAATTTAAACGAAGCTTTGGAATTTTTCAAGGAAAAAAACTACGAAAAATTTAGGCTCAAACAAACCCACCCTTTATTTGAAAATCCTCTAATAATCAACGATGAAATTTTCATCAAAAACAAAGAATTTCCGCTTGATTTTTTAGAGGTTAAAGGACAAGAAAACGCTAAAAAAGCGTGTTTAATCGCCGCGCTTGGAATGCATAATGTGCTTTTTGAGGGAAGCCCTGGAAGTGGCAAAAGTATGTGTGCAAAAAGGCTTGTTTATATTATGCCACCTCAAAGTTTGAATGAAGTTTTAATGCAAAATGCTTATATGTCTTTGAATTCTAAGGATTGCGAATTTAAGCAAGTGCGTGTTTTTCGTCACCCGCATCACACAAGCACAAGGGCGAGTATTTTTGGCGGAGGAGCGAAAAGTGCTAAAATGGGGGAGGTTGCTTTAGCAAACGGCGGAGTGCTGTTTTTTGACGAATTTCCGCATTTTGACAAGCAGGTGATTGAGAGTTTAAGAGAGCCTTTGGAGGATTATAAAATTCACATTTCACGGGTGAATTCAAAGATCACTTATCAAACAAAATTCGCCTTTATAGCCGCGCAAAATCCCTGCCCTTGCGGGAATTTATTCTCCAAAAGTTCAAGCTGTATTTGTTCGCAAAACGAGATTAAAAAATACAAAGCACGCATCTCATCGCCCATTATGGATAGGATAGATTTATATGTTGCGATGGAGGAAGTGGATAAAAACGATAAGCCAAGTTTGAGCTCTAAAGAAATGAGCGAAAAAGTCTTTGAAGCCTTTGTTTTTGGTAAAAAACGCGGACAGAAAGAATTTAATGGTAAGCTTAAGGATGAGGATTTAAAGCATTTTTGTATGCTATCAAACACGGCTAAAGATACGCTTGATTTAGCCATTTCTCGTTATAAACTTTCTCAAAGAGCCGTTAATAAAACCTTAAAAGTAGCAAGGAGTTGTGCGGATTTTGCAAAAAGCGAAGTGATAGAAAAAGCTCATATTTTAGAGGCTTTAAGCTTTAGGATTAAAAATGAGCTTTTATGAATTTACACCTTTGCTTTTTGCTTTATTTATCTTGTTTGTAGTGTTTTTATGGCTTAAAAAGCACGAAAAAGAAAGGCTTTTTTTAAAAAAGGAATTTGAAAATCTTTTAAAAGAAAACGAAGTTTTAAAAGAAAACGAAAAGCAAATTTTAGAACAAAAAATGAAACTTTCAACAAAATGCGAGGTTTTAGAGGAGAGACTTAAGGAAAAAAGCTTAAATTACGAGCAAAATTTGCAAAATTTCTTAGAAGAAAAAAAGAATTTAAAACAAGAATACGAAAGGAATTTAGAGAATTTCAAAAAAGAACTAAAAGACAATCTTAAAAACCAAAGCCAAAACCTCTTAAATCAAAACAAGATTATGCTTGGTGAGGACATTAAAAAGCTTTTAGAGGAAATTTTCTTGCCCGTTAAAAATAGCGTCAAAGAATACAGCGAAAAACTTAGCAAAAACGAAATTTCTCTTCAAACTAATATAGAAAATATGTTTAAATTTAGCCAAAACATAGGACAAAACGCCGATAAACTTGCCAAAATTTTAAAAGGCGATAAAAAAATTCGTGGAAATTTTGCCGAACTTAGGCTTAAAAATGTGCTTGAAAACAGCGGTTTAGTAGAAAACGAACAATACAAGCTTCAAGTTAGCTTAAATGAAGATGGAAAGAGCTATATAGCCGATGCGGTGGTATTTTTAGAGCCTAAAAAAAGCATAATCATTGATGCGAAATTCTCCCTGCCAAATAGCTTTGATTTTGAGGAGTTAAGCGAAACGCTTTGTAGGGAACTTGCCTCGAATTTACGAGCTAGAATCGATGAACTTGCTAAAAAGCCTTATACGCATTTTAGTGCTTATACTTATGATTTTATCTTGCTTTTTATTCCTTATCAAAATATTTTAGATTTAATCTTAAGCGTGGATTTAGAAATTTATCAATACGCTTATAAAAAAAAGATCTACCTTACCACTCCAAATACCTTATTTATGGCGTTAAACACTATTTGCATTTCTTGGCGGCAGCTTAAAAGTAACGAAAATATACTCAAAGCCTTTGAGGAACTTGGTAAATTTTATGATAAATTTGCAGGTGTGATTGAGGATTTTGAAAACATTAAAAAAGGCTTTGAAAGCCTTGAAAATCACATTTTAAAAATGGAAAATAAACTCATTAGCGGCAAGGGAAATGTAAGTTTAAGGCTTGAAAGTCTTAAAAATTTAGGAGCAAAAACGAGTAAGCTTATCAATGCGGAATTTGCTAAAGAAGAGCAAGTAAAGAGCTTGGAGTAAAAAAAAGCAAATTTTTAGGAGAAAGTATGAAAAATAAAAGCTTAGCACTTTTTATTGACGCGGAAAATATCCCGGAAAAATACGCAGAAGTGATTTATGAAAGTGCGTTAAAATATGGAAATATCGTAATCAAGCGCGTTTATGCGGACTGGAGCAAAGAAAATGTCAAAGGCTGGAAAGAGCAAATCGCGAGGTATGCCTTACTTGCCATTCAGCAGTTTAATTTTGCTGCAAGTAAAAACTCAAGCGATATGCGTCTTCTTACCGATGCTTTAAGCATATTTTACGAAAAAGATATAGATATTTTCGTCATCGTTTCAAGCGATAGCGATTTTACAACCTTAGTTCAAAAACTTAGAGAAAACAAAAAGCAAGTCGTAGGAATGGGACGCACAAGCTCGGTAAAATCGTATATTAATAGCTTTGATGAGTTTATTTATCTTTGCGAGAGCGAGGAAAAAACAAAAAGCACACAAACGACTAAGGAGCATTTGCAAGGCTTAAACGAGATTATAAAAAAGCTAACCGATAGCAAAGAGCAAGTTTTTTATTCGCAAATTTCATCAGAATTTAAAAAGAAATATTCCGGTTTTAGCGTTAAGCATTATGGTTATAAAAATTTCAAAACCTTGATTCGTGAGTTAATTCTTCCTAAAAACAATCAACTTAAAGAAGAGCATAATAAAAATAGTTATTATTTGGTGAAAAAATGAAAGCGATTTTTAAAGATCTTAAAGAATGCGAACAAAGAGCTATAAATTTGGGACTTGATGAAATTTTATTAATGGAAAATGCCGGGGCTAAACTTGCAAAAATTATAGAAAAAAAGATGAAAAAGCTTAAAAATCCTCGAATTTTATTTTTGCTAGGCAGTGCAAACAACGCAGCGGACGCACTTGTTGCAGCAAGGCATTTAAAGCAAAAATATTTCAAGCAAATGAGCTTATTTTGCGTGAGTAAAACGCTTAAAAAAAGCCCTTTATTTTTAAAACAAAGCGCGATTTTAGAAAATCTTGGCTTTAAATTTTCTTATGAAGAGCCTGATTTTAGGGAGTTTGAGTGCATAGTTGATGGAATTTTTGGAAGCGGGTTTAAGGGCGAACTTGATGAAAAAACCGCCCTTATAATACGCAAAGCAAACGCTTCAAAGGCTTTTAAAATCGCTTGCGATACGCCTAGCGGTTTAGGCACAAAATGCTGTTTTAAGGCAGATTTAACACTTTGTATGGGAGCTTTGAAAGAGATAATGCTTGAAGATTTTGCTAAGGA
>CAZWYE010000020.1:0-21164 GCA_964637895.1 uncultured Campylobacter sp. | reverse complement strand
GCTTTTTTGCTTCGTTTAGATAAAATTCAGTATTCACAGACCAAAGTTTCAAACCAAGTTTCATAAAATTCCTTTTTTTCAAAGGTTTATTATATTATCTTTTGTTTTTTTTTTTTTTTGAATTTTTGCATTATTTTAAAAAAATTTTATTCTAAGTTTTGTGTTCTTGCTATAAGGCTTTGTGGGAGTTTGAAAAGCTCTATTAGTTCTTTTTCTTTTGCTCTCATTTGCCCCTCGTCTTTTTCGTGATCAAGCCCAAGCAAATGAAGCATAGCGTGTATGAAAAGCAAAGAAATTTCGCTTTCTAAGCTGTGTCCTAGCTCTTTTGCTTTGCCTTTTGCTAAGTCAAGATTTATCACCACAGAACCAAGCGGAATTTCAGGGGCGATATTTTCAAGCGGAAAGCTTAGCACATCGGTGCTTTTGTTTATGCCTCTTTGAATTTGATTTAGTTTTTTCATCTCTTCATCGTTTAAGAAAACCAGCTCGACATCTTTAGGGCTTAAGAATTTAGCAATTTTTTCTAAGAATTTGCAAGGTTTTTCGCAAAGTATCATTACAAACCTTCTTTTATTAGGGCGTAAATTTTTTCTATTTGCGCGTCTTCGAAGGTGCTTGAATTTTTGTTTTCATAGAAAATTTTTAATTTTTCTTTATCGAAAGAATGCCCTAAAGCACAAGTGTTATGAGCTGGTAAAAACGCCCTTAAAAGCGTAACCTCGTGCGAAATTTCCTCATCACAAGCAAAGCAAATCGCCTCCTTATGAAGCCGTCCTTCAAATTCTAAAATTTGCAAATAAGCGTCGATAAAAACGCGTTTAGGATTTTGCTTTAAAAGCCTTGTCGCGCAGGAATTTAAAAGCTTAAAATAAAAACTATCAAGTGTTTCAATGTCTCTTAAATGAGCGAACAAAAGGCGGATAAATTCCTGCCACAAAAACATTTTTTCTCTATCGTTTATCCACAAAAATCCCAAGTGCAAGACCTCTTTAAGACGCGGCAGAAAAGTTGTATTATCATCAAGCGCAAAGTCGATTTTATAGCCATTTAGTATATTTGAATGCCTAAGTCCGTAAAAGCGATAAGTCTTTAAAAGCTTAAATTTAGTCAAAATATACACAAGCAAATCTTCGTCCCTCACCCTTTGAGTGTGTAAAATAAAGCCCTCCATAGCTTAGCAAAACTCCACTCCAAAAGCCTCTAGCAAAGAAAAAGCGGCATTTTGCAAATTTTCATCAAAACTTGCTGTAGCGTTTTTGTGTAAGAAAAGTTTAAGATCCGGCTTTGCGTTAAAGGCTAAAATGATATTATGAAACACGCAAATATGCGAAACAAGCCCGCAAAAATAAAGCTCCTCATAAGAACTTTGAGCTATGAAATTTGCAAATTCCAAGCTCCCAAAGCTGTTTTTGTAAAAAATTTTCCTAGCCCGAGCAAGAAAAGCGTCAAATTCCTTAGGCATTTGCCAACCAAAAGAGCCTTCAATGCAGTGTTTAACAGGGAGCATCTTGCCCTCTTTGCTCTCTAAATAATGCTGATTGTGCGTATCATAAGTTACAAGCAAGTGCGTGTCGTTGAAATTTAAGGTTTTAAGCAAGGTTAGAATGTTTTCTTTGATTAAAAAAGCGTCTTTAAAGCCTAAACTGCCATCTATGAAATCGTTTTGATAATCTACAATCACAAGGGCTTTTTTCATTATCCAGCTTTGCCTTGCTTCCAAAAACTTTCTTGGTGCAAATTTGAAAAAGCCGTTTTAAGGCTTTTAAAAAGCTTAGGATTCTCCCTTTCAAGCGAGGCTAAGAGCTGTTTTGCCTCTTCTCTTGCGTGAGGGAATTTGACATTTTTTTCGCTAAGCTTAAGCCCCGGACAAAACTCATTTCCTATAACTTCAAGCTCGTTTAACAAGGCATTTTCCCTTAACTGCCTCTCGCGCACGAAAATAAGCGGTCTAATCACGACAACTCCCCTTTTGCTCTTATAAATAGGTGCTAAGGTCCGCAAAGCGCCGTTATAAATGAAATTCATAAAAAAACTCTCCGCCGCGTCGTCTAAGTGATGAGCTATTGCAAGTTTGTTAAAGCCGTTTTCAAGTGCGTAAGTATAAAGTGCGCCGCGTCTCATTCTTGAAAAATAGGAGCAAAAACTAGAATTTTCTCTTATAGTATCGCCTGAAATTTCATAAATATTTGAGTCTATGAGCTTGTGAGTAATGCCGTGTTCTTCGCAGTGTGCGTGAAGTTTTGAGTAATCCTCGCCCATACCATAACTTAGCGTCACCGCTTCAAAGCTAAAATCAAAGGGCACGTGGCTTTTCATTCTTTGCAAAAGATGAGCTAAGGCTAGAGAATCCTTGCCTCCGCTAAGTCCTAAAAGAATTTTGTCGTTTTGTTCTATGAGCTTAAATTTAGCGTTTGCTTGTGCGACTTGACGAATAAGTTTTTTGCTAAGTTTTATCACAATTTTTCACACATTTTAAGCACAAAATCGGCTGAAATTTTAGCAGATTTTACCACGAATTCATCAAAGTCAAATTCAGCCTTTTCTCCAGCCTTATCGCTCATCGCCCTTAAGATAAAGCAAGGCACTTTCAAAGCCTCGCACACTAAAGCCACGCTAGCACCTTCCATTTCGCAAGCGTCGGCTTTGAAAATTTCGCGGATTTTTTCTTTTTTAGCTTCGTTGCAAATGAATTCATCGCCTGTTGCTATAATGCCGGCTTGTAAATTTATGCCAAGATCTTTAGCAACTTCTAAGGCTAGGGCGTTTAGTTTTGCGTCGGTTTTAACGAAAATTTCATTGCCCGGAACATAGCCTAAAGGGTGTCCAAAAGCAGTAATGTCAAGGTCGTATTGAGCGAGTTTTTCGGCGTAAAGCAAATCGCCTATTTCTAAATTCTTATTAAAAGCACCCGCAACGCCTGTAAAAAGTAGAATTTCAGCCTTAAATTTTTCTATCAAAACAGCCGCACTTAAGGTGGAATTTACCTTGCCGATTTTTGAGTAAGCTATGATGAGCTCGTGGTTTTTGTAGTTTGCAAGATAGTAAGTGTTTTTTGCGTATTCTATGCTTTTGTAATCTTTTAAAATTTCAAGCAAGGGCGTGATTTCCTCGCTCATCGCACCAAGTATAGCAATTTTCATTCATTTTCCTTTAAAAATGCGTCAAGTTCGCTTGAATTTGTAAGGCTTATAGTGTTTTTAGTGGTGATTTTTTTGTTAAGCCCCTTTAGCACGGCTGCTCCAAATTCCACAAAACAATCCACTTCGTTTTCTATATTTTTAATACTTTGTTTGTAAAGCACAGGCTTAATAAGCTGTTCTTCAAGTAGGTTTAAAGCCTCGTTTTTGCTTTTGTAAACCTTAGTATTTGCGTTGGAAATCACGGGGGCGAATTCGTCTTTTAAGTAGTTTTTAAGCTCAGCACTTAGCTTTAAAGAAGCGTTTTTCAAAAGCGGACAATGGCTTATCACGCTCATATTTAAAAGCATAGTTTTTTTCGCACCCTTTGCCTTAAATTCAGCCTCTAAGCTTAGTAAATCTGGCTTAAGCCCTGCAACGACAATCTGCCCATCGCAGTTATAGTTTGCAGTATAAATTTGCTTCGCTTCTTTTCTTGCCTTTTGACAAAGCTCCTCCACCGCTTCATCATCTAAGCCTAAAATCACCATCATCGCAACTTCTAAATTCGCACAATCTTCTTGCATAAATACGCCTCTTTTATGCACTAAATAAATGGCTTCTAAAAAGCTAAAAGCACCACTAATGCTAAGGGCACTAAATTCACCAAGAGAGTGTCCTAGTGCGAATTTAGGCTTTAAATTTGGCACTCTTTCAAGCAAGGCTTCGTAGCACATTAGTGAGTTTAAAACTATGGCAGGTTGAGTAAATTCGCTTTTGTTTAAATCATCATTTTGAGTGAAAAGCAAGGTTTTAAAATCAAGTTTGCAAAACTCACTAGCCTTTTCTAAAAGCTCTTTTGCTTTGGTGGAATTTTCGTAAATTTCCTTGCCCATTCCTACTTTTTGAGAGCCTTGACCGGGAAAAATGAAAGCGCATTTTAGTGGCAACCGCAACCTCCGCCACCACCGCAACAACCGCCACCTTTGTGTTCGTGGTGATGCCCGTGTGAGCCACAACCGCAGCTATTGCTTCCTGCTATAATGCCTGTTAGAATTTCATCCTCGCTTGCCTCTCTGCTCTCTACTATGTTTAAAGAAAAAAGTAAATCGCGTCCTGCATAAGGGTGGTTGTAATCTATAACTACATCGTTTTCGCCTATGTCTTTAACACTCACGCGCACGGTCTCGCCGTTCTCGCCCTCGCCAAAAAGTTCCATTCCAACTTTAAGTTCTATTCCAGCAAATTGCTCTTTAGGTAGGGTTTGCACCGCATTTGGGTCGTATTCTCCTAAGCCTTTTTCTTTTTTAATCAAAACATCAGCATTTCCCGGGCTTTCAAGCTTCATAATCTCTTCTTCTAAACTCTCTAAAATTTGACCCTTGCCGACTATGAAAGAAATAGGTTCGGCGTAAAGATTGGACTCTAAAACCTCGTTGGTGTTGGCATCTTTAAGTTCGTAAAACATTGATACGACGCTATTTTTTGCAATTTTCATTTTTTCTCCTTTTATTCTCTATTTGGTGAAGCTTTTGCTTCGGGTGAATTTGGATAATTCATCTTTAAAGCCTTGTAAAAGCCGTTAGCACTTTTGGTATCGCCGGTTTTATCCAAAGAAATGGCACTGTGATACAAAAGTTTTGGGAAGTAATCCCCCTTTGAACTAAGCTCTGTGCTTTTTTTATAAAAATAAAGTGCATTTTGGTAATTTTCTTGCTTGTATTCTATTTCACCTAAATAAAAATTTATTCTTGCAGGTTTATACTGATTTTTTATAAGATAATCAAACTGCTCCTTGGCAAGTCCGAAAGAATTTTTATTAGCATTTTCTATAGCTAAAGCTAGGATTTCTTGACTTGTTTTCTTTTTCCAAGTTTCATCAGGTTTGTATTCTATGTTTTGCTCTAATTTTTTACTTAAGTTTTGATCTTTGCTCTTATTTAAATCCTTTTGTTTTAGGCTATTTTTATTTAAATCATTTATAAAAACATTTGGATCCTTGCTTGTCAATTCTGCTTTGGAAACATAATCTGTATTAATAGAATCCACCAAAGAGCTAAGTTCGGCAAGAATTTTCTTAATTTGTTTATAGTTTGTTTCTCCAATTTTCCTGCTTTGTTCAACATAGCTTTGAAGACTTTGAATGCTTTTGCTTAAATTACTATCGGTATTAGTTTGTTCTACATTTTCTTGTTCAAGTTGAGAAAGTCTAGAACTTGATTTAGAATACTGAGAATTTATACCCTCAAGTGTGCTTTGTAGCCCCTCTATTCTTTCGTTTAATTCGGATATTTTAGCGTTCAATTGCGAATAATCATTACCAAGTTTTTCTATTTTTTCTTTAAAAAATCTCTCGTTATTTGTAAGACCATAAGAGGAATTGTTATTGAGATTTCCTGCATCAAAGGCAGAGCTTTCCGCAAAAAGCAAAGTAGCTCCAAAAAGAGCTACTAAGACTGTTTTTTTCATAAATTATCTTGCTAATCTGAATTCAGCACGACGATTTTGAGCGTCGCAAGCTTTGGTTTTTTCGGTGCATACAGGATTGGTTTCTCCGTAGCTTTTTACAGAAATTCTGTCTGTATTAACACCTTGTGCTCCTAGTGCTTCTTTTACGGCTCTAGCTCTTTTCAAACCTAAGGCTTGATTATACTCATCAGTTCCCCACTCGTCGCAATTTCCCTCAACTACGAAGCTTATACCGCTTGCGTCGTTGTTAAAGAAAACCGCATTGCCTTTGATAACAGATTGCATATCCGGTCTTATGTTGAATTTATCAAAGTCAAAATACACTTTTTCAACGCCGTTAATAAGTCCATCAGGTCCGAAAATATCGCTACCTCCAGAGCCACCTCTTCTTTGGTCGATACTGCTATCGCTACTTACGATTGTGCTTTTAGTGCTACAACCGCTAATGATCACCGCTAATGCTGCAACCGAAGTAAAAAGAATCTTCCTCATCGAATACCTTTCTAAAAAATAATAAAAATTCGGCAAATTATACCTAAACTTTTAACAAAAATCAACAAAAAAATTAAATTTTTACCAGTCTATTGATTGAATTTTTCCAACTTTAAGTGGAAAATAAAAGGTTTTGTTCGCATTTACACGAATTACGCCCAAAGCACTTTGATTGCCTAAATACTTGATAAATACTATGCTTCCTCCATCGCTTGAAAAACGCGGGAATAAATTCTTGCCGTTTGCACTAAGCTGCCTTATATAATCGCTTTTAATGGACATAAGATAGATATTAAACACTCCTGCTTGATTGCTCTCTCTGCTTGAATACACCAAAAAATCCTTGTAAGTTGAAACGGCTGAATTGTTTTTTCCGTGAAATACAACCTGCTCGGCGTTTGTATTTGCTAGGCTTAGCATAAAGATATTTGGATAGCCTAAGCGGTCTGAAACAAAAACCACACGAGACTCGTCCTCGCCTATGAAATTCGCATTTACATCGATACCGGAATAATTAGTCAGCCTTGTTAAATTTTTAGAAATCATATCATACAAATACACATCAGGTTGGTCTTGCGGTGCCATAGTGATAAGCAATTTATCGCCGTTTTTATTCACATCACTTGCTACAACCATACCGCCACTTGAGAGAATTTTAACCGCTTTATTTGTTTTTAAATCGTAGCGGTAAAGTGTTGGCATTTCGTGATCATAAGCAGTGTAGTAAAAGACGCTTTGTTCTTCGTTGCCCCATTTTGGAAAGAGGTTAAGTCCTCCACTAACTATGACTTTTTGATAAGTTAGAGTGTAGTCAGCCATAATGATTTGACTCTGCCTAGCCCCGCTCGTTCTTGCGATAAGAATTTTATGGTCCATCCACTCAATAGGTGGCAAAGACAAAAAACTTACCGATTCTTTAACACTTTTGTGGGCTAAGAAAGGATACTGCTCGACATTGTTAAGCGTATAGGTTTGGCTTGATTTTTGTTCGCCTCCTGCTTTGATTTTGACATTAAGGCTTAAAGAATTGCCGTTTTTACTAAGCTCGTATTCGAAAGTATAGTTTAAATTCTCACTCGCTTCGCTCACCACTTCGAAATTCGAACTCACCTTTAAATCATTGACTAAGATATTGTAAAAACTGCGTTTTAAATTCGCGTCACTTAATTTAGAATTATCTTTAACAATGATTTTTGGTAAAACCACGCCCTTATTGATAACATCAATCACAGGATCTTCAGCCCAAACAAAGGCTAAAAAAACAAAAAAAAGCAAAAAAATTCTTTTCATCTCTTCTCCTAAAAATTTATTATAAATTCATTGTGAAACCGCCACTTCATCGCCTAAATTCATAGTGATATTTACAAGCTCTCCTCTAGGAGGATTTGCGATAAATTTACCCTTTTGATTTTGCAAGAAATTTAAAACCTTTTCGTCAAAAGCAGCATTGTAACTTTTTTCCACAGAAGTATAGCCAAATTTTCCGTTACTATCGATAAAAATTTTCACAACAACTCTTAAATTTCCCTCATAAGGGTGGTAAAGTCTCCATCTTTGCTCGATAATGCGCGTAATTTTTCCTAAAAACTCGTCATAAATTCCCGTGCGCTGACTTTGAGTGGCACTGCCCTCACTCATAGCTTTTTCTGTAATAAGAGAGTCTTCTAATTGCCTAAGTAAATTGTTTGCAGTATTTTTGGTAACTGTATTTTCGAAAAAACTCTGTGCGGAGGATTGAATTTTTGTAGTCTTTTCTTCTTGTATTTCTTTGACATTTCCAAAAAGAGCGTTAAAATTAGTTTCTTCTTGCTTTATTTCTTCTGTTTTAACTGCTTGATTTGTAGTCTCTTGTTGAATTTTCGGTATATTTAGAGCCTGAGTTTGTGTTTGTTTTATATTTTTTTCTTTGCTTACAATTTGTTTAGAGGGCTTAGCAAATTCAATATCTATAAAACTATCTTTTAAATCCGTATATTTTATACTTGGTTCTTTAAAAACAATTATTTTAAAAAATACAAAAGCCACAACTATAAAATAGCTAAGCAGAGCAAGTAAGAAAGATTGAGTATTGCTAATTTTCATTATTATTCGGTTTGTAGGGCAACTTTGTTAAAACCTAAATTCTTGATATTTCTTAGTACGAAAATCACATCGTCGTATTTTAGGCTTTTATCTGCCCTTATAAATACAGGCTCTTCTAGATTAAACTGGGCTTTTCTTTGAGTAAGATTATCCGCAAAGCTTAAAAAGTCGAATTTATCTTGGTTAATGAAAATTTCTTTTTTTGCATTAATGCTTACTATAAGGCTTTTTATGGTTGGGCTACTCGAGCTTTTTTGCGAACCTTGCGGGAGGTTGATTTTCTCTTCATAAGTAATGCTTGGTGCTGTAACCATCAAAATAGCAAGTAAAACGAGCATAATATCGACTAGAGGGGTGATATTAAGCTCCGGTTTTTCTTCTTCAAACATTTTTTTCTCTCTCAGAAGAGCTTAAAATCTTAATCTCACTATCTATAATGCTAAGAACTTCAAAAGCTTTTCTTTTGATAATAAGATGAAAAGTATAGGCAGGAATAGCAACCAAAATCCCACAAGATGTAGCAACTAAAGCTTCACTGATTTTAGGTGCTATAATACCAAGTGAGGTTTGAGTTCCAAGCCCTCCAAAGGTTTCAAGTATAGAAATAACTGTTCCAAAAAGCCCTATAAAAGGCGAAGTTGAAGCTATAATGCTAAGCCAAGTAAGCCCTACCGAAGACTTCCTTGAAGCAAGATTTTTATAAATTTCTAAATGAGAAAGGCTGCAATCAGTACATTTTCTAAGTATAGAATCGCTCTTATAAATATCTTTATCTCCTAAAAGCAATCTTTCTAAACTTTGTTTTTCCTTATTTTTCCAAAGCGTTAAAGAGCTAAGTTTTGAAAAAAGTATAGTAAAGGAAAGTATAAAATACGCAGAAAGCCAAACTAAAACTATATAAGTGATTGCACTTGAATCGCTAAAAAAATGAAAAATAGCCTCAAAATTCATAGACTTCCTTGTATCACCTTGCTTTTACATCGTCAAGCTTTGAAAGAGTTGCAGCTAAGGCTACACTATCCGAACTCATTGACTTTATGAGTTTTTTAGCTTGAGAAAGATTTTTTTCTATCTCGCTTTCATTGTTTCCTGATACCCAAACCGCTCCTTTAGCTAAAACGCTGATTTTGTGTTCATCTACCTTTGCGTGTCCTCCGTCGATTGCGATAAGCTCGTGCTTTGCATCGTCCCTTTCTATGTCGATAACTCCGGATTTTAAAGAGGAAACTAAGGCGGCGTGTCCTTTTAAAACTCCAAATTCGCCCTCACTTCCGGGCAGAGTAACGGATTTAACATCGCCTTGATAAATGACTCCAATGGGTGTAACAATCTCAAAATGGATTAAATTGCTCATTTTTAACCTTTAATCTTATCCGCTTTTGCAATCACCTCGTCGATATTTCCAACCATATAAAAAGCATTTTCTGGTAACTCGTCATATTTTCCCTCTAAAATTCCCTTAAATCCTGCTATGGTTTCTTCAAGAGTGATATATTTGCCCGGGCTTCCTGTGAAAACTTCCGCAACGAAGAAAGGTTGAGATAAGAATCTTTCGATTTTCCTTGCTCTTTCAACGGTGAGTTTGTCCTCTTCACTAAGCTCGTCCATACCTAAAATAGCGATGATATCTTGGAGGTCTTTGTATTTTTGAAGCACGGATTGAACACCTCTTGCAACCTTGTAATGCTCCTCGCCTATGATGTTTGGATCAAGCATTCTTGAAGTAGAATCAAGAGGATCTACAGCCGGATAAATTCCCTTTTCTGCAATGGCTCTATTAAGAACCGTTGTGGCGTCTAAGTGTGCAAAAACGGTTGCTGGTGCAGGGTCTGTAAGGTCATCGGCTGGAACATAAACGGCTTGAACGGAAGTGATAGAGCCTTTTTTCGTGGAGGTGATTCTTTCTTGGAAGCATCCCATTTCACTCGCTAAAGTCGGTTGATAGCCCACAGCCGATGGAATTCTACCTAAAAGTGCGGACATTTCGGAGCCTGATTGAGAAAATCTAAAGATATTATCGATAAACATTAACACATCAAGTCCCATTTCATCTCTAAAATACTCCGCCATAGTAAGACCTGTTAAGGCGATACGATTTCTTGCACCCGGCGGTTCGTTCATTTGTCCGTAGCAAAGGGCAACTTTGTCTAAGACATTGCTTTCTTTCATTTCGTTATAAAGGTCGTTTCCCTCGCGTGTTCTCTCGCCAACTCCTGCAAATACAGAATAACCGCTGTGCTTAAAAGCCACATTATGGATAAGCTCCATAATAATAACGGTCTTTCCAACTCCTGCACCGCCGAAGAGTCCTACTTTTCCACCTTTTGCGTAAGGAGCTAACAAATCCACGACCTTAATGCCTGTTTCGAAAATTTCGCTTTTAGTGCTTTGATCCTCAAAAGGCGGCGGATCTCTGTGAATAGACCATTTTTTATCGAAATCCAGCTCCTCGCCTTCATCGATCAAATCGCCCGTTACATTGAAAATTCTACCCAAGACTTTCTCTCCCACAGGAACGCTAATAGGGCTTCCCAAAGCCTTAACAGAAAGTCCTCTTACCAAGCCGTCCGTCATATCCATAGCTATGGTTCTTACTTTATTATCGCCTAAGTGTGCTGCAACTTCTAAAACAAGCTCGTGTTTTTGCCCCTCTCTTTCAAAATTCACTTTTATAGCCTCGTTAATCCTAGGCAAATAGTCGTTAAAATCCACATCAACAACCGGACCTAATACTTGTGAAATCAATCCTTGCATCGTTACTTTCTCCTTAAAATTCTATTTCATAGACTCAACACCGCTGATAATCTCAATGAGTTCAGTGGTAATGGATTCTTGTCTGGCTTTATTGTATGCCAGGTTTAGTTCTTTTACTCTTTCTTTTGCGTTGTTGGTCGCATTGTCCATAGCCTGCATTCTCGCACTATGTTCAGCCGCCAAAGAATCGATCAAAGCATAATACATACTATATTCAAAATAAGTCTTCATCAAGTCTTTTAAAAGCTCACTGCTCTCGGGCTCAAGCTCTAAAACCGAATTTTGCTCTTCTTCAACCTGCTTTGGTTCAACTGGGATAAGATGACCTATTCTTAATTCTTGTGCGATCATATTTTTATAGCCGTTGTAAATCAAAAACACGCCGTCGTTTTTTCCGCTTAGATAATCATCTACTGCCTCTTGTATCACCGAACAAGCCTTTTCATAACTTGGGCTTGAGCTTAAATGCAGATATTTTTCTAAAAGCTCGATTTTTTGAAAATTAAAATAATCAATACCCGTTTTTCCTATGGCTCTTAAGCGGACATTGATATTTTTGTTTTTATAGCTTTCTAAAAATTCGCTCACGGCTTTGAGTGTTTTGATATTAAAACCTCCGCAAAGCCCTTTGTCTGCGGTAATGAAAATCAAATCCACATTTTTAACTTGCTTTCTTTCGTGGAAAAGAGTAAATCTCGTGTCCTCTTCGTTATGAATGACCTTGTTAAGCTGGTAAGAAATTTCGCTCAACATTTCATCAATCTTTTGTGCGTAAAGCCTCGCCCTTTTCGCCGCTTCCTCTGCTTTTTTAAGCTTGGCGGTGGAAACAAGCTTCATTGCGTTGGTAGTCTTTTGCGTGTTATGAGCGCTCTTTATTTTTCGTTTAATTTCTTTTAAATTAGACATAAAAGACCTTATAAATGATTTTGTTTAAATTCGTTAATCGCTTTAGTTAATTTTTCCTCTAAATCGCTATCCAAAGCCTTCTTTGAGCTGATTTGCTCGAAAATTTCCGGATATTTTGCTTCGATAAAGGTGTAAATTCCGTCCTCAAAATCTCTAATCTTATCCACCGCAATATCGTCTAAAAAGCCCTTAGTTCCAGCGAAAATCAAGGCAACTTGTTTTTCCGGGCTAAGCGGAGAATACGGAGGTTGCTTTAAAACCTCTACCATTCTTTGTCCTCTTTCTAACTGCTTTCTACTTGCTTCATCAAGGTCGCTTGCAAACTGAGCAAAGGCTTGAAGCTCTCTATATTGTGCAAGGTCTAGTCTTAAATTCCCTGAAACTTGCTTGGTTGCTTTGATTTGTGCTGCACCGCCGACTCTTGAAACGGATAAACCTACATTGATAGCCGGGCGAATTCCGCTGTTAAATAAATCAGTTTCAAGGAAGATTTGTCCATCCGTAATAGAAATAACATTGGTTGGAATGTAAGCGGAAACATCACCTGCTTGAGTTTCTACAATAGGCAAAGCTGTTAGGCTACCTCCGCCGAGCTTGTCGTTTAGCTTACTTGCCCTTTCAAGTAATCTTGAGTGAAGATAAAAAACATCACCCGGATACGCCTCACGACCCGGAGGACGACGCAAAATAAGGCTCATTTCGCGATAAGCCACGGCGTGTTTGCTTAAATCATCATAAATAATCAAAGCGTGTTTTGCATTGTCTCTAAAATACTCGCCCATAGTTGCACCTGCGTAAGGTGCAAGGTATTGCAAAGCGACAGGATCACTAGCACCAGCATTTACAACTATGGTATAGTCCATAGCTCCGTGTTCTTCGAGTCTTTTTACCACTTGTGCGACCGTGCTTTGCTTTTGTCCTATAGCTACATAAATACAGATGACATTTTGTCCTTTTTGACTGATGATAATATCCACAGCGACGGTAGTTTTTCCTGTTTGTCTATCGCCTATGATAAGTTCTCTTTGTCCTCTACCGATAGGAACAAGGGCGTCAATGGCCTTAATGCCCGTTGTCAAAGGCTCGTGAACACTCTTTCTTGCCATAATGCCCTTTGCTTTCTCTTCCACAAAACGCGACTCGTTTGCGTTAATCGGTCCCTTAGCGTCAATTGGCTCACCAAGAGCATTAACCACGCGTCCTACCATAGCATCGCCTACGGGAACTTTAAGAAGTCTTTTGAGCCTTTTAACCGAGCTTCCCTCTCTTAAATTCACGCTTTTACCGAGTATAACTATACCTACGCTACTTTCTTCGAGGTTAAGTGCCATACCTTTTTCGCCGCTTTCAAATTCGACCATTTCTCCAGCCATAATATTCTTAAGCCCATAAACTTTGGCAACTCCGTCGGCAACAGAAATAATCTTTCCGGTCTCTTCAATCTCTAAATTTAAATCAAAATTTTCGATTTTTTCTTTGATTATAGAACTGATTTCATCGGCTTTAATTTTCATTACTCGTTCTCCTTAAATGTTTTTTAATATAAATTCGCTCATCTTATGACTAAGCTCTTTCATAGAAAAAGACAGCTCATAACCTAGCTCCTCTAGGGCGATTTTAACGCCACTTTCTTGGTTTAACTCGTTTTTAAGATTGATTTTCACGCCAAGTTTTGTGCTAAGTTTGCTTTCTAATTCTTTGAGTTTATCCTCGCTTAAATTCTCTTTCGTATAAACTACGCCCAAATAAATTTTCTCCCTGAGCGATCTTTCTTTTTCAAGCTCTTTTACAATCTGCGGGATATAAGAAAGCCTTGAATTTTGAGTTAAAAGCTTTAAAAAATTTTTGAAATTTGGATTTAGCGTAGTGAAAAACGAGCTTAAAAGTTCTATCTTTTTTTCTTTTTTAACCTGAGTTGATTCTATTAAAACCTTAAATTTCGGCAGGATAAAAGCCGAATTTAAAACACATAAATTATCGTAAAATTCATTCATATCAGCTCTTAAGGCTATGGCTTTGGCATATTTTTTAGCGATTAAATCATTCATTAAGATGCCTTTTTGATGATAATATCTATGATTTCATTTTGCTTAAGCTCGATTTTAGAATCGTTGAAAAGCTCTGCAAGAAGTTCTGAAACCACTTCTTTTTTTATTTTTCTAAGCTCGTAATTTTTATGCTCCTCAAAATGCTTTTCAAGCAAGGCAAGTTCCTCTTTGGCTTCGGCTTTAATTTTCACGCTTAAAAGCTCTGCTTCTTTTTTTGCGGTGATTAAAGCACTCGAAGCATTTGCTCTAGCTTCCTCAAGTCTTTTCATAGCACCTATTTTTTTATTCTTGCTTTCTAAAAGCTTTTTTTGAATTTCATCAAGTTTTGAAGAGATTTTTAAGATACGATTTTTGTAAAAATTCTTAAGAGGAGTTGCTATAAAATAAAGCAAAATAGCCACAAAAATGATAAAATTTACCGTTCTTGGAATGATGTCATAGTCTCCGTTTGTGTCCTGCGAAGCCAAGGCAAACAAAGGCATTAAAAAGATAAAATAAACTAAAATTCTCATAAGCTAACCTCTTCTAAGATTGTTCTGTAAAGCCTGTTTTAACTCCGGCAAATACACCATCAAATCTTTTTTTAATTCTTGTTTTTGTGCTTGTAAATATGCGTAAAAACTAGCCGTTTTTTTCTCAAGCTCTTCTTTTTTAATCCTAAATTCTTTTTCTACTTCTTGCTTGGCTTGTTCGGTCGCACTTTGCTTGATTTTTAGAATTTCCTCTCTCGTGGCTTTTTGAATTTTTTCAAGCTCGTCATTGACCTCTAAAATTTCTTGGGAATTGTCTTTAACCTTTGTTTCATCGTTTTTAATGGAATTGTCTCTTTCATCCATAAAATTTAAAAGAGGCTTGTAAAACATAGCGTTTAAGATGACAATCATAGCTAAAAAAATAGCCCCCGTCGCCAACATAGTAGAGAGATTCATATCATCAAACATAAATTTTCCTTAAATATTTGCAAAGTTTTTTTGTCATTTCTTAATGATAGCATAGAAAAATCAATTTAATCTAAAATTTGGCTGAATTTCTTAATTTTATCCACGCTAGTGAGATAAATGGTAAGCTTTTCTTTTTGATTCTTGCATTCAAAGCCGTATTTGCTTAGAATTTGTTTGATTTTTTTCATTTCATCTTCGAATTCTAAATTTTCAAGGGCGTTTTTTTCTTTGTTTTTTATTTTTTTGACGATCTTTTCCGTATCGCTTACGCTTAGTTTCTGCCCTAAAATGCTACCTACTATAAGCTCCTCGTCTTTTTTATCAAGTCCCACTAAGATTTTAGCGTGTCCTTGAGAAATTCTGCCCTTTGATATGAGTTCTTTTGTTTTTGGGTCTAAATTTAAAAGCCTTAGAGTGTTGGTGATTTGTGAGCGGCTTTTGTGAAGCAGGGTGGCTAAGCTTTCTTGGGTGATTTTATGCTCTTCAATCAAGCTTTTATAAGAATTTGCAAGTTCGATAGGATTTAAATCCTCTCTTTGTATGTTTTCAATGAGAGCAAGCTCTCTTAACTTTTCTTCTTTGGCGTTAGAGATTAAAGCCTTAATACTTTTTAAGCCTAAAATTTCACTCGCCCTAAGCCTTCTCTCACCTGAAACTAAAATGAAATAATCGCTCTTTTTAAGCACCACTATGGGCTGGATAAGCCCGTATGCTTTGATAGAATTTGCAAGTTCATTCAAGGCTTTTTCATCAAAATATTTTCGTGGCTGAAAGGGATTTGGCTTGATTTTTTCTATTGGAATTTCGCTGACTTGATTTTTATCAAGCTCTAATTCTTTACTATAAACCTCGTTTATATCGCCTAAAAGATTGCTAAGTCCTCTACCTAAACCGCCTTTTTTCATAATCTATCCTAAAATCGAATGAGCTAAATTTTGATACGCCAAAGAACCCGGGGATTTTATATCATAAAGTATGATAGGTTTGCCAAAGCTCGGGCTTTCTGCGAGTTTTACATTTCTTGGAATGACTATAAATTCCTCCTCACTGCCGTTAATGGTAAAAAGCTGTTTTTTGAAATTCTGCTTTAAATCATCGACCACATCTTTAGAAAGATTGTTTTGAGAGCTATACATAGTCGGTAAAAAGCCTCGAACGCGAAGCTTAGGATTTATAGTTTGTTTGATAATTTTTATAGTATTTAGCACCATAGCCACGCCCTCAAGTGCGTAAAATTCGCATTGTATAGGGATAATGACGCTATCACTTGCCGCAAAAGCGTTAATGGTAATACTTCCTAAAGCCGGAGGAGAGTCTATAATGATAAAATCATACTCATCGATGACTTCTTTAAGCTGATTTTTAAGCACCATTTTTCTTTCAATGTCCTCGCCTTTAGCAAGCTCTTGTTCTATGCCTACTAATCCTATGTTTGATGGGGCTAAATGAAGCTTAGGAAGCTCGGTTTTTAAAATAATATCAGAGAGCTTTTTTCTGCCTATGAAAACATGGTAGATATTGTATTCGTAGTTGTTTCGGTTAAAGCCAAGTCCTGTTGTAGCATTAGCCTGAGGATCGACATCTACAAGTAAAACTTTTTTCTCCGCAACCGCCAAAGAAGCCGCTAAATTCACCGCTGTGGTGGTCTTACCCACTCCGCCTTTTTGATTTGCTATTGTGATAACTTCGCTCATCTTAAACTATACACCCTTTTATCGTCTAATAAAATCGAGCCGTCCTCATACAAAAGGGCGTTTTCTAAAGAAACTTCCCTTCCTTCGTGATGGACGCTGAATTTTCTTGATTTTTCAAATTCTAGCATATACTTGCTAAAAATATTCTTCCATAAGACTTTTTGTTCTAAAACTTTTAAAAACTCTTCTACCAAGTTTTTAAGCGGAATTTCAATATCAAGCAAAGTAGCACCCTTAGGAGCGAATTTTAAGTTAAGTCCTATGCCAGCTACGATGAAATTTTTTATTTTCGAACTCATAACTCCGCCCACTTTTAAGTCGTTTATATAAAGGTCGTTAGGCCATTTAAGCCAAATTTGAGAGCCTTTTTTTTGCAAAAGTTCTTTAAATAAAAAAGCAAAATAAATACTTGCTGAAGCCAAAGGTAAATCCTCGCTTAAATCCTCTTCTTTTATACAAAAAGATAAGTGCAAATTCCCTTTTGAACTCTGCCAAATATTATCCTTGCTGCCTATTCCGTTTGTTTGTTCTAGGGCGTAGATTGCAAAATTCTCATTAAGTTCGCCCTTGCGAATTTTATCGCACAAAAAAAGCTGCGTGGAATTTAGGCTTTCAACACAACAAATCTGCATTTTCAAGCCTTTTTCCGTTAAGATAAGCCCTTGCGTTTGTGGGCTTTTTTCCACTTGCTTGAAGCGTTTTAATCCTCAAAGTGCCTTTTTTACAAGCAAGTATAAAGCTTTCTTTTTCAAGTTTTAAAATTTCACCCGCTTTTAAATGCTCCTCATTATCAAGGAATTCTAAGTCTAAAATTTTCAAACCGTTTTCTAAAAAAATTCCGGGCCACATAAAAAAAGCTAGAAATTTTTGATAAAGCTCTTTGGCGTTTTGAAATTCTACAAGCCCGTCCTCTTTTTTGATTTTTTTGCAAAAACTTGCCTTGCTTTCGTCTTGAGCTTTTGGGCTTAGTTTAGAGAAATTTAAGAGCGTTTTCACGCATAAATTAGCCGCTAAATTCGCTAAAAGCTCGAAAACTTCAAGCGAGTTTTTGCCCTCTATATCGCATTTAATACTTTGCAAAATCGCACCCGTATCAAGCCCTTCGTTCATAAGCATAGCACACACTCCGCTTGTTTTTTCTGCGTTTAAAATCGCACTTTGTATAGGCGAAGCACCGCGGTATTTTGGAAGCAAAGAAGCGTGTAGGTTGATGCAAGGTGCAAGGTCTAAAATGCTTTTTGGTAGAATTTTTCCATACGCTGCAACGACGATAAAATCAGGCTTTAGCGAGGATATTTGCTTTTTAACGCTTTCTTCTTTTAAATTTTTTGGCGTGAAAATGGGAATTTCTGGGAAATTCTGCATTAAAAAAGCTTTAGTATGACTTGGAGTAAGAATTTGCTTTCTTCCTACTTTCTTATCCTCGCCGGTGTAAAGTGCGAGGACATTAAAATGCTTTAAAAGCTCTTTTAAAATTGTCGTTGCATAAGGTGGAGTTCCCATAAAAACGATATTTTTTTGCATTAAACCTGCTTAAAATTTGAGATTAAAAAAAGGATTATAGCAAATTTGAAATTAAAGTCAGATTATGGCTTTGTTAAGTATTTGTTTTTAAAATTCTTTTTTCGCAAAATAGCACTATAATAAATTTAGCTTTTTATGCGTGGGTGCTAGAAATTCATAATTTTTTGCGTTATGAGTTTCTAAAATATTTTGCACCACTAAGCAAGATTTTCATTCAAAATACCTCATAATCTTATATCCACCTTCAAGCAAATACGTGTCTTTACGCATAAGTATAAGGTCACTTTCCATCATATCTCGCACTAAATCTTCCAAGCTAAATTCTCGCTTCCAGCCAAGCTCTCCTTCTGCCTTACTAGCATCGCCTAGCAAAAAAATCAACCTCGCTAGTACGAAAATACCGCTTGTCAATTGCTACCAGCTCTTGCCCGGTTTTTAGATGCGAAAAATCAAGCTTTAACTCACTAGCACGGTTATTATCTAATGCGCTTATAATAGCTTTTTCATCTATCCCACTACCTTATAAATTCCAAAGAGATTCCGCAAAACTCAAATGCCAAACGCACAAAATCCCTAACCTGTGTGCTCTTACCCGTTGCAATCACAAAATCATCTGCACTTTTGTGCTGCAAAATAAGCCACATCGCTTTCACATAATCCTTTGCGTGTCCAAAGTCTCGCTTTGCGTCTAAATTTCCTAACTTATCTTGCAAATTTAGTGCGATTTTAGCAGCAGCACGGGTAATTTTTCGTGTTACAAAGGTCTCGCCACGCACGGGAGATTCGTGGTTAAACAAGATTCCATTACAAGCAAACATATTATAAGCCTCTCTATAATTAACCGTGATCCAATACGCATAAAGCTTTGCCACAGCATACGGAGAGCGTGGATAAAATGGGGTTTTCTCGTTCTGTAGATTTTCTTAAACCTTACCATAAAGCTCTGAAGTTGAGGCTTTATAGATTTTTGTTTTTTGTGTTAAATTTAAAAATCGCACGGCATCAAGAATCCTTAACGCTACTAAAGCATCGGCATTTGCGGTGTACTCCGGCGTTTCAAAGCTAACATGCAAATGACTTTGTGCGGCAAGGTTGTAAATTTCATCGGGGCAAATTTCAGTCGCGTAAGATTCATAGAATCGCTCATATCACCATAATGTAAGCAAAAATTTAAATCCGTATGATGTCCCTCGAATAAATGATCGATTCTATCTGTATTAAATAGCAAAGTGCGTCTTTTTATGCCATGTACTTCATAGCCCTTTTTTAGCAAAAACTCGCTTAAATACGCGCCGTCTTGACCCGTTACGCCTGTGATTAATGCATTTTTTTCATATTTCTCCTTTTGTTTAAATTTATAAATACGCAATAAAACTTAAATTTTATAAATGTGCGTCGCGATTTTAAAACGCATAAAAAATCTATAAAAATTTAGAAATCTCAAATGCAAATTCACAAAAATTTTATGTATTTTCGAGCCCAAAATCATCACTAATTCTCACAATATCGTCCTCTTCTGTATATTCTCCTGTTTGAACCTCGATTAAAACTGCTGGAATTTTGCCCTCATTGCTAAGTCTGTGCGTTTGTCCCATTTTGATATAAGTGCTTTCATTTGGGCTTAAAAGCCGTTTTTGTCCCTCAATCTCCACGCACACGCTCCCGCTAAGCACAATCCAATGCTAGTTTCTGTGAAAATGTTTTTGCAAGGAAAGTCTTTTGTTGGGTTTTACAATAATGCGTTTAATCTTATAGCCTTTTTCATCCTCTAATATAGTATAACTTCCCCAAGGTCTGTGCGTTGTAAGATGATATTTGCTTAATTTGTCGTTATTTTCAATGCTTTCATAAATTTGTTTTACTTTTTGTGAGGAGCTTTTTTGCTTATAAGTAAGGCATCATCAGTATCGATAATAATTAAATCTTTTATATCGCAAGTAGCTATGAATTTATTTTTATTGTTAGCATAAACAAAATTGTTTTTAGAATCAATGAATTTATTTTTTATATTGCTATAATTATTTTCTTTTGAACCCCCCCCCCCGTCATATGAAATTCTTTAGATAAACTTTCAAAACTACCAACATCACTCCAAATAATATCACTTCGAATAAGCTTAATATCCTTACTTTTTTCCATTAGTGCGTAATCTATGCTTAAATTTGGAATTTTTTGCATATCTAAAGGATTTATCTGTATCACATTATCATATTTTTTAGCTTTTTTATAAGCTTTTAAGCAGTATTCATAAATTTCGTTTGCAATTTTTTTCATTTGTTCTAAGAAAAAATCCACTTTAAATACGAAAATTACAGCATTCCAAAGATATGTTCCCTCCTTTAAAAATTCCTTAGTGCTCTCAAGGTCTGGTTTTTCATAAAATCCTACAACTTCGTAATTTTCTGCGAATTTTATGTATCCATAACCCGTTTGCGGACTATTTGGTTTGATTCCAAAAACGATAAGTTTATTTGAATTAGCAAGTTTAAAAGCCTTATTTATATCTTTAAGATAATTTTCTTCATTTTTTATTAAGTGATCGCTTGGAGTTACTAAAACTATTTCATCTTTATTTAGAGATAAACAAACAAGGGTAATGGCTACGGCTGTATTCTTTGGGAAAGGCTCTAAAATAAATTGACATTTTAGCTTATTAGACTGGTCTAAAGCTAAAAAATACTGCTTCTCATTGCAAACAATCAAAGTTTGATTGCAAATTTTTGCATTTCTTTGAAAGCAGAGTTCAAACAGGGATTTTTCATTGAAAAGTTTTATAAATTGCTTTGGCATTAAGGTCCTAGAAAGAGGCCAAAGTCTCATTCCATTTCCTCCGCAAAGAATGATATTAATCATAAATTTTTTACTCCTGATATTTTTAGTTTTTGCTTTGCAAAAAAGCCATTATATTCTTAAATTTAATATTGATTTAACGCTAAATATTTTTTAGACTTCTTGGACTTAGATTTTTATTTATAAAAAAAATCTATCGTTTCTTAATGATTTCTTGGTTAAATTATTCTAAAATTTAGCAATTGCTTAAAAATTTTCGATAAATTCCATTAAAATTGCTTTGTGAAGCTTGGTTTTTATAAAACTTTAAGCATTTTGAAGTATAATTTCTACTTTACTTTGCAAATT
>CAZWYE010000019.1:0-21524 GCA_964637895.1 uncultured Campylobacter sp. | reverse complement strand
CTTTTGTGCTCGGTGCAAACAACAGCGCAGCCACAAGCTAAGGCTTCGATTAAGACATTAGAAAAGCCTTCAAAAATAGAAGCAAAAGCGAAAAATTCACATTTTGACATATATTTATAAGGATTAGAATCAAAGCCCAAAAGCAGAACCTTATCCTCTAAATTTAAAACCTTAATCAAATTTTCAAGCTCATCTTTTAAAACGCCCTCGCCCAAAATAACAAGCTTTAAGTCTGTTTTAAGTCTTGCATAAGCTTTGATTAAAAGGGCGTGATTCTTGCCTTTATCAAGCCGTCCCACGCTTAAAATGAATTTATCCTTTAAATTTATAGGCTCTTTTGCTTTTTTTTCTATATTTTCAAGGTCGATTGCATTGTATAAAAGTTCGCATTTTTCAGGCTTTATGTGGAAATTTTCAAGCAGGTCTTCTTTGTTTCCTTGCGAATTTGCTAAAATCAAGTCCGCACTAGGATATAAAAGTCGTATCAAGCAAAGATTTATCAAGGAGGTAAGATTTTTTTTCGCATACATAACGCTTGGAGTGGTGCATTCGTTAATTACAAGCCTTGCTTTTAAGCCAAAAATCCTTGCAAGCAAGGCTATGTAATTAGGGCGGTTTAAAAAGACAAATTGAGTGTTTATACCTAAGCTTTGACAAAGTTTTTTGTATTTTAGAGCCAAAAAAGGAAGCTTGATAAATTTAAGCAAGGCGTTTTCACTCGGGCTTGAATTTTCTAAAAAATGAATCTTGCAAGGTGGAATTTCGTAAGAAAATTTATCACTCATTAAGATAAGATGCACTTCGAATTTAAGGTTTAAAATAGGAAGCAAGGTCGCCACAACCCTCTCAGCTCCGCCACTTCCTAAAGAATAAATAAAAATTGCTAATTTTTGCATAAAGCCACCCGAATTTTTGATAATTTTGCTATAAAACTACTTGGAATTATACTTAAACAAAGTAAAATTAAAGCTGGAAGATTAAATTTCACGCTCAAACTTTTAAAAAGACAAAAATACATTTTGCCAAACTTGCCCGCAAATTTCGCATAATAAGCCGCCATTTTATAATGACTCGCGCAAGTTTTTTCATAGTCTTTATCTTTGCTGAGTTTAAGTTCTTTTTCTAAAATCAAAGCAAGTTCAAAGTAGCCCAAATACACGCGTTTAGCGTTTTTTGCCGCGCTTAAAGTTACGCTATCTTCTCTATTTTTGCGGTAAATTCTAAAAGCTTTGTGTATATAAAAAGTTTTTTCATTGTATAAATGCACCCAAAGCACGGCTTCGTTTCCGTAAAATTCCTCGTTAAAGCGTTTGTTTTCAAGTAAGGACTTTTTAAAAACTGAAAAAAACTCGCCGTGAAATTTTTGCATTAAAAAATCTTTTTTGCAAAGTTCGCTGTCTTTATCTAAGCCAACTCCGCTAAATTTAGAGCTTAAAACTCCGTTTTCTTCAATCAAGCAATTTCCTAAAATATGCGAATAACCATCTTTTGCTTTAGCTAAAAGCTCACTTAAAGCACACGGCAAAAGCTCATCATCATCGTCTAAAAAGCTTATAAATTCGCCATTTGCGTGGTCTAAGCCGTTGTTTTTATTTCCGTTTGGTCCTTGTTTGTAGCGGGAATTTAAAGTGTATTTTATGCGTTCATCTTTTTGGCTCATTTGTGCCACAAGCTCAGCCGTGCCGTCGTTTGAATGATCATCGCTTACTATGATTTCTAAGTCTTTAAAGTCCTGTTCTTGCACACTTTTAATGGCTTTTTTTAGTAGTGCCGGACGCTTAAAAGTTGCTATGATTACCGAAATTTTAGGCATTTTTAAGCTCCTTAATCAGCTCAAGCCATTTTGCTTTAATGCTTGAAATTTCATAGTCCCCGCACCTTTTTTTCGCTTCTTTAACAAGGCTTAATCTTAAATTTTCATCTTTTAAAAGTGTGCTAATCTTTTCGCTCAAAGCCTTATCATCATCGCAAGGAACGATGAATCCGTCTTTTGTATCTGTTATTAGGTCTCTAGCTCCGTGCGTGTAGTTGGTTGAAATTCTACACACTTCAAAATACAAACTCTCAAGCAAAATCGTAGGCAGACCCTCGATAAAAGAGCACAGGCAAATAATCTTAGCCCTCTCATAAAGGCTTTTCATATCCTTAATCCTACCTAAAAATTTCACTCCAGAATTCTTGCTTTCTAGCTCCTCTTTAAGCTCTCCGTCTCCAGCTACGATAAATTCGCAATCTTGCTTTAAATTTTCATAAGCCCTTAAAAACATAGCTGGATTTTTATTTTTATCAAGTCGTCCTACAAAAAGCACTATGTTTTCTTTTTTAAAATTTTTGTTTTCAAGGCTAAAATGGCAAGGATTAGGCATTACAACGACTTTTTTAACGAAATTTTCATAATATATTTTATCATTTTTTGTAAGCACAGTTAAGGCGTTCGCGTAAGGATACGCAAGTCGTCTTAGGGCTCTAAAAATTTTAAATTTTAAATAGCTCTGATGTGAGTGCTCGCTAATGATCAAAGGTGTTTTAAGTCCTATTTTTGCGGCTATACAGGTTATATTTGTTGTGTCTAAAAAAGAGATAAAAACATCGCTTTTGCTTTCTTTTAAGGCTTTTTTTAGGGCGAAAAATTTCTTAAAACGGCTTGCGATTTTATGATAAATATTATCAAATCTAAATTCTGGCAAACTTGTAACGCAAATTTCATTCTCAAGCGGATAAAAAGAATCTTCTTTGTGAAATTTGATTATCTCTATGCTGTGTTCCTTACAAAGTGCGTTCGCAAGGCTTACTAAAACTCGCTCGGCGCCGCCTGAATTTAGGGTTGCTATGATAAAAGTGATTTTCATCTTGTTCTTTCTAAAAATATTTTTCCGTGTTCTACTCTATAGACTTTGTCGCATTTTTGAATGGTTGAGAGCCTGTGTGCTATGATAATCATAGTTTTATCTTTAGCAAGTTTATAAAGCGCGTCCATAATCTTAGCTTCCACCTTGCTATCAAGTGCGGAGGTTGCCTCGTCAAGTATGAGAATTTCAGGGTTTAAAAATAAGGCTCTAGCTATGGCTATCCTTTGTTTTTGTCCTCCGCTTAGATTGCTTCCTCCATCTCCTACTTTAGTGTAAATTCCTTTATTTTTAGTGAAATTTTCTAAATGAACCTTAAGCAAAAGCTCTTTTATAAGGCTCTCATCTGCTTTATCTCCAAAAGAAATATTATTTGCAATGCTGTCATTAAAAAGATAAATTTGTTGAGGTATATAGCCTATTTTCTGGCGATAGCTTTTAAGATTTTTAGAATTTAGCAAGGTTTTATCTATGTAAATTTTGCCCTCTTTCGGGCTTAAAAGTCCTAAGATTAAATCCACTAAAGTGCTTTTTCCGCTGCCGCTTTCGCCGATAAATGCTATTTTCTCGCCTTTTTTTATGCTTAAGTTAAGATTTTTAAACAAAATTCTTTTGCCCTCGTAAGCAAAGCTTAAATTTTCTAAGCGAAGTTCTTTTTTAAATTCAAGCCTTTCCTCGCCTAAATTTTCTTTTTTTCCATTTAAAATTTCAAAGATTATATCCAAAGAAGAGCGGTAATAAAGCAAATCGTGATAACTGGTAAGAATGCGGTTTGCACTTGGCATAAGCCTGTAAAGGGCTAAAACAAAAATAGAAATGGTCGCTAAAATGCTTGAAATATCGCCCTTATTCGAAAAGACTAAAAACACCACTATAAGCACAAGTACACAAAAGCCCACGCATTCAAGGTAAATTCTAGGTAGAGTCGCTACGCTCTCGCTTGTTATATTTGCTTTGCTAAAAGCCTCGCTTTGAGCTTTGAAAAGATTTAAAACGCCTTGTTCTTTTGTTTTAAGCTTTATAAATTTGAAATTATTTAAATTTGTGTTTAAAATTTCAAAGAATTTTTTCATAGCTTCTTCTCTTTTAACTCCGGCTTTTTTCACAATAGGGGCTAGAAATTTCACTAAAATAAGGGCGTTTAAAGCCATAAAAATGCTTAAAAATAGTGTGATTTTATAATCGATTAAAAGCAGTAAAGTATAAAGCAAAACAAGCACAAAAATTTCGCTCATCATCAGCAAAAAGGATGCTAACATAGTGCTAAGATTATAAACCTCTCCTGTAATGCTTTTTAGAATTTCAGACTGATTTTTTTGCGTGAAATTCTCATAAGGCGTTTTTAAAACGCTTTCAAAGACCTTAAGGGCGATATTGTGGTATCTGCCTTTGGAAAATTTGGCTAAAAGATGAAAATAAACAGCATTAAGCAAGGCTCTAAAAATATAAAAAACTACGAGCAAAATTCCAAAATAAACGATAAGTTCGTAATTTTGCAAGGCAAAATAAGCCTTAATTTTTATCAAAATCGCGTTTTTTTCAAAATACGAAAAATCACTTGCTAAGGCTACAAAAGGCATTATTAAAGAGATTGCAAAGCTTTCTATAAAAGAAATAAACACCGAAAAAATCAGCAAAGAAAATAAAAATTTCTTATCTTCCTTGCTTAAGATAAAAAAAAGCCTTTTTAACACCGATTTTCCCACTCAAAAGCACTTTTGCAAATAAGCTCTAAATCATCAAATTTAGGTTTCCACGAGGTAAGAGAGCGAATTTTAGAGCAGTTCGAGATTAAAACGCTTGGATCTCCTGCACGGCGCGGTGCTATCTCAACATTAAAATCCACTCCGCTTACTTTTTTCATTGTTTCAATGACTTCTTTAACGCTAAAGCCGTGTCCATATCCTACATTAAAGACATTGCTTTCATTGTTTTCA
The DNA here is from genome assembly GCA_964637895.1 of uncultured Campylobacter sp. Taxonomy (GTDB): domain Bacteria; phylum Campylobacterota; class Campylobacteria; order Campylobacterales; family Campylobacteraceae; genus Campylobacter_D. Next base: position 16,741 of record CAZWYE010000019.1, on the reverse strand, counting down.
AGGTATTCTAAGGCTCTAAGATGCGCGCTTGAAATATCATCAATATGTATAAAATCCCTTATACAAGTGCCATCTTTGGTATCATAATTCTCGCCGAAAATGAAAATTTTATCCCTTTTTCCTGCTGCAACTTCAGCCGCAACCTTAATAAGCAAGGTCGCCTTAGGATATCTTTGTCCTAGCTTAAAGTCCATACAAGCACCAGCTACATTAAAATACCTTAAAATACAATGCTTAAATTCAGGGTGGGCTTTACTTGCATCGCGTAAAACCTCCTCGCTCATAAGCTTGCTTCTACCATAAGGATTTATAGGTTTTAAAGGGCTTGTTTCGCTAACTACTTTGCTTTGCGGTTCGCCATAAGTTGCTGCGGTTGAAGAAAATATAAAGCGATTTACTTTATTTTCAATGCAAGTTTGAATGAGATTTGTCGTGTTTGCGGTGTTGTTTAGATAATATTTTAAAGGATTTTGCATACTTTCAAAGACCTCAATGCTTGCTGCAAAATGCACCACAGCGTCAAATTTTTCTTTTTTAAAAAGCTCTTTTACGCCTTTAAAATCGCTTAAATCAAGCTCGAAAAATTTAAATTCCCTAATTTTACTTAAATCATCAAGCGAGATTTTAGAACCCTTAGAAAGATTGTCTAAAACGCAAAGTTCGTGAGAAGTTTTTAAAAATTGTCTTAAGGTGTGTGAGCCTATGTAACCAGCACCGCCTGTGATTAAAATTTTCATTTTTTTCCTTTTAAATGCAAATAGTTTTAAATTTTAACAGCTTTGTTTAAATATTTAATAAATATTTAAGCTTTAATCTTTGAAATTTCATTTTCACAAGCCTTTGAAAAAATTTCCACATAAGCTCGCTGCGATTTTTTTTCTTGCAAATAAGTTCTCATTAAGTCCAAAAAATCCGCATAATCGTTTTCGTTTAAATTTCCCTTAATAAGCTCGTATTTTAAAAAAAGCATATAGGTATTAAGCGTGTCGCTCTCGCAGTATTCGTGGATTTTTTCAAATTTGTTTTCGTAATATAAATTCATCACCAAATCTCCGCTCATATCGTATTTTCCGGGCAGATCTGCCATTTGGCAAATAGTATCAAGTCTAAGCCCTCTAAACGCGCCCAAAACCTCGAACAAATCGCAGTGTTTAAGCTCGCTAAATCTTGTTTTATAATTATTCCACTTATCGCTTTGCGTATCAAGGTAAGCACAGGCTTTAATATTGTATTTTAAAGCCCTTAAAACAAGTAAAGGCATATCGTAGTTTTTGCCATTAAAGCTTACAAGTCTTGGTCTGTGCTTTTCTATGAAATCAAAAAAATTGCAAATCATATCCTTCTCATTCTCGCCGTCTATTTTATTGACCTTAATAAATCGACCAAAATTATCGCTTATGACCGCGCAAATGCTTATGATCTTGTGAAAAGGCAGTGGCAAAAACTCGCTCCCGCTTTTTTCTTTTTCGCTCTCAATCGCCTTTAAACTCACCTCTAAATCGCTTCCCTCAAAGCCAAAGCTCTTTCTTATAAGCTCACTATCTGGTATGCTTTCGCAATCAAAAATGCAAATATAACCTTCATTTTTCATTTTTTTAACCTTTTCTTTGAAATTCTTTGTTAAAATCATAGCAAAAATTTAATAACTTAGGCTTGTGCAATGAAAATCGCGATTATTCGTTTATCAGCTCTAGGAGATATTATCCAAAGTGCTATAATTTTGCAGTTTATCAAGGCTTATAAAAAAGACATAGAACTTCATTGGTTTGTTGATGAAAGATTTAAAAGCATACTTGAAAACCACCCTTTAATAGACCGCCTTTATGCTCTACCTTTAAAAGATAAAAAAATTTTTAAAAGCCTTAAGATTCTTTTAAAAGCAAGAAAAAACAACTATGATTTTGCCATAGATTTACAAGGTCTTATAAAATCTGCTATAACAAGCCGTATTTTAAGTAAGAATAATTTTGGTTTTGATAAAAATAGCCTCAAAGAAAGCTTTGCAAGTAATTTTTATCATCAAAAATTTGCTATGAGTTATAATGAAAATGTTTTTGTGCGGTATTTAAGCCTTGCTTCTTTTATGTTAAATGTGGATTTTGAGCCAAAAGATATAGCCTTTAAACAAGCCGTTTTTAAGGATGATGAGAATTTATGCAAGGCACTTTACGAAGAGTTAAAACTTAGCGAAAATGAGAAAAACATACTTTTGCATTTAGGCTCAAGCGAGGAAAATAAAATTTATCCTTTAGAAAAACTTAAAAAGCTTTGTGTTTTGATGGAAGAGGAATTTAAAGCAAGAATTTTGCTTTGTTGGGGGAATGAAAACGAAAAAAAAATGGCACAAGAGCTTGAAAAATCAGGCAAAAACTTAGAAATGCTTAGACGTTTAAACCTCAAAGAGCTTATAGCTTTAACGAAGATAGTAAATTTGGTTATAGGAAACGACAGTGGTCCTACACATTTAGCCTTTGCTATGAATAAGCCTTCCATTACTATTTTTGGAGCGACCTGGGATACAAGAGTGTGTTTTCCTTCAAGGATTAATAAAACTGTAAGTGCAGGGAAAAAATTTGACATTCACAAAAAATTTAGATTTAGCAGCAAAGATTTTTGCATAAATAAAATCGACGAGAACGACATTTTTGCCTTAGTCAAGGACTTGCTTTATGCCTAAAAATAGGGACAGACTTTATCTTTTTCTTTACTATGTGCTTAAAATTTTAGTAAGCATTTTGCCAAATTTCGTGCTAAATTTACTTGCCCTAATCACCGCTAGAATCACCTTTTATCTCAATAAGAAGCATAGAAAGATTATAGATATAAATCTTAAAATTTGCTTTCCTCAAAAAGAGCCAAAAGAAAGAGAAAAAATAGCCTTAAAGATTTATCAAAACTTCGCAAAATTTGGGCTTGATTGCATAGAAAATCAAAACAGCACCAAAGAAAAGATTCTAAAAAAAGTGCATTTTGATAATGAAGAGCTTTTAAAAAACGCACTAAATTCTAAAAGAGCTTTGATACTTACAACGGCTCATTATGGCAACTGGGAGCTTTGCGCGCTAGCTTACGCGGCTAAGTTTGGTGCAATGTCCATAGTAAGTAGAGCACTTGATAGCACTGCAATGGATAAAATTTTAAGCAAGAACCGCACACAGTTTGATATGCAAATCATAAACAAAAAAGGCGGACTTAAAAAAATGATAAAAGCCTTAAAAGAGGGTCGCACTTTGGGAATTTTAACAGACCAAGATTCGAGCGAAAACGAAAGTATGAAGGTGAAATTTTTTGAAAAAGAGGTGAATTTTTTAGTGGGAGCTAGTGTTATTGCTAAAAAAATGGACGCCTTGCTTTTAAGTGCTTTTATTTATCAAAAAGATGGAAAATATCATATAAAATGCTTTGAAATTCAAGATTCAAGAGAAAAAAGCAGCGAAGAGCTCACGCTTTATCAAGCAAAATGTTGCGAAGAGATGATAAAATTTAAACCAGATGAATACTTTTTCTTCCACAAAAGATTCAAAAGATTTGATAGAGGGGTGTATGGGTAGGCTTATAAGCTTTAGGTTTAGCGTTTTAATTTTTTTAAAATTTCTTGTTTTTATGCTTGAAAAATTGAGTTAGGTTTTAAATTAAAATTAAATTTTCCATTTATTTAGGGCATTGATTACTATTTCAAGTTCTTTTTTTTCCATTACAGGACTCATAGGTAAGGATAATATTTCTTCGTGAATGCGTTCTGTAATTGGCAAAGAAAGAGAATTAAGCTCTTTATAGCATTCTTGCTTATGTGGAGGTATAGGATAGTGGATTAGGGTTTGAATTTCTTTATTGTTAAGATAAGCTTGAAGCAACTTACGCTTTTTGCTAAGTATAGGAAAGATATGCCATACATTGCTTTTTTCATCGTTTTCTTCGCAAGGTAAAATGATATTTGGATTTTTAATACCACTTATATACGCTTTTGCAACCTCTCTTCGTTTTTGATTGTCTTCTTCTAAGAATTTTAATTTTACATTTAAAATTGCAGCTTGAATTTCATCAAGCCTTGAATTTAATCCTGCGTAAATATTGACATATTTTTGATTTGAGCCATAATTTGCTAAAGCTCTTATTTTATCTGCTAAATTTTTATCGTTAGTTGTTATACAGCCTGCGTCTCCTAAAGCCCCAAGATTTTTACCCGGATAAAATGAAAATCCGGCTGCATCTGCTAAGCTTCCAACCTTTTTTCCCTCGTACTCGCTACCGTGAGCTTGAGCACAATCTTCTATGATTTTTAAATTATATTTCTTGGCTAAAGCTAAAATTTTTTGCATTTTAACCGCTCTTCCATAAAGATGAACAACCATAATAGCTTTAGTTTTATGGTTTATTTTGGCTTCTATTAAATCAGGGTTAATATTAAAACTACTAAATTCTGGTTCTACTAAAACCGGCTTTAAGTCATTATCAGTAATCGCTAAAATGCTTGCTATATAGGTGTTTGCAGGAACTATAATCTCATCATTTTTTTTAAAATCATAAGCTTTGAGTATTAATCTTAAAGCGTCTAAGCCATTAGCACAACCTACACAATACTTTACCCCACAATACTTAGCAAAATTTTCTTCAAATAAAGTGTTTTGTTCTCCTAACACATACCAAGCACTATCTAAAACTTGTTTTATTTTTAAATTTATTTGTTCTCTAAACTTTTCATTTATTTTATGTAGGTTGAGAAAGGATATCATTGTATAAAGCCTTTTCTTAGAAGTTTGTTTCTTAAATATTGATATATTTTAAGTCGTATTTTGTATTTTAAATTTATATTATCTTCTTTCTTTGCACCGCCTTGAATTCCACAACTTAGTAATATGCAATCATCATCATTTTCAAAGAGAAGTTTATTGTATATTGGTGTAATGAAAAGTGCTTTTGGATTAAGCCATTTTGCATAACTACCAAAACTACCTTGTGAGCCAATTAATATTTTTGTATTAAGCATTAAAAAAAGATCTAAAAAGCCTTCTTGTGGAGTATGAAAATCGCACAGAGTGCAATTTTCTATTTTAGATAGCAAATGCGTTTTAACATATAAAAGATCATCGCTAAAAATATAAAATTTAACAGGAGTAGAATGCAAACTTTGTGCGAGTTTTACTGCTTTTAAAAAATATTCGATAGAACTAGGATATCCATAATGGCGATTATAATTTGACAAATCGCCCCTCCTTACATGAATAGCACAAGAAAGGGAATTTTTCATTTCTTCTAAGCATTTTTTAGCCTTTTGATTAAGTTCTAGTTGAGGATTTAGTCTTTCTATAAGAAAATTTCTAAACTGTGCTTCTTTATTTCTTCCTAAGAACCCCCCCCCATACAAAGGAGGAGTTCTATCGATTATGTTTTCATCATCAACAAAAAATTTCTTTTTATATCTGTTAATTTCTTCTTCACTGGCAATTTGGTATTTAATATCAGTAAATAATTTAGGTATATCAAAAGTGACATTATAAGAAGAGTCATAGCCGTTTTTTGTATTAAAAGCTGCTTCGCCGTATTTTTCAAACCAAGTTAAATCATATTTTACCTTATATCCTTTTTTTTCAAAGGCTAAGCCTAAACACAAAAAAGATATTTGAGAACAAATTCCACCATCTACTCGAATAATCACTAAATCATCTTTCATAATAACATTCCTAAAATAAATATACTAACGCATACTACCAGCATTAAGCAAATAAAATACAAACTAATATTGAAGGCTTTTTTGTATTTTTTATATTTTTTATAGATTTTATCCTCGCTTAAAGAATTAGCGAGTTTGAGATAATCTTTAAATTCAAATTCATAAAGCTCTTTTAAAGTTTCTTGACTTGTTTTGTAAGAATTCATAATCTTGTGGTAACCCCAAATTTTTCTTGCTTTATTTTCTGAAAGTATTGCCATTTTTCCAAGAAAAAATTCTATAGTTTGCTTAAAAGGTTTGATTTTGCTTTGTTGAATTTCATTGGCAAATATTTTTTCTAACAAAGTTAAATCCTTGCATTCTAAAAAAGTATCCATTAAAGAATCGATTTCTAGCTCTTCTCTTGCTGTGGTGATAGTGCTTGGATAGCTTATATTGCCAACTTCTTCATCAAATTTATATAAAATCAAAGGTTCTTGCATAATATAAATTTCTCCAGCGAGAAGAAGCTTTATATTTATTTGAGTATCTTGATGATTACACATTGCAAAATCTAAAGGATAAAGAAGTTCTTCAAAAGTTTTTCTCTTCATCGTAAGTCCCGGAGACATTAGGCAATTTCCTTTCATAAAGATAGTATGAAGTATTTCATATCTGTTAAAATTTTCGTTAATTTTTTTTCGCTTTATTTTTAACCGTTCTTTTAAGCGTTGTTTTTTTATTTCGCCATTTACATCACAAGTTATCATTTTATTATAAAGTGCTATTACATTTTGCGACGCAAAGGTTTTATATATAAGTTCTAAGGCATTAGGCACAAGCATATCATCGCCAGCTAAAAATATTACAAGTTCGCTATTTTTATTTGAATTTAAAAAAGCAGTACTTAAACTTGCATTAATGCCTTTGTTGAAAGAATGCTTTACAAGTTTTATACGCTCATCTTTAAAAGTTTCAATTTTTTTCACATTATCATCGCTTGAAGCATCATCTACTATGATAAGCTCAAATTCTTTAAAGGTTTGATTTAAGATAGATTCTATACAAGCTTCTATAAATCTTTCGTGATTAAAGCTTGGACAAAGAATTGAAATTTTTGGAGCACTCATTTTAAGCCTTTTGTTTCAAATCAAGCGTTTCATTCTACCAAAAATAAATTAATTCTTTGTTAAAAACGCTTCGATTTTAAAGCCGTCGATTCCAGCAATGATAAATTTATTTTTGTATTTTTGTAGTGTATTTTTTGCAATTAACTCATCGCTTAAAATGCTTTTTTCAATGCTTAAGCCTTGTATTTTTGGTAGTTGATATTCTTTAAAAATAAACGCCCTTAGTTGATTGTGAATTTCAAAGCTTGTTTTATTTAAGTTTATTTTAAGATTTAAATCAAGCTCTTTTCTTGAAAAATAACTAGCATTTAAGTTTGATTGTTTTTGCGATTCTAGTTTTCCACAAAGCAATGTTTCAAAGTATTCGCAAAACAGCAAAAATCCAAATTTTAGGTATTTAAAATACAAATCGCGAGCACTATCTTGCAGGTCTATTTTAAACATTTTTTGTGCACAAATTTCACCTGTGTCGATTCCATTATCGATTCTATGCAGCGTTACGCCACTTTGACTCTCGCCATTTAGAATTGGAGTGATTGAAGTAAAACAGCCTTTGTATTTTGGAAGTGCGGAAAAATGGATATTATAAAGTTCTTTTGTTTGAAATTTATGAATGTCAATGATTTTATCAAATTCAAGTGAAATAAAGGTTATATTCTTTAAATCTTGCACTTCTTGTAAAGTACAAACTCGCACATTAAGGTTTCTAGCGACTTTTAAAAGTGAAGGTTGCCACGAATCTAAGCCAATATCATTTGCATTTGACACGATACAAATTTCATCACTAGCTAAGTGTTTTAACGCAAATTTTAGAGCATTTACCGCAATGCTGTTTTTTCCAGCGATACACAGCCTAAGCACTTTCGAGCTCCAAAGTGCAAAGTTGTGTTGCTAATTTTAAAGTTGCAAAATTTCGCGATTTTAAACGCTTAACAACGAATTCTTCGCGTCTATAATCCCCCCCCCCCCTGCGAGATATTTTGCAAAACGGGTTTTTGCTTTTAAAAAATCTTCTTTTGAAAGTGTAAAATAATAATTTAATTCATCTTCTTTTATAATTTTTGCACCAAATCGCTTGTGAAATGCCACAACCTGCGTGTTTTGCTTATGTACATCAAAATGAGATTTTGTAAATCCCAAACACTCAAAACCATAAATATAGACACAAAGTGCTGATTCTATCCCTGCACTAAAGGGTGCACCGTCCTTTATAATCCAGCTTCCCCAGCAAAAAGAATTGTCTAAAAAATCATACAATCTTACTGAGCCAAATGCTTCTTTAGTTTTTGACTCGATAATGAAATAATATTCTACACCCTCTTTTTCGCGTTCTTTATAAGAGCGAATCCACCGCTTTTGTTCGGATATTTTAGCACTTGTTTTTGATAAGAATTTGCCTTTATTTTGCCTTAATTCGCAAATAAATTTTGCATCTTTTAGCAAGACTAAACGCAAATTAATATTTTTGCCATAATTTAGCTTTTTCACGCACTTTTCCTTTTGCAAAGCAAAGTGGCGTTTTGTTTAAATATCGAAGTTTGATAATTTTTAATGTAAAATGCTATAAAAATAAATTTTAAAATAGCACAATAATTAACTAAATCCCCCCCCCCTGTTCTTTCAATGTGGTTTTGTGTTATTGTTGTTTTAATCTTAGTTATAGCTTTTGTGTGTGCTGGAATGTCCTTTGTAATAATCGCTCCAGCACCAATTATCGCACCCTCGCCTATGGTTACGCCGGGTAAAATCGTAGCATTTGCACCGATACTAGCACCTTTTTTAACAACCGTGCGTAAAAAATTCTGTGGATATAACTTAGAACGCGGATATTTGTCGTTGCAAAAGCTTACATTTGGACCGATAAATACATTATCTTCAATGCAAATTCCGTCCCAAAGTTGCACACCGGATTTTATGGTTACATTATTTCCTATTTTTACATCATTTTCGATAAAACAATGTGCACAAATATTGCAATTCTTGCCGATTATGGCATTTGGTAAAACCACACAAAATTGCCAAATTCTAGTGCCAGAGCCTATGTTTTGACTTTGCACATCGGCTAAATTGTGTATCTTTACTTCTTCTGCCATATGCTTACTCACAAAAATGCCTTGTAAAATTTAAGCATAAAGGCAAAGATTTTATAAAATAAAGTGTGGTAAATAGAATAAATAATAAAAAAAGTGCGATAAAAAGAGCTAATCCCCCCCCCCCCAATAGGGAGAAGCTCATAGAAGTTGTGCGTTATAGTTCTTGCACCAAAACCCTCTTTTTGTGCGATTAAACCTTGATTTAAATATAAGCCATTGTTTTCTGTGGAGATTCCGAAATCAAAATATCGTTTTGTTTTGGCGAATTTATCGATTAAGGTTTTTATAAGTAAATCTAATGCACCAATTTTTCTACCTTCGTCATTTACTGCTAAATACTGCGTATGTACTAGGTTTGGGTAGATAAAGAGCAAGGCAGCAGCTAGAATTTCGCTGTTTTTTCTTGCAAGATACAAGGCGATATTTTCTTTAAATTTTGAATGTAGTAATTTAAGCTCATAAGCTGAGTGTGTGGCTTTTGTATTATGTCTTGCTTGGAGAACCTCGTTTAAAAGCGTAATAAAAGAGCAAAAATCATTTGAATATTCCACTTCTACACATTCTCGTTTTGCCCTTGAAATTTGTGATTTCCTGCCTTTAGCTAAGGCGATAAAATGCGGACTTTCAAGTGTGCTTGAGCAATCTACGCGATAAACATTTGCACCGCTTCTAAAAAGAGCATATAAATCTTCTTGTGCTGGGTATTTGTGATAAATGTATGGAATTGCCTTGTAAATGAGCCTTTCGAAGTTGTTTTGTCGCATATATTCTTGCAATCTCATAAAACATTCAAACATTTTTCCTTGTCGCATAGATTCTGCAATGACAAATCCACCAAATGTAAGCCCCTCGTGTGAGTATAAAAGTCTATCTTTGAAATTTAATGGCAGGAGTGCTAAAAGCTTATCGTCCTCGTAAAATAGCAATGAGTGGTCTTGAAATCTATCTGAATGATAGTCCATATAATCCCTATTAAACATAAAAAGCCCATTTTTTGCATTTTTATTAAAGTCATTCCATAGGGACTTGAAATTTTCGCTGTATTGTTTAATATGAATCATTGCGACTAACTTTTTCACAGGGAGTAGAAAATACTTTTTTATATTCTTCTTTATATTCATCGACGCATTTTGTTTTAATATTTTTTTTATCTATTGTTATTTTTGTTTCTATTTCTTTTAAAAAATCGCTACTGTCTAACCCAAAATGAACTTCATTTTTTTTATATCTTGCACGATAAATTTCTTCGTTGTTTGTAGGATTTTTAAATACTACATATAAATGAAAGTTATAATCTTCTATTTTCAACTCAAATTCTTTAAAAACATTATATAATTCGTTTAGACTATCTATGTATTTACCTTTAATATCATCGCTTTTAATGTTACTATATTTTTGATTCTTAAACTCAATACAATAAATCATTTTGTCTTTAAAATAAAGAGCATCAAAAGATTTTTTACCTTTTTCGTTTCTATATTCGTTTCTGTTTTTGTTTGTCATATATCTATCAAAATCATAAACTTTTTCGTTGCTTTGACATAAATAAACTTTTTTGTCTTCATCACAGCTTGTGTCTCTAAGACTTTTTAAATAGTTTTTGAAACGATTTTTTAATAAAGACAAATCAGTCATTTTCTTTCTCTATTTCGTCTATTTTATCTATTTCTACAAAAGAGTCGTTAAGTTTTTGGAATATAGCTTCTAATGTAGCGTTGTTATCATCGTCAATTTGCTTTATTTCTCCGTTGTCTGCTAGATAAAAATTTGCATTAATTTTAGATTTTTTACTACATTTTTCTAAAGTCTCGATCATATATGGGCTATGTGTATTAATCATAATGCAAATTCCTTTTTCAACAAGTTCTATAAAAATCTCAGCAAATTTCACTTGCCATACAGGGTGTAGATGATTTTCTGGCTCATCAAAAACAAAAAAGCCAGTTTTAGTAATATAAGCATTTTCCAAAAGCATTTGAATTATACCAAAGCTTTTAATACCTGTGGCAGTATTTTTAAGCGAAATTTCATCGATTCCACCTTCATCTCTAGGACGCGAAAAATAAAATTTATTATTTTTTTTAATAAATTGTCCTTTCATTACCGACTTAATAGACTCTAGTATTTTTTTGATATTTGTCTGTGGCATATTATATTGTTTTTTAATGCTAAGTTTTTTATATAAATCCCATAATACATAAGGATATTTAATGTAGGTAACTTTTTGATAAAAATTTTCATAGACTTCCAATGTTGCAGTGGAAGAAAAAAATTCGCACAAATCCCATATAATCGGGGTTTGAATAAGGGTGCAGTCGCGAAAAATACATGCTTTGCCATTACTTTCAAAAGAAGAACATTTATCATCTTTAATTTTTACAATAATGTCTCGATTTTTGTTTTGTAAATGAATTTTACCATCTTTTGAAATATTTCCATCAAATATCAAGCTAATAAGTCTTTTAAAATATTGTTTTTGTTGTGAGTGCTTTTGATGAGATTCTTTACCGATATTATCCGCTTTAATCAAAGCCATCAACGCCTTTCCTGCTGTGCTTTTGCCTTGGTCGTTTTTACCGGCTATAACGCTAAGTCCGTTGATTTTTAAATTTGCATTTTTAATTATTCCTATATTATTTAATATAAGCCTTATGTCTTTGTTTTCCATTGAAACTCTCCTTTGTATTTTATTAAGTGTAACATAAAATTTTCAAGTTTTCACAATTTATTTTAGTTCTGCATAACCAAAGCCACTTTTACCCATATTATTTCCGCTATAAAAACAATATGTTATTTTATCAAATTTTAAAAGCGTAGGATAACAAATCATTTGCGAATCAAATTCGTTTTTTGAAAGCTTTAAACCAAATTCACTATCGCGTCGTTCCCAAGATATTCCGTCTTTACTCCAAGCATAGCCGGATTTGTATTCTTTTGCAAGATTATCAGAGGTATAATACATCGCATAACCTTGCTCTTCTTTATAAACCTTTGGACGACCAATTCTATATTCATTACCACGGCACTTAATACAAGTTTTACCATTTTTAGCAAAAGTTATGCCGTCTTTAGATTCTAAATATTTAATAAAGTAAGTTGGATAAGCAACACCCGAAATCCAAGTCCATTTATAAATCACAGAATACCACACTTTAAAAATTCCATTTTCGTATAGCACACTGTGAATACAACGCCCGAAAATACCTTCATCACTTCTATCTAGTATTGGTGTTTTTGAAATTCTTGTAAAACTTTCTCCATTATCTTCGCTTATTGCTAAACCTGAAAACGCTAGAAATTTCGCATTTTGAGGAATTTGAAAAGCAACATAATACATATAAATCTTATTTTTTATACGCAATACTTCACCTAAGATTAATCCATTGTCATCAAAACAACCTTTTTCTCCTATATCTAAAACGGGATCTTGTGATATTTTTAAAATTTCTTTAGGATTTTTCGCGTTTAAATCTAAATATCCAATTCTTCCAACACCAGACGAGTCTCTAAATGAAGCATAAATGCGAATTGTATTTGAGTTTAGTAAAAAAGGTTGAGGTGTTAATACTGTGTTATGTATCCAAGAGTTCTCATTATTTGGGCAGTAAATCAATCCCCCTTTTTTCCATTGCATAGTTTTTATTTATTCTTTGACCTTGCAGAATTTTTTAGCAGAAATTTTTGAAGCTTCTGCGGGATTTCCGCGATATATGGTATTTTCTTGTGTGTTTTTATTAATCACACTACCTAATGTTATGAAATTGTCTTTAGCAATTTTAACAGAATCGGCAATACAAGAATTCACACCAAGAAAGGAATTTTCACCAATTTCACAAAAACCCGAAATAACGCAATGCGAAGTGATGAAGCAATTATCTCGCACGATAGAGCGATGTCCTAGATGATTTCCACTCCACATCGTAACATTGTTGCCTATTTCTGTGAAAGGTTGTAAGGTGTTGTTTTCTAAGATAAAGCAATTTTCTCCAAATTTAACATTTCTCCATACAAATGCCTTTGAGGATATATAATTTGCAAATTTATATCCTTTTTGCTTTAGTGTTTGATAAACTTTTGTGCGTGCGTAATTTAACTCTGCACTTGCCATAGCGACGAAAACATAAAATTCTTTATTGGAATATAAATTTTCAATATTTTCTATATCAATAAGTGGAAGCTGTAAAAAGGTATCATTTTTTTTAAAAATTTTATTTACAGCAAAGGCACAAACTTCAAATTCAGAATCGTATGTGAAGTATTCGTAAGCCAAATTTGCAGTTTCTCCGCTACCAATAATGATCAATTTATATTTTTTCATTTAGATTTATGTCCTAGTTTAAAAACTTCCATCTTATCATATTTTAGTTTTATTTTTATTTAAAATCTCCCTATGGTTTTTAAAAACTGCTGATAGTCCCGAATATATTCATCTTCACTATAATAATCATTCGCCAAAGTTACCAAAATACAATCTTCGCTTAAATTTCGTATTTCTCGCCACATATTTTTGCCTATATAAAGTGCCTTTGTAGGACAATCTAAGGTTACTATTTCTTTATTAAAACCATCATCAAGCACAAATTCGCAGCTTCCATTTAAACACAACACGACCTGCTCTAGTTCTTTGTGTGCGTGTGAGCCTCTATCGAATTTTGGTGAGGTGTTGAAAATATAATACACCCGCTTAATCTCAAAAGAAAAATCTTTAAGAGCTTCTAACACGCCAAGGTTTCCCCTTTCATCGCTAAAAATTCGCACGGATAGCATTTTATAATTCATCCGCACTCCTTAAGCTACAAGAGAGGTATTTAAATAACTATAATCCCCCCCCCCAGACAAAGTTGTTAAATCATAGATATATTCGTCTTTGTCATAGTAACAATCGCTTAAAACAAGCAAAATGCAGTCTTTTGAAAAGTCAAACATTTCTTTCCATAGCATTTTTCCTAAAAACAGCCCCTTTTTTGGACTATCCAAGCAAAAAATTTCTTCGCTTTGAAAATATCTAACCTTTATCTTACAGCTTCCACTTAGTGCGATGAGTAAAAATTGCGAGTTTTTGTTTGCGTGTTTGCCTCGCACTACATTTTCACTTACGCCAAAAATATAAAAAACCCGCTTAATTTCAAATGGGCAGTTTGAGTCCTTTTGTAAAGCCACTAAGTTAGAATTTTTTGTATCGAAAGATTTGAAATTTATTATTTTATATATTTTTTTTATTTTAGACTCCATTTAAGTCTCCTGTTCTATTTTTCTAACAAATCGTGCAGGATTCCCGCATATTAGCGAATTTGGTGGGAAATTTTTTGTTACCACACTTCCAGCTCCAACAACGCAACCTCGCCAAAGTTCCACACCTTTTAGTATAATCACATTTGCACCGATAAAGCAATCATCGCCGATTATTATATCTTTTGCCTTTATCATATTAAAGTCATTGCGATTTGCTATACTTAAGCCATGTCCGTCGCTACTCATAGCAAAAAATCTTGGACCTATAAAACAATGTGCTCCTATGATGATATTTGCTTTCTCGGCACAAAGCGAAAAATCATTATTGATAAAAGTATTTTCACCAATCAAGATAATCCCCCCCCCCCGAACTTCTAGATGATTATAGCCACTAAAAAAATAAGGGCTTGGGTAGTATCCAAGATGAACTTTATTAGCGATTTTAATCTTTGATTTATTATCACCTAAAAATAAAGTAGGTGAGTTTATATGAAAATTTCCCTCAACACGAAGAGTTGATAAAAATTTGCGAAACCAAAATATTTTGAGTTTAGTTGTTAATTTTCTAAAGAATTTTGTCTTCATTTTAAATCTAATATTTTTTTATATTTGTCTAAATACCAGCAAATTGTTTTTTCAATGCCACTCTTAAAACTTTCTTTTTGATTCCAGTTAAGTTTTTGTGAGATTTTCGCACTTGATATTGCATAGCGTCTGTCGTGTCCTGCTCTATCTTTTACGAATTTAATCTGCGTAGTATATGATTTTCCATCTTTTCTAGGTGTAATTTTATCAAGTCTAGTGCAAATTTCTCGTATTACTTCGATATTTTGCTTTTCGCAATTTCCACCAATAGTAAAAACCTCGCCGAAAAATTCTGAAAAAAATACCAAATCAATGGCACGGCAGTGGTCTTCTACAAAAAGCCAGTCTCTGACATTTTTACCATCGCCATAAAGTGGAATTTCTTCTAAATTTAAAGCACTACGAATTATCGTTGGAATTAGCTTTTCATCGTGCTGTTTGGGTCCGTAGTTGTTTGAACAATTTGTGATTAATGTGTTTAAACCATAAGTGTGATGATAGCTTCTAACAAGCATATCGCTAGCTGCCTTAGAGGCGGCATATGGTGAGTTTGGTGTATAAGGTGAGTTTTCATCAAATTTTCCCTTTTCAATGCTACCAAAAACTTCATCGGTGCTAATGTGGTGAAATTTGTGATACTTTCTTTCGCTTTTTGGTGAATGCGGAGCATCAAACCACGCTAAATAGGCATTATGCAGGAGATTAAAGGTGCCATTTATATTTGTTTTTATAAATGCATTTGGGTTAAGTATTGAATTATCCACATGCGATTCTGCTGCAAAATTAATTATGCTATCTATTTTGTATTTTGCAAAAATTTCTTTCACAAGTGCAGAGTCGCAAATATCGCCCTTGATAAAAACATAATTTGCGTCCTTATCAATCTTGCTTAAGTTTTCTAAATTCCCAGCATATGTTAGCAAATCAAGGTTTATCACACGAATATTTGGATATTTTTTTACAAAATATTCTACGAAGTTGCTGCCTATGAATCCTGCCCCGCCTGTGATTAAAAGATTTTTCAGCATTACTCTGCCTCAATTATTTGACGCAAATATACACCATAACCGCTTTTTTGAAGTGATTTTGCACGACTTAAAAGTTGCTCCTTGCTAATCCAGCCGTTATGATAAGCAATCTCCTCTAAACACGCTATTTTATAACCTTGCCTAAGTTCAATGGTCTGCACGAAAGATCCAGCATCAATAAGACTATCGTGTGTGCCTGTATCAAGCCAAGCAAAACCGCGCCCTAACACTTGCGAACGCAGTTTTCCTTGCTCTAAGTAAATTCGATTTACATCTGTAATTTCTAGCTCACCTCTAGGAGATGGTTTAAGCGACTTTGCGATTGCTATCGCATTATTATCATAAAAATACAAGCCCGTTGCAGCAAAGTTACTTTTAGGATTCTTTGGTTTTTCTTCTAGGCTTATAACATTTCCAAATTCATCTAGCTCTGCTACACCAAAATGCTCTGGATTTTTAACTCTATATGAAAAAATACTTGCTATGCCTTTTTCTGCAAATTCTCGTGCTTTTTGTAGCATAGTAGAAAATCCTTGACCATAAAAGATATTATCACCAAGTATCATAGCGATACTTTCATTCTTTACAAAGTCTTGTGCTAGAATAAGTCCTTGTGCGAGTCCGTCTGGGAATTCTTGCACTTTGTAAGATATATCCATTCCAAGCCATTCGCCACTACCAAAGATTTGAGAGAATTTAGGTGTGTCTTGTGGTGTGGAGATTATCAAGACCTTGCGAATTTTTGCTAGCATTAGCACAGAGAGAGGATAATAAATCATAGGCTTGTCATAAACAGGCAAAAGTTGCTTGCAAACGCTAAGAGTCGTTGGATAAAGCCTAGTTCCGCTGCCGCCTGCTAAGATAATTCCTTTCAAGATATTTCCTTTGTGGAGTTGTTTTTGACATTATAAGGAATTTTTCTTAACAAAGCAATCTCTTGCTGATAAAATTGGCTCTTGCTTAAGTTGCCAGTCAATGCCGATTCGTTCGTCATTGTAAGCATAAGTAAATTGATCTTGTGCA
>CAZWYE010000018.1:0-22398 GCA_964637895.1 uncultured Campylobacter sp. | reverse complement strand
GCATAGATGCCGAGCTTGCTTGGGATTTGAATTTGCCTTTGCCGCCTTTTTATGAATTCATTTTTTCTCTTATACACGGTGCGGGAACCACGAGTATGACGCACTTTTTAAGGCTTTGTGAAGTGAATTTAAACAGGCACTGGGGCGATGGCGATTTTCAATACAAACAAACCTACAAAATGCTTTTGGATAACAAAAACGGCTTTAACGGCGTGATAGTTTCTGGCTCAAATTTCAACGGCACGAGGCTAAAAATGGTGGCACTTTGTGCTAAGTCTTGTCCTGTTTTGTGCGTGGTTAGAGACCCGATTTGCAACCTGCTTCCTTTGGTAAATCACATTACAAGGGGCGGATTTTCAAAGCCGATTTTAAGGGAATTCACGCTTCAAACGCCTATGAAAGCTTTATTTGACTTTGAAATTTTAAGGAAAGTGCCAGCTTTAAAGGATTTGATGAATTATTATTGCAATAAAGACAGAGACAAGGAGGGAAATTTTTATCTTAATGCCTTTTTGAAACAGGCGACGAAAATTTTCTGCGTGAGTATGGAGGAAATTTTGCCAAAAAATGCGTTTAAAACTCTAGAAAAACTAGCTAGAGAGCTTAATTTTGAGCCACCAAAAGAGCCTAAAAATTTTGAAAAATATGTAAATTCTAACAGCCTTTTTATCGCAAATGCACTTTTTGTCCGCACTTTTAAGTATGAAAATATCAAAATCGAGCTTTGCAAAGAGCCTAAAAACGATGAAAATTTCACTGAATGTATAAAAACTTTTACGCAAAATGAGCTCATAATAGACAAAATAAAAGCCCGTGTTTATATCGCCAAAAATGAGCTTGAAAGCTTGGAAAAAAGCCCGCAAATTTTAGAAAAAATCACGGCTTATCTTAAAAAATATTTTGCAAAATGCGAGGAAAAAATCAAGCAAGATAGCCAGATTATGTTTAAAGAACAAGATTTATTCGACATTTTTAGACAGGATAAAAAATTAGCATTTTTGTTTAAAGACAAAATTACAACGCAATATAGCTTTGTGATAAAGCATTATCCACAAATTTTTGAGTCGTGGAAGTATTATGCTGAATTTGAGAAAATATGCGAAAATTTATAAAAAATAATTTTTAAAAAAAGGCTATAAAAATATATTTTTGATAAAAATTAGACGAAAGAATATAGTTAAGATAAATTTGAATAAAAATATTAAAAGCTTGATTCATTTTAGAGGAGCGTTTAGGCAATATTTAAATTTATCGTGCAAAATTTTATCGTCCATAGAAAACAAAATGCAAAAATTCGTAGCAAAGATCGGATAAACTTGCTAAAAATTTGAAAATTCTTTTTGTATTTGAATAAATTTTTAAATAAATTCAAATTTTTTAACTTTTTTAAGCTTAGTTTTTAGTTTTTTATTTTAAAATTGCAACTTTCAAACTCAAAAAGGGGAATTAGCTCAGCTGGGAGAGCGCCTGCTTTGCACGCAGGAGGTCAGCGGTTCGATCCCGCTATTCTCCACCATTTTAAAGCTTCTTTTTAAAAAGCAAGGTTAAATTTCGCTTCGGACGGGTTGTTTTTAAATTTAAGCTTTTAAACAAGTCTTTAGTGAGCTTTCAAACTCTACTATTTGGGACTATAGCTCAGCCGGTTAGAGTGCACCCCTGATAAGGGTGAGGTCGCAAGTTCAAGTCTTGCTAGTCCCACCATTTTTTTTAAAGTATTTTTAAATTTCAAGCGTTTTTTTAAATCTTAGCTTAAATCTTTGGCTTAATTTAAGGCGTATTAAATTTTTGCATTAAACTTCAAACTAAAAATTTAAACCGAAATTTTCAAAGAATTTCAATTTTAAATTTCAAACCAAACCATAATTTTTTAAATCCAAATTTTGATTTTAAATTTTTAAATCTTAATTTTAAAATTTCAAGCAGAAAATTTGCTTAGTTTGAAGCGATTTTTGGTGGTGTTTTTTGCTTAAAAATTAAGTTTAACTTCGCTAAAATAGCCCAACGAAAATTGAAGCGAGGCAAAATGAGGCATCTTATCACCACAAAGGACTTTAGCAAGGACGAAATTTTAGAGCTTTTTAAGGATACTAAGGATTTTTTGGACGAAAAGCCACGCAAAGATCTTAAAGGCAAGAGCGTTACGACTATATTTTTTGAAAATTCCACACGAACGCTTTCTTCTTTTGAAAGTGCGGCAAATAGGCTTGGTGCAAAGGTTTTAAGGCTCGATGTTTCAAGGAGTAGTTTAAGAAAGGGTGAAACGCTTTACGATACGGCTGCGAATTTAGACGCGATGAGTCCTAATGCTATCATAGTAAGGCATTCGCATTCGGGTGTGCCTCATATTTTGGCTAAGCATATGCATTGTCCTGTGCTTAACGGAGGCGATGGAAAGCATGCTCATCCTACTCAAGCCTTGCTTGATCTTTTCACTATTTGGACGCATTTTAAAGGAAAAGTTAAGGATAAAACCATACTCATAGTAGGAGACATTAAAAACTCACGCGTTGCTGCTTCAAATATCGAGCTTTTAAGCCGTTTCGGGCTTAATATCGTGCTGGTTGCACCGCCTCATTTTATGCCGGATTTAAGCTTAGAAAAATCTTATAAACTTGACGCTAAACTCATAGAAAAAGCCGATATTATTATGAGTTTAAGGACGCAAACTGAAAGGCATAATAAAAATATTTACGCATCTTTGCGTGATTATGCGAACGATTTTTGTTTAAGTGCAAATTTGCTTAAAAACAAAAAGCTTATTTTGCTTCACCCCGGACCCGTAAATCGTAATATAGATATAAGTGATGAGGTGATGAACGATGAGAGGGCTTTGATTTTAAAGCAGGTTAAAAATGGCGTTGCTATTAGAATGGCGGTTTTAAAGAAACTTATTTTAGAAAACTAGGGAGAAAATATGCTAGAATGGGATTTAACTGCGTTATTTAAGGACGAAAAATCTTTGCAAATTTACACGCAAGATTACAAAAAAAACTCTTTATTATTTAAAGAAAAATTCGAAAATCAGCTTCATAAACTCAACTGCGAAAATTTCCTAAACGCCTTAAAAGAATTCGAGCAAATCAGCCTTGCAATCAGCAAAATTCTAAGCTATGCGTATTTGATTTTTGCTAAAGATACGAGTTTTGGAAGCTTTTATGCAAAGTATGAGGAGGAGTGCAAGGAGATTGAGGAGAATTTGCTTTTTTTCGAGCTTGAATTTTGTGCTTTAGATGAGGCTAAGGCTTTGGAATTTAAGGAGTTTTGCAAAGAATACTCGCTTTTTTTGGAAAATTGGCTTAAAAATAAAAAGCATAATTTAAGCCAAGGTGAGGAAAGGGTTTTACTCTATCTTTCAAACACGGGTGCAAGTGCGTTTTCAAGGCTTTTTGATGAGAGTATGAGTGCTTTGAAAATTCCTTTTGAGGGCAAGAAGCTTAGCGAAGAAGAAATTTTAAGCAAACTTTACAGCGAGGATAGGAAAATTCGCAAAAAAGCGGCACGAAATTTCAGCAAGGTTTTAAAGAAAAACTCAAGCCTTTTGACCTTTATTTTAAATATGATTAAAACAGAAAGAAAAAATATCTGCTTTTTAAAATCCTACGAAAATGCGGAAGCTCCAAGACACATTAGCAATCAAATTTCACAAAAAAGCGTTGATGCACTTGTAAATACTACGCAGAAAAATTTTGATCTAGTAGAGAAATTTTATAAGAAAAAAAGGCAGATTTTGGGCTTAAAAAAGCTTAAAGACTATGATCGTTATGCGCCTTTGGGTAGGGAGAAAAAATTTAGCTTCGAACAAAGCAAAGAAATAGTTTTAAAGAGTTTTAAGGCTTTTTTGCCTGAATTTGAAAGCATAGCAAAAGAAGCCTTTGAAAAGGGCTGGATCGATGTGTTTGCAAAAGATAAAAAGCAAGGAGGTGCTTTTTCTCACCCTACAACGCCGGATGCTCACCCTTTTATATTGCTAAATTTTACTAATCAAAGGCGCGATCTTTTCACCCTCGCGCACGAATTAGGACACACCATTCATCAAAAGCTTTCTTATAAAGTTAGCTTTTTAAACCAAGATACGCCTTTAACCACAGCAGAAATGGCTTCGGTTTTTGCAGAAATGCTTGTGTTTGATACCATTAAAGATACGCTTTCAAAAGACGAGCTTGTCGCACTTTATGCGGCAAAGATTGAGGATATTTTCGCAACGCTTTATAGGCAAATTACTTTTACTTGTTTTGAAAGACGCATTCACGCACATAAAAACGAGCTTAGCACGGACGCAATTAATCAAATTTGGCTTGAAGAATCGCAAAAAATGTTTAAAAATAGCGTCGTTTTAAGCAAGGATTATGCCTTGTGGTGGTCTTATATACCGCATTTTATCCACTCGCCTTTTTATTGCTATGCTTACGGCTTTGCACAGCTTTTGGTTCTTGCACTTTACGGGCTTTATAAAAGCGGCAAGTGTGAAAATTTCAAAGAACTTTACATAAAAATGCTTTCTTTAGGTGGAAGCGTTAGCCCAAAAGAACTTGTGGCTATGTTTGGTTTTAATTTAGAAGATGAGAATTTTTGGGAAATTGGCATTAAAGAGATAGCAAAACTTGTAAATGAGTTCGTTTCTAAGGAGGAAAAATGAGCGGGGTTTTAAAAGATGAAAAATTCATCAAACTTATGCAAAAACACTGCCTTGAAGTGCTTGAAATGCTAATGGATAAAAACATAGCATTTTCCATAGTTGTAAATACTAAATTCGTCGATTTTGACCCGGATTTGCCCGAAAATTTAGATGTGAAAAAAAATCCTTACGCCGTGTTTGCACTAGCCGGTTATACCTTTGAATCTCTTAAAATAGACAAAGAGCAGATTCATTTTCACGCAGGTTTTGGACCTGAGGATTTTGCTACTTTTGTGAGCGTGGATATTGGTGCTATTACGCATATTCAAGTGGAGGAGAGCGTTTTGTTTGTGAATTTTGGCTCTTATGAGCGAAAGGGAGAAAATCTCACGCAAAATTCCCTTAATATCTTTCTTAAAAATCCTAAAAACAAAAACTTGTTTAAAAAATGAAACTTTTTGAAGGACTTAACGAGGCTCAAATCGAGGCTGCAAGGCATATTGATGGGGCTATGCTTATTTTGGCTGGAGCTGGAAGTGGCAAGACTAAGACCATTACTACGCGTCTTGCTTATCTTATCGGTGAGGTGGGAATTCCTGCGTTTAACACGCTTACTTTAACCTTTACCAACAAAGCAGCAAACGAAATGCGAACAAGGGCTTTAAGCCTTTTAAATTCTAGCAGTGAAAATCCCTTGCTTTGCACTTTTCATAAATTCGGGCTTTTGTTTTTAAGGCTTCATATAGAAAAACTCGGGCGTAAGAACGATTTTACTATACTTGATTCTGCAGATTGTAAGAAAATTTTAAAAGAGCTAATTGATAAAAATGATAATCCATCGTATATTTTGGAGTGCGTTTCAGATTTTAAGAATAATTATAAAGACGATGAGGAGCTTATTCAAACTATAGATTCTTTTAAAAACGAGCAAGAATTATACCAAAAATTCCAAAAAATTTTTAAGTATTATAAAAACTATCAAGCCTATCTTTTAAGGTTTAATTTCGTTGATTTTGACGATCTTTTGATGCTTAGCAATGTCTTGCTTGAAAGCGATGAAAATTTCGCAAAAGAACAAAGCAAAAATTACCGCTATATAATGGTCGATGAGTATCAAGATACGAATGATTTGCAACATAAAATTCTTAAAAATATTTGCAAAACGCACGAAAATTTAGTCGTTGTGGGCGATGATGACCAAAGTATTTATAGTTGGCGTGGCGCGAGAATAGAAAATATCTTAAATTTCCAAAAGGAATTTCACAATGTAAAGCTCGTAAGACTTGAAAAAAACTACCGCTCTACAGCGCAAATTCTAAATGCTGCAAACAAGCTCATAGAACATAATAAAAACAGGCTTGGCAAGGAGCTTATTTGCACTAAAGAGCAAGGAGAAGAGCTTGAAATTTTGCGTTTTGATGATGAAAAAAGCGAGAGCAAGGAGCTTGTTTTAAGGATTAAAAAACTGCTTCAAAGGGGCGTTAAGGCTTCGCAGATTGCTTTGCTTTTTCGTGTTAATGCACTTTCGCGTTCCTTAGAAGAGGCTTTAAATAAAGAGCAAATTCCTTACAAGCTTTTAAGCGGAATGAAATTTTATGAAAGAGCGGAGATTAAAATTCTCATTCATTATTTAAGATTTTTAAATAATCTTAGCGATGATTTTTCTTTTAAAAATATCATTAATCACCCTAAACGAGGCTTTGGTGAAGTGGCTTTAAAAAAGCTTGAAAACTATGCGAATAAAGAGCAAATTTCGCTTTTTGAAGCCCTTTGCAATGTCGAGGGAAGCGGGTTTTTTTCAAAAAAACTTGATAGAGAAATAAGCTTTTTTATAGACCGCATTAAAATGCTTAAAGAATGCACGGATTTAAAAGATTTAATCGATAAGCTTGAAGACGCTTTTAAATTTAAAGATTCTTATAAAAACGATCCTAACGCAGAGGATAGGATAGCAAATATCGATGAGTTTTATGCCGGAATGAAAGATAAAATAGAGAGCGAAAATTACGAAAATCTTAATGAAATTCTTAATGAACTTTCGCTTTTAAGTGAGCAAGATAGTGATGTGGGCGAGAGCGTTTATGTGATGAGCATACACGCAAGTAAGGGCTTGGAATTTGATTATGTTTTTATAGTGGGACTAGAAGAAAATTTTTTTCCGCTAAATTCGCAAACTAGCGATTTAGAAGAGGAAAGACGGCTTGCTTATGTTGCTATAACTCGTGCTAGAAAGGCACTTTGCTTAAGTTATGCGGATTCAAGATTTTATAAAGGCTCAAGAACTAAGCTTGAAAAAAGCAAATTTTTAAACGAGCTTAAAGGAGAGGGTGCGGATTTAGAAAAGCAAATGCAAGAAGCCTTTAAAAAAGGAGACTTGATTAAGCATAAAATTTTTGGCATAGGTAGGATAGTAAGCACAAATAAGGACAAGCAAGACTTAAAACTTGGTATAAATTTTGGCGGGATAGAGCGCATAATCCTTGCTTCTTTCGTAGAAAAAGTGCAATGAATAGGCTTTTTGTAGCTTATAAACCCGCAGGACTTAGCTCAAACGCCTTTTTATCCGTGCTTAAAAAAAAATACGGCGTTAAAAAAGCCGGGTATTCTGGCACACTCGATCCTTTCGCAAAAGGCGTTTTAATCGTAGCTTTTAATCAATTTACTAGGCTTTTTCGTTTCCTTAAAAAAAGCCCAAAAACCTACCGCGCCACGCTTTGGCTAGGAGTGAAATCTTTAAGCCTTGATGATAAAAACATTCAAAGCATAGAGCAAATTAAAGCCTTTAGCCTTGAAATTTTAAAAAGCGTTAAAAACGAGCTTTTAGGCACGATTTCTTTTACTCCGCCCAAATTTAGTGCTAAAAGAGTGCAGGGAAAAAGGGCTTACGAATTTGCTAAAAAAGGGCAGAATATAGCCTTAAAAGAATGCAAAATGCAAATTTATTCTTGCGAAATTTTGCACTATATGCACCCTTTTTTAAGCCTTGAACTTTGTGTAAGCGAGGGAGCTTATGTGCGCTCTTACTGTGAGCTTTTTGCACAAAAACTTGGCATCAATGCGACTTTAAGTGCTTTAGAGCGCATTAAGGAGGGAGTTTTTTACTACGAGTTTGAAAAAAGCCTCAATGTGCTTGAATACCTAGATTTAAAAGAAAATTTTCTTAAAGATTTAAGCAAACTTGAAAACGGCACAAAGCTTGATTTAAAAGAACTTCGTTTTCAAGAAGATGGCGTTTATTTTATAAAAAATGGGATTTTTTTAAGCCTTATAGAAGTGAGGAAAAATAAGGTTTCTTACCTGCTTAACGAACTTTCTTTGTGCTAGGGTTTAAACGCTTTAATCTTTTTGATAAAAATGCAAAAAGTTTTAAGTAAAACGCATAGATTTAAAGCTTGTTTTTTTGGTTTAGCTTTTTATTGTTAATTTTGTTTTAAAACCGGTTTTTTGAATTTTCATATACCATTTGAGCAGAAGTTTAAATTTAAAGTAAATAAACTTAAAATTTGCAAAATTTTAAAATTTAAAGTCGCTTAAGCTTTATGAATGAAAGCTTATAAGATATTAAATTTAAATCATTTTTTAAACTACTGTGTTTTTAAGCCTTTGCTTATTTTAAAGAGTTCTTCTAAGCTTTTTGCTATGAATTCTTGCTCTTTTAAAGGTGGTAGGGGGATTGTGAAATTTTGCAAATACTCGTTTTTGATATTTAATAAACTTTCAACAGTTCCGCTTACGCAAGATTGAATATATTTTTCATAAAACGAACTAAGAAAAATATAAAAAATATATTTAGATAATTTCTTATTGTGTGTCCTTATAATTCTAAGAAAAGCTCCTATTTGTGTATTTGAAAACTCTTTTTCTACAAATGCACATTTAGCTATATTTGCCCTATCATTTGTGCTGGTTATAATAATGTCTGCAAATTGTATATTTTTCTCTTTGTTTAATAAATGTTGTTGCACTACAATATCATCTGTAAAAATATCCAAACTATGTGTTTTATTGTTGATATTTCCACCCCTTAAAATTCTAATGCCCTCTTTAGTGATATTTTCTTTACTATAAGAAGTTCCGCTAACAATCTCTACTAAATCCCAAAGTTTGACCTATTTCCAAGAATTTGGGATTTTAAAAGGAGGGATAAAGTCTTTTTGCTCTTTTAAAGGCAAAATTTCTTCAAATTTGCTAAGCTCTTTTTTAAGGCTTGAAATTTGCGTTTTTAAATTTGCTTTTAAAGCCTTGTTTTAAAGCAAATTCTAGTTCTTTTAGTTCTTTTTGTTTTAAGGTTTTTTGTGTTTTTATAGTTTTGTTAAATTCTTTTAACTCTTCTAAGGCGTTTAAATTTGGATTTTCGCGGCGGAATTTCTTGATTAAAAGCACTTTAATCGCGTAATCTAGCAAGGATTTTTTCATAATGCTTGTTTTCATTTTTTACTCGTTTTCTTTTACTATGTTTGAAATTTTATACATAAGCGAATTTAAGGTATTATTTAGCCTTTCGCGTTCATTTTTAATTTGCTCTATAAGCAAAAAAGGCTATAAAATTTCTTCTTCCTCGCTTACAAAACTGCAAAGATCAAAATTCAAGCCGTTTTTAAAAAGCTCTTCTTTAGTGTAGGATTTTGCTTTAAAATTCCCTGCTTCATCTTGCAAAACCTCGCGCTTTTTATTTCACTCATCAAAGGGCTTAAAATGCTCATCTTTCATAAGCTTTGTTTAATACCCTCTGGCATATCAAGGCGGTAAAACCAAGTTTTTTGCGTTCCTACGCCGTTATTTTCAAAAAACAAAATATTAGTCGTAATGTTTGTATAAGGCGCAAAAACACCTGCTGGAAGGCGTAAAATAAGATTTAGATCAAATTTATCTAGCAATTTTGCTTTTAAGTTTATCTTTGCTTTATCGTTACCAAATAAAAAGCCATCGGGTAAAACTACGGCCGCTTTGCCTCTGTGATTTAAACTTTCTAAGATTATAGCCATAAATAAATCTGAGGTTTCGCTGGATTGAAACTGAGTAGGAAAATCCTTTATAATAGTTGGTGTCTCCTTGCCTCCATAAGGCGGATTCATAGTGATAATATCAAAGGTGTTAGGAGTTTCTTTATCAAAAGGCAAAAGATCTTTATCAAAGGCGTTTTTGTACTCTAAATTCGGATTTTCTAAGCCGTTTATTAAAAATCCTGTCGCGCAAAGTATGAAAGGTAGGGCTTTTTTTTCGATTCCATAAAAGCTATTTTGAAACACTCTAAAATCCTCGCCCGTTTCATTTTTATGATGCTTATTTAAATAATGATAAGCGCTAATCAAAAATCCGCCCGTTCCACAAGCTAAATCTGCTATTTTTTCGCCCGGCTTTGGTTCTAAGATTTTCATAACAAAGTCCGTTATAGCGCGAGGCGTGTAAAACTCTCCTGAGCATCCTGCACTTTGTAAGATTCTTAAGAAATTTTCATAAATCAAGCTTAAAGCCCTTTGCTCTTCTTTTTTAGAGCTTAATTTAACCTTGTCAATCTCGTTTATAGCCTGCCTTAAAAGAATGCCATCTTTCATAAAATTGTTCGCATCTTCGAAAGCTTTTTGGACGATTTTTTTATTAAGCGGGGTTTGTTTTAAAAAAAAACAAATAAGTGTTTTATAAAAATAAAATTGATACAATACGACAAAATAAAAAATTTAAAAAATAAAGTGAGAACCAAAATGCTAAATAGTGATGAATTAAGAACATTGCAAAACATAGAGTCTAAATATTATATGATACCAATGATTGAAAAAATTAATTCTGATATTTCTAATCAAAAATTTGAATTACAAGAAGTTTTTAACCATCTTTACAATTACCTTATAGATTGCAAAAATGAAGTAGAAATTCTTATTCAAAAAAGAATTCAAAAATGTGAAATAAACAATACTTCTTAAGCTAGGAAAAGTATCGCTGGAGGAGCATTTTCAAATTTGATTATTTGGATATTTCTTAAAAATAAAGCACAAGGTAACATAGCACAAAACATTTTTATAACCTCTAAAATTTCCTCTATTGCAAAACATAAAGAATTATTCTGTATAAAAGTAGGAGAAGAGACACAAAAACCAGATGTGGATTTGGTTATATATAGTCTAAATTGCAAAAGAGAATTGTATAAATGCTTAATTTTATCACTCAAAACTTCTTTACGCGAAAGAGCTGGACAAACTTACAAATGGAAACTTCTAATGGAGATTGCAAGTACAGAATCTAGCATAAAAGAAAAATATAATATTTCTTATAATCCTCCCGTTATGCCACTTGTATGCTTTACTACTGTAAATTTCTATAATGAAATCAATAATCCTCAACACAAAGGAATGTTTAAATTTTTCGATTGTGCTTTTATAGGAAGAGATATAAAAACAGAAAATTTTATAAAACCGTTGAGCTATATTATTAATTATATAGACGAGAAACTCAAATGACTCTTGTAAAAAAAACACTATAACACACAAGAAAACATAGCTAATGATTTAAAGAAGCAAGAATATTATGCTATATACAATTCAAAATATGATTTTCTAGGGCAGTCTTATGGGAGCTTGTATCCAAATTTACACAAATATCCTGCCACAATGCTTCCTCAAATTGGACTAGAGCTTTTTAAAGAATTTAAGGTTAAAAAGAGCAATCTCTTAGACCTATTTTGCGGAATCGGAAGCAGTTTTATAAGTGGCTTAGAATATGGAATAAAAAAGTTTGTAGGATTTGATCTAAATACTTTGGCGATAATGATTACAAGGGCAAAGTTACAATATATAGAATCCTTACAACTCCTTAAACAAAAAGACAATCTTTTAAAACAATTAGAATTAAAAAATAAACAGGATTTAAATTACAATCCTTTAGAAAATATCACCAATCTAGACTTTTGGATACACAAGGAAGCACAATAAGATTTAAGGGTTATTTTTTCTTGTATAAAACACTCAAACAATGTAGCTATACAAAATTTACTCCTCCTAGCTTTTAGTGAAACCTTAAGAGAATCAAGTTATACGCGAAACAATGAATTTAAGCTATTTAGAATGAAAAATTATGAAAATTACAAACCTAATGTTTATGAAATTTTCAATAAACACTTAAAGACACTCACGGAAAATTATTTGCATTTTTATCAACCAAAATTAAAAAACATTACCTTTTCTCTCGCGAATACAAATTTTAAAAAATCAAAACAAATGTTTGACACATTGCTTACAAGCACACCTTATGGAGACTCTAAAACAACTGTTGCGTATGGGCAATTTAGCACTTTTATAAATGAATGGCTTGGTTTCAAAGACGCAAGGAGACTTGTTTCTAAATTATTAGGTGGTAAAAAGGTGCAAAATGTTTATAACAAGGGGTTAATAAAAGAACATATTTTTGATATTTATAAAATCAATACAAAAAGAGCTTTAGAAGTTTCTAGTTTTCACTTTGATTTAGAAAAAAGTATTAAGACTTTAGCGAACTACATAAGTGTAAGCGGAAAGGTATTTTTTGTGGTTGGAAATCGCAGAGTAAAAAATATAGAACTTCCAACCGATAAATTTATAGCTGAGGTTTTTTGTAATAATGGTTTTAGACACCTACAGACCATTAAGCGTAAAATCTCAAACAATTCAATGCCACTTTTAAACTCACCTAGTAATAAAAGTGGCTTTAAATCAAATACGATAAATGAAGAATATATTGTTGTATGTGAAAAAAATATAAAAATTAATCCTCAAAACTGCACAATGTTTTTTACTATGATATCAAACAATTAATTCGTATTCTACAAAGCTTTTTCCATTTGTGGAGTAAGCAAATGGCGCGTCTAAATCTCTTGCGTAAATTTTTGTTTGCTCAAGCCCTAAAGATTCGTGATTATCAAGGCTTTTTGCTTCAAGTACTGCTAAATTTTTTTGAGTCTTAGGATAAAATAAAAGATAATCCACGCGTTTTTGTTTGCCTTTTGAAATTTTATTTTCCTCTAGCAAAATACGCCCTTGCGTATAAGTATGCTCCTCTATGAAAGTGTATTCGTGTGCATTGTCTGCAAGTGATTTTGCTTTACTCCAGCCTACTCTTTTTAACTCAGGCGTTATGAAATTTTCTCTGGTTTTTTTTCGTTTGTAAAATTTTCTTTTAACTCCCACTTCATTTTAATCCTTTTTAAAGCAATAGCAAATTTTAGATTTTTCAAACTCAGCCCAAATTTTACAAGCTAAGTTTTGCAATTATAACAAATTTTTATTTCTTAAAATTCCTTAATTTCAAAGGCTTTTTTCAAGCACGGCAAAATAAGCCTCTTCTAAAATTTCAAGCTCTTTTTGTGCCTTGCTAAGCTCCTCATAAAGCGCGTTTATGCCAAGTTTTTCGTAAAGTTCGGGCTTAGAAAGGGCGTTTTGAAGTTCTGAAATTTTAAGTTCTAATTTTTCTATTTTTTCCGGATAAGTTTGCAAAATTTCGTTTTCTTTATAACTTAGCTTTTTAGAGCTTTTTTCTTTGCGGGTGTTTTTCTCTAAATTCACGCTAAATTCTTTTAAGTCTTTAAAATCTTTTTCGTTCTCTAAATACTGCGTATAAGGCATATGCTCTATGCTAATGTGTGCGTTTTCTTCAAAGGCATAAAGCTTAGTAGCGATTTTATCGATAAAATATCTATCGTGCGAAACAAAAATAATAGCTCCCTCAAAAGAAAGCAGGTATTCTTCTAAGATATTAATAGTAGCTATATCAAGGTCGTTTGTAGGCTCATCTAAGATTAAAATATCGTATTCTTGTGTAAAAAGTAAGGCTAAAGCAAGGCGGCTTTTCTCGCCTCCACTTAAGACGCTTATGGGCTTATCAAGGAATTCCTTAGGAAATAAGAAATTTTTAAGATAGCCGTAAATATGCATATTTTTCCCACGAACTTGCACTCTATCGCCGCCGTTTGGGCAAAAAATTTCAATCAAGCTTTTATCCGAATTTATAAGCTCTTTTGCTTGGTCAAAATAAGCGATTTTTATATCGCCTCTCTTTAACTCGCCGCTGTCTTGCTGAATTTCACCCAAAAGAAGCTTTAAAAAGCTTGATTTTCCACAACCATTTGCACCAACAACGGCTATTTTTTCACCTTGTAAAATTCTCGCGCTAAAGTCCTTAAAAAGAAGCTTTCCTCCTAAACTTTTACTGACATTTTTAAGCTCAAAAAGCATTTTTTTGCGGTTTGTGCTTTTTTCTTGGTTGAAATTTAAATTTGCTCTAAAAAGCTCGAGTTTGAGTTTTTTTATATCGCTAGGATTTTTCTTTGCAAGTTCTCGCATCTTAAAAAGCCTCTCCTTGCGTCCCTCGTTGCGCTTAAGCCTTGCTTTAACTCCTCTTCTTAGCCATTCCTCCTCGCTTTTAAGCTGTTTAAGCAAGGTTTCGTGACTTTTAGCAAGGCTTTGTAAAATTTCAAGTTTTTTTTCTAAATAATTTGTGTATCCGCCTTTAAAAACCTTTAAATTTCCAGCCTCTAATTCTACGCATTTATCGGCTATTTCGTCTATAAAATAGCGATCGTGTGAGATGAAAATCACGCACATTTTAGAATTTTTAAGTAATTTTTCTAAAAAATGCGTCATATAAACATCAAGGTGGTTGCTTGGTTCATCCAAAAGCAAAATATCAGGGCTTTTTAGTAAAAGAACGCACAAATTCGCGCGTCTTATTTCGCCTCCACTTAGCGAGCTTAGCGCTCTATTTTTATAGCAAGAAAGTTTAAATTCCTCTAAAAGGCGTTTTATTTTCGCCTCGATATTCCAAGCGTCTTTGCTTTCTATTAAATTTATGAGTGCGTCCATTTCTTTTAGCAAAGCTTCATTTTTAGGCTCTTTTTGAAGCTTAACTTGCAAATTTTCGTATTCTTTTAAGATCTCATAAATTCCGCTAAGCTCTTTTTTTATAAGCTCTTCTAAGCTCAAATTCATATTAAAATCCACATTTTGAGTAAGCATAGCCACGCTTTTGTCCTTTTGAAAGGACACCACGCCTTTATCTGCGTTTAAATCTTTAGAAAGTATTTTTAAAAAAGTAGATTTTCCCTCGCCGTTTTTGCCTATGATAGCGATTTTTTCTTTTTCATTTACACTGAAATTTACTTCGTTTAAGATGATTTTCTCACCAAAACTCTTACTCACCTCTATCAAATCAATCAAAGCCATTTTTATCCTAAATTTTTTAAGCGAATTTTATATTATTTTTTAACATTCTCTTGTGATTTAGCTTTTATTATTTACGCGAAAATATTTTTAATTGCTTTTTATTTGAAGCTAAATTTTAGTTGATTCTAGAGAATTTTTAGTAAGTTTGGTAATTTTATCCCATTCTTTATTTGCTATAAATTCTTTTGGAGTAAGCCAAGAACCTCCAACACAAAGCACATTTTCAAGTCTTAAATATTCTTTCATATTTTGAGCATTAATCCCTCCTGTAGGACAAAACTTAAGCTCTTGAAACGGGGCGCTAAAAGATTTTAGCATATTAATGCCACCAGCATACTCAGCAGGAAAAAATTTTAAAGTATCAAAACCAAATTCCAAAGCAAGCATAAGTTCTCCGGCTGTGGAAACTCCTGGTATTAAAGTGAAATTAAAATCTTTAGTATCCTTAGCAAAAACATAGTTAAATCCGGGGCTTATCGCAAATTTTGCTCCTGCTTTAATAGCAAGTTCGAGTTGCTTAGTATTAAGCACGGTTCCAGCTCCAACTATGGCTTGAGGGAGTTCTTTACTTATAAGCTCAATAGCCTTTAAAGCTTCTTTGGTGCGTAAAGTTATTTCCAAAATTCTAATACCCCCATCTAGTAAAGCCTTAGCTAAAGCTATACTATGGCTTACATCCTCTATGGTTATAACCGGAATAATCTTACTTAATTTTAAAATCTCTCTTGCTTTCATTATTTATCCTTTATGAAAAATATCCGCCAAAACTCATAGCACCTGTTTCAGCACTTGAACTACTGGTTCTAAAACTGGAAAAAAGCTCTCTGCCACAACCAAAAGTTGAGGTATTTTTGACTTTTTTAAGTTTTCTTTTTTTCCATTTTTCTTTATCTATTAAAACATCTAATTTGCCTTTTTTAGCATCTAAAACTATGATATCTCCATTTTTAATCTTAGCTATATTCCCACCCAATAAAGCCTCAGGACTCATATGAATGGCGGCTGGAATTTTTCCAGAAGCTCCGGACATTCTGCCATCTGTAAGTAAAGCTACTTTAAAGCCTTGATCCTGTAAAACTCCCAAAGCAGGAGTAAGTTTATGAAGCTCTGGCATACCATTTGCCCTTGGACCTTGAAAGACTAAAACAGCTATAAAATCTTTTTGTAATTCTTTTTTATGAAAACTTTCTAAAAATTCTTGTTGAGAATGAAAAATTAAAGCAGGAGCTTTTATAAACTGATGTTCTTCTTTTACGGCTGAGATTTTAATGACGGCTCTACCTATATTTCCACTTAAAATTTTCATTCCCCCATCTTTAGAAAAAGGATTGTCAATATTTCTTAATATATTTTCATTTTCACTTTTTACACTGCTTTGTTTATAGATGATTTTATTTTCTATAAAGTAAGGATTTTTTGTATAAGCAAACATATCCTCACCCATTACAGAATAAGCATCTTCGTGTAAAAGTCCTACACTTAGAAGTTCTTTAATCACAAAGGCTAAGCCTCCAGCTGCTTCGAATTGATTCACATCGGCTTTGCCATTAGGATAAACTCTTGCTAAAAGTGGAGTTATACTAGAAATAAAATCAAAATCATCCCAATTTATTATAATACCAGCAGCCCTTGCAATGGCTATGAGATGTATGGTGTGATTGCTTGAGCCTCCGGTAGCCATAAGTCCCACTATGGCATTTACTATGTTTTTTTCACTGAGCAATTCTCCTATAGGCTTGACTTTGTTTTTAGCCATATGTCTTGCAGCTTCTTTAACTAAGGCTTCTCTTAAAGGAGTGTTTGGATTTATAAAAGCAGAATTAGGCAGGTGAAGTCCCATAAATTCTAGCATCATTTGATTAGAATTAGCAGTTCCATAAAAAGTACAAGTGCCAACATCGTGATAAGATTTCATTTCACTTTCTAAGAGTTTTTGACGCGAGATTTTTCCCTCAGCAAAAAGTTGCCTGGATTTTGATTTCTCATCGTTTGAAATTCCGCTTACCATAGGACCTGATGGTATAAAAATACTTGGTAAATACCCAAAACTCAAGGCTCCTATTAAAAGACCTGGAACGATTTTATCGCATACTCCCAAATAAAAAGCTCCATCAAATACCTTATGAGAAAGTGCTACTGCAGTACTCATAGCTACAAGATCTCTAGAAAACAAAGAAAGTTCCATTCCCTCATAGCCTTGAGTAATACCATCGCACATAGCAGGAGTGCCTCCGGCAAATTGTGCATAAGCTCCATAAGTAAAAAGCTCTTTTTTAATAAGGTCTGGGAAAAATTTCAAAGGTTGATGAGCGGAGAGCATATCGTTATAAGCTGAAACTATGGCGAAATTCAAATTTTTATTTTCTTTGATTTTATCTTTAATATGAGAGGGAATGCTTGCATAAGCGTGAGCAAGATTTGCACATGCTAGGTCTTTTCTATGAATTTTTTGCGAATAATTTTGAATTCTTTCTAAGTACGCTTCCCTTGTTTTTTTGCTTCTGTTGATAATTTTTTGTGTAATACTTAAGAGTTTTTTTTGTGCCATTTTCTCTCCTAAAAATATTAAAGTTTATAAGCAGCGTAGCTTTATTTTAGATTAAAATTACTAAATAATAGCTTTAAATTATAACTTTTTTTTGGTATAAATGTTAATGTTTTAAATATTTTATAGGAGTTTTTATGCGAGATTTTGATTTTATTTTATTTGGTGCTACTGGGGATTTAGCGGTAAGAAAAATTTTTCCTGCTCTTTATGAAGCTTTTAAAGACGGCTTGATTTCTTTAAAAGCGAATATTATTGCTACTGGTAGGACGAGTTTTAGTCGCGAAGAATTTTTAACCCACTTAGAAAATAAAGCTAAGATTCATATTAAAAATTGCGATGAGAAAAAATGGGAAGAATTTACACGCAATATTTCTTATTTAAGCATTAATATAGCTAAAAAGGAAGAATTTTACTCACTAAAAGAACAAATATCTAAAAAAAGCAATAATGTTATAATTTATTTTTCAATTTCTCCTGAATTTTTTATACAAGCTTGTTCCAATTTGGCTTTAGTTGGACTTAATGATAAAAAAGTAAAAATAGTTCTTGAAAAGCCTTTGGGTATGGATTTGAAATCTTGTTGTGAGATTAATAAAAACATTGCAAAATACTATAAAGAAGAGCAAATTTATAGAATAGATCATTATTTAGGAAAACAAAGTGTTCGTAATCTCTTAAATTTAAGAGTTTTTAATCCCATTTTCCAGTCTTTTTGGAGTAAAAAATATATATCCTGTGTGCAAATTAGTGTTTTTGAGACCTTAGGAGTAGAAAATAGGGGAGAATTTTATGATAATACTGGAGCACTAAGAGATATGTTACAAAATCATATTTTGCAAATTCTTTGTCTAATTACAATGAAAATTCCTAAGAATTTAAATCCCAATTCTATAAGAAAGGAAAAGCTAAAAATTCTAAAAAGTCTGAAACCTTTAAATGAAAACACTCTAAATAAGCAAGTAATTAGAGCTCAATACATCAAAAATAAAGATATTAAAGGCTATTTAGAGGAAAATAACATCAAAGAAAATAGTAAAACAGAAAGCTTTGTTGCTCTAAAGGCTGAGCTATTAACTAAAGCTTGGGAAGGTGTTTCATTTTACCTAAGAACGGGCAAGAGAATGGCTAAATCTTTTGCTAGTATTGTTATATATTTTAAAGATACAAATAAAGTTGCTATGAATAAACTTATTATTAATTTGCAGCCTGATAATGAATTATTAGTCGAAATTAATATCAAAAAAGAAGCAGAACAAAAAATGCAAACTGAGCTTATGAAATTAAATTTCAATACCCTCTCACAAATGCAAGCTTATGAAAGATTAATTCTTGATATTATCGAGTCTAATCCCTCCTCTTTTAATCATAAAGAAGAGCTTGAAGCTGCCTGGAAATGGGTAGATCCTATACTTAAAAATTGGAAAAATGATAAAAGTGAATTATTTTTTTATCCTGCTAAAAGTTGGGGTCCAAAGGAATCTTTTGGACTTATTGAAAAAGATGGATATAAATGGCACGATGGTGATATAAGTGTTACTTTATGAATATTTTATTAAATAATGTGTAGTTTTGAAACATTTTAATTTTATTTGAACTTAAAAAACGCTAAATTGTAAATGATTTATTTATTTGTCTGTTAGTATTAGTTAATACAAAGATGACTGAGGTGTTTTTTAATGGCATTTAATTTATATGAATTTGAAAATATTGAACTTTGTGAAAAATCTTTAATCGATTTTATTTTTGATTTTTCTAAGCAGAGTATAAAAGAAAAAAACTTTGTCAATTTAGCATTTTCTGGAGGAAAGTCTCCTATATCTTTATTTAAAAAACTAAGTAACTTAGATTTAGTTTGGGAAAAATGTAATATCTCTTTAGTCGATGAAAGAATAGTGCCGGAAAATCATACCGATAGCAATGCAGGACTTATTAAAAAATATCTTTTGCAAAATAAGGCAAAATTAGCAAAATTTGATGCTTTACTCAAAAATTTTAGTGAAAAATTCGACTATACCCACTTGGTAAAATTGGCAAATGATTCTTATAATAATCCTGATTTAGCCGTACTTGGTATGGGACTTGATGGACATATTGCGTCTTTATTTGCAAAAGCAAAAGAATTTCAAAATGCTCTTATTTGTTCTGAAAATATAGTTTTTGTAAATCCAATAGAAGCACCTTATAAAAGACTATCTATGAGTTTAAATGCTTTAGAATCTTGTTCTAAGCTTATTTTATTTATCGTAGGAGAAAATAAAAAAAAGGTTTTTGATAAGGCTAGTTTAAAAGAAAACTTCGATTTTCCTGTTTCATTTATACTTCATTCTAGAAAGGTTGTTTGCGATGTCTATTACTCAAAATAAAAATTCTTATCCTAGACTCTTAGCTGATATTGGAGGTACTAATGCGAGGTTTGCTCTTGAAAAGACGCCCGGAGAGATTGAACATATTGATGTTTTAGCTTGTAATGATTATGATAGCGTTGTCGATGCGGTTAAGGCTTATCTTGCAAAACTTGATAATCCTAAGATCAAATTTGCAGCTTTTGCTATTGCTAATCCTGTTATAGGAGATTGGGTGCAAATGACAAATCATCATTGGGCTTTTTCCATAGAGACTACAAAACAAGCTTTAAAATTAGATGTTTTGATACTCATTAATGATTTTACCGCACAAGCTTATGCTATTGCTAAAATGCCAAATGAGCAACTTTTGCAAATTGGAGGAACGATGCAAGATATGCATTCTCCAAAAGTAGTTTTAGGTCCTGGAACGGGTCTTGGAGTAAGTGGTTTAATTCCTTGTGATAATGGAAATTATATAGCTTTAGCAGGAGAGGGAGGTCATGTAAGCTTTGCTCCTTTTGATGATACTGAGGTTATGATATGGCAGTATGCAAAGAAAAAATACGGTCATGTTTCAGCAGAGCGTTTTTTAAGCGGAGCCGGACTTGTTTTAATTCACGAGGCTTTAGCAAGTAGAGAAGGGGTTAAAATATCAAAAATGACTCCAGAGCTTATTAGCAAACAAGCCTTAAGTGGGGAGTATCCTTTGTGTCGCTTAACTTTAGATATATTTTGTGCTATGTTAGGAACTGTATCTTCAAATTTAGCCTTAATACTTGGAGCAAGATCCGGAGTTTATTTATGCGGAGGGATTATCCCAAGATTTATTGATTATTTTAAAACCTCTCCTTTTAGGGTTCGTTTTGAAAATAAAGGTAGATTTAATGCCTATTTGGCTGCCATTCCTGTTTATGTTGTTTTAGCAAAGCATCCTGGTATTAACGGAGTTGCTGTGGCTTTAGATAATTATTTAAAAAAGACTAAGGTTATATAATGAAAGCTTTTAATGAGTTAAATTCTTATAAAAATCTTCAAAAGCATTTTAGCGAGTTTAAAAATACTTCTATGATGGAAATGTTTGAAAACGATTCTAAGCGTTATGAAAAATATTTCATCGAACTTGGTGGTCTTAAGCTTGATTATTCTAAAAATCGTATCAATGAGACAACTATGAAGCTTTTAGAAGATTTAGCGAAGGAAAGTTGTTTAAAAGAAAAGATTCAAGCTATGTTTAGTGGAGCTAAGATTAATACCACTGAAAATAGGGCAGTTTTACACACAGCCTTAAGAAATAAAAGAGATACTTGTATAGGAGTTGATGGCATAGATATTATGGAAAATGTTCGCTGTGTTTTAGATAAAATGGGAAAATTCTCAGATTCTATTCGAACGGGTTCTTGGCTTGGCTATACTAATCAAATTATAACGGATATAGTTAATATAGGCATAGGAGGTTCTGATTTGGGAGCTTTAATGACTTGTAAGGCTCTTGAAAACTATGGACATCCTAGACTTAAAATGCATTTTGTTTCTAATGTTGATGGAGTGCAAATTCAAAGTGTTTTAAACCGGATTCACCCCGAAACGACTTTATTTATTATAGCATCTAAAACTTTTTCTACTCAAGAAACTTTAACTAATGCTTTAACAGCTAGAAAATGGTTTTTAAAATTTGCTCTAAATGAAAGCTTTATAGCCAAACATTTTGTTGCCGTATCTACAAATAAAAACGCTGTGAAAGAATTTGGCATAGATGAGAATAATATGTTTGAGTTTTGGGATTGGGTTGGAGGTCGTTATAGTTTATGGTCTGCTATAGGTTTATCTATTATGATATATTTGGGTAAGCAAAATTTTGACGCTTTACTTGGTGGAGCTTATTTAATGGACGAGCATTTTTTTAATGCAGATTTTAGAAATAATATGCCTGTAATTTTAGCCTTACTTGGAATTTGGTATATTAATTTTTTTGATGCAGGAAGTCACTTAATCGCACCTTATGATCAACATTTGCGTTATTTTCCAAAGTTCATTCAACAGCTTGATATGGAAAGTAATGGTAAGCAAGTAAGAAAGAATGGAGAAGTGGTTAGTTACGATACGGGTCCTATTATTTGGGGCGATTTAGGAATTAATTCCCAACATACTTTTTTTCAACTTTTACATCAAGGAACACATTTAACTCCTATTGATTTTATAGTTTCTTTAAGAAAAAAAGGAAATTTACCAGCTCATCACGAAATTTTAATCAGTAATGTTTTTGCTCAAGCACAAGCTTTTATGAAAGGTAGAACTTATGATGAGGTTTATGCCCAAATGAGAGAATTGGGTTTAGAGAAAGAAAAAATAGAAAAACTTGCCCCGCATAGAGTTTTTTCAGGAAATAGACCTAGTAATATGATTTTGTTAAATGAAATCAATCCTCAAAATATAGGAGCTTTGATTTCTCTTTATGAGCATAAGATTTTTGTTCAAGGTGCTATTTGGGATATTAATAGCTTTGATCAGTGGGGTGTTGAGCTTGGAAAAGAACTTGCTAAGGGAATTTTAAATGAACTTCAACAAGGAGGTGAAACGAAAGAAAAATACGATAGTTCTACGAAACATCTTATCGAAATTTATAAAAATTTTAACACAAAGGATTAATTATGCAAAGGTCTAATACCTTTTCTTTAGCGACTTTGACGGCTTTGTTTTTTGCTA
>CAZWYE010000017.1:0-22918 GCA_964637895.1 uncultured Campylobacter sp. | reverse complement strand
TCACCATAGCTCACCGCGAGGAGCTTGAAAATTCAAAATTTGCCGCCGTAAAACCAGCCCCGCTTGAAAATTATAGCGATTACAAAGAAGCTTTAAAAGAAAAAGAATGCTTTACTTACAAGCTTGGACTTGCCTTAATCAAAGCTAATAAAACTTGGTTTAAAGGCGGATATTTAGGCTTTTATTTCAAAGACCTACCAAAACTTAAGACTGAATTTAAAGCAAAAAAATAAAAGTAAATTTTAGGTTAAATTTTAAGTTTTAAGTTTGATTTAAATTTAAAGTTTAAGTTTAATTAGCTCTTCTTGTTAAAATTTGAGAATTTTAAGTTTAAAAGGTATTTGACTAAAAATATTTACAAGGCTAATTTTTAAATTCTCCTTGCTTTTTTTTAAAGCTTTGTTTTATTATAAAAATATTTGTTATATCAAAATAACGGAATTTAAGATTTTTTTAAAATTATGGTGAAATTGATAAATACGCTATCTACACATTGCGTATGCGAATTCAAATCTCACTAACTGCACAATTTTGTTGTAAAAACTCCTATATCGTTTCAAACACAAAGTCAAAGCATTTATTTTTAAGA
This sequence comes from uncultured Campylobacter sp., assembly GCA_964637895.1. Lineage (GTDB taxonomy): Bacteria > Campylobacterota > Campylobacteria > Campylobacterales > Campylobacteraceae > Campylobacter_D. The sequence continues at coordinate 22,329 of CAZWYE010000017.1, read as the reverse complement.
TTTATTATAAAAATTTATTGGTTTAAAAACTCAAGCTTTAAACCAAGATGCGATTCTGTCGAAAAAGCCTTTTTGTTCGTGGTGCATTCCATTTTCTATGCCAAAACTTTTGCTAAGTTCCTCTAAAAGTGCTTTTTGCTCCTCGTTTAAAGAATTTGGGAATTTCACCGAAATTTGCACGATTTGCCGACCTAGTAAGCCAGAATGCACATCTTTAACGCCCTCTCTTTCAAGCACGAATCTCTGCCCATCCTTTGCACCCACAGGTAAGTTCAAAGTAGCTTCCCCGCGAATGGTTGGCACTTTAATACTCTGCCCTAAAATCGCTTGAGTGAAAAACACAGGAAATTCTATATAAATATCATCATTGTCTCTTATAAAAGTCTCATTCTCTTCGGCGAAAATTTTCACGAACAAATCGCCTCTAGTGCCGTCTTTTAAGACATTTCCTTTTTGAGCGACTCTTAAATTCATACCCGTATCAACGCCCTCTGGAACGCTTATTTCAACGCTATCTTTAAGTTCTTCAAAGCCACTTCCTTTGCATTCAGGGCATTTTTCAGCCGCACTAATTCCGCTTCCCTTACAATCCGGACAAGTGCTTGCAAAAGTGATAAAAGCTTGTCTAATGCCTACTTGACCGCTTCCTTTACATCTCGTGCAAGTTGTGGTTTTGCCGTCTTTTGCTCCGCTTGCATTACAAGCCTTACAAGAGCTTTTATAAGTGAAATTTAGAGTTTTTTTACAGCCAAAAACCGCTTCTTTAAAGCTTAAATTTAATCCTACTCCAAGTTGAGGGTTAAATTTCTCTTCATTTTGGCTTCTTTTGCTTCCTCTAAAAACCTCATCAAAGTTTGAAAATATATCGCCAAATATATCTCTAAAATCGCCAAAATCGCTTCTAAAACCACCGCTATTTTTAAGTGCGTCCTTGCCGTATTTATCATAAATAGCTCTTTTTTCATCGTTAGCTAAGACCTCGTAAGCTTCATTTATAAGCTTAAATTTAGCTTCGGCTTCTTTATCGCCTTGGTTTCTATCTGGGTGGTATTTTAAAGCAAGTCTGCGGTAAGCCTTTTTTATGGTCTCTTTGTCCGCATTTTGCGTGATTTCTAAAATTTCATAATAACCAATCTCCACAATCTCTCCTTTAAATTTAAAGCGCGTGAAAAAATAAAAAAAGTAATTTACCAAATTTTAGGTATAATCAAAATAAATTCTTGTAATAAATTTAAAATATTTTCTAAGAAAAGAGAAGCGATGACTGATATAATGATGATAGAGGACGATCCGGATTTTGCAACCTTGCTTTCTGAATATCTTGCCCAATTTAATGTCAAAGTAACGAATTTTATCGATCCTAGAGAGGCTTTGAGCGTAAATATCGAAAATTATGATTGTTTGATTTTAGACTTAACCTTGCCACATATTGACGGACTTGAAGTTTGCAAAGAAATTCGCAAGAAAAGCAATATAGGCATTATAGTTTCTTCAGCAAGAGGGGATTTAAGCGATAAAGTTGTGGGACTTCAAATAGGAGCGGATGATTACCTGCCAAAGCCTTATGATCCAAAGGAAATGTATGCAAGGATTATGAGTCTCATTCGCCGCACGAAAAAATCCGATGAAGACAGCAAACTTGCCTTTAAAATAGACTCAAGAAAGCACGAAATTTCGTATAAAAACAAGGTTTTAACCTTAACTCCGGCAGAGTATGAAATTTTAGAATGTCTTATTAATCAAAACGGATATTTGGTATCAAGAGAACAGCTTGTAAGGCAGTGCAAGAAGTTAAGAGATAAAGACTCTAAAAGCCTTGATGTGATTATAGGGCGGCTTAGAACGAAAATCGGCGATAATTCCAAGTCTCCTAAGCACATTTTTTCCGTAAGAGGCATAGGATATAAGCTTATTGGCTGATGAAAAGCTTTACTATACACACGAAATTAATGCTTTTGTTTATTATAAGCTTTCTTTTTCATTTGCGTTTTTTTCGTTGTTTTTCTTAAGGTTGAAAGCGAGGAGCATATGCAAAGAGAGAATTTAAAGCAAAGAAATCTCATTGTAAATTTATTTCACAATCCTAACTTAGACCTAGAAGCGTATTTGTGTAACAACGGCTTTAAAAAAATAGAAAATCCTCAAAGCCTAAGGCGCATAAGAGAAAACGCGAAAATGAATTTTAAATCCCAAAATGATAACTGTATTTTTGCTTCTTTAAATTATAGTGGCGATACTTATTTTGACCTGCATTGTAGGGAGATTAACGGGCTTTTTAAGCAAGATTTAGACGATAAAATGTATAAAATTTTCACAACAATTTTTATTTTTTTCTTGTTTTTGATGATTTTTTTATACTTGTCCGTGCTTAAATCTTTAGATTCTTTAAAAAAGCTTAAAACACAAGTTATGCGCGTAAATAACAAAGAAAAACCAAGTTTTATAGACTATGAGGACGGCGAGATAGGAAAAATCGCCCTTGAATTTGAAAAGGCTTTAAACAAAAGCAGGGAATTTACAAATTCAAGGCAGCTTTTTTTAAGAATCATTATGCACGAGCTTAAAACGCCTTTAGGCAAGGGCAGAATAATCGCTGAAATGATTAAAGAAGAAAAGCAAAAAGAAAGGCTTATTGCGATTTTTAAAAAAATGAATTCGCTCATCGATGAGGTAGTAAAGCTTGAGAAATTGTTTTCTCAAAATTACGAGCTAAATCTCGTTGCTACGCCCTTTAGCGAGGTGTTTGAGCAAACTAAAAACGGGCTTTTAAAAGAAAATTTAGACAAAAGCATTAAGGTTAAACTTCACTTTAATCCTAGCATTTATATCGATAAAGATTTTTTTTCTTTAGTGCTTAAAAATATGCTAGATAACGCCTTAAAATACTCAAACGACAATACCTGTGAGCTTGAATGCTTTCAAAATCATTTCATCATCACAAATTTAGGCACTTCGCTTAATGATTCCATAGAATATTATTTTGAAGCATTTACTAGAAAAGATGGCTCACAAACCGAAGTAATAGGACTTGGACTTTATATAATGAATGAAATTTGTAAGCTTCACGGCTTTGAGCTTTCTTATGATTATAAAGAAAACAAACATTGTTTTAAGGTGTTTTTTGGAGGAAAAAATGGTAAATAAAGGCTTAGAAAAATTTGACGCCCTTGTGGAAAGCTTTGCGAATTTACCGACCATTGGGAAAAAAACGGCTTTGCGCTTGGCTTTTCATCTTTGCTTAAACGATCCTTTAGAGGCTATGAAACTTGCTCACAACATAGAAAACGCCTTGCGTTTTGTAAAAACCTGCGAACAATGCGGTGCTTTAAGCGAGAACGAGCTTTGCGAAATTTGCACGGACGAAGAGAGGCAAAAAAACTTGCTTTGTATCACGCAAAGCCCTAAAGATGTGCTTGTTATCGAGGATAGCAAGAGTTATAACGGGCTTTATTTTATCTTAAACGAGCTTGATGAAGAGCATATAGAAAGGCTTAGAAAAATGGCTCAAAAAATGCAAACAAAAGAGCTTATTTTTGCTTTCACTCACGGCTTAAATACGGACGCGACTATATTTTATTTAGAAGAAAGGCTTAAGGATTTAAATCTTAAATTTAGCAAAATCGCACAAGGTATTCCAAACGGCGTGAATTTAGAAAATGTGGATTTTATCTCCTTAAGACAAGCTTTAATTTTCCGCACTCCTGTGGATTAGCTTGATTTTTTGAGCGACTTTTTTGTTTGTAAGCTCACAAAGCTCCTCAAAACTCGCCCTATAAATATTTTCGAAACTTCCAAAAAAATTTAAAAGCTTTTGTAAATGTGCCGAACTTATGCCAAGCTTAATAAGCTTTGAACTTTGCAAATCTTGCTTTTTCTTCGCATTTTGATGAAAACTTATAGCAAAGCGGTGTGCTTCATCGCGCAATTTTTGCAAAAATTGAAGCTTTTTATCGTTTGGGCTTAAGCAAAACTCGCCTTTTAAAGAATGAATTTTATCCCTCGCACTTCCCTTTGCTCTGCGCGTTTTTGCGTCAAGCTTTTCTTTAGAAATAGCTAAAATATCGACATTTGCCCCACTACTTTTTATAATATCACTTGCTAAATCAAGCAAGGCTTTTCCTCCATCAATGAGCCATAAATTAGGCGGAGGGCTTTTATCAAAGCTTAAAGCCCTACGCGTTAAAACCTCTCTCATTTGCTCATAATCACTAGCACCCTTAAGGTGAAATTTGCGGTAATTTTGCTTGTTAAAATTCCCAAATTCATAAGAAATCATCGCTCCAACCTTAGAACTTCCTTGCAAATGAGAATTATCAAACACTTCTATAAAATGCGGGACATTTTCAAACCCAAAATAGCTTACAAGCTCGTTTTCTACGCTAAAATTATGATTTTTAAGGTAGGTGTCTATATTTAGCAAAGCATTTTGATAAGCTAAATCGCAAATGTGTCTTTTCTCGCCTATTTTAGGGCTTTTTATTTGAATTTTTTTAGCAAATCTTTTTGAGAGTAAAAGCTCTAAAATTTTAGCGTCCTCAAAGTCCTCATAAACGAAAATTTCCCCCGCGATAAAAGGGGTATCGGCGTTGAAATTTTCTAAGATAAATTGCTTGTAAATTTCGTTTTTATCAGGTTCTGCGTGTTCTTTAAGAGGCGTTATTTTATGATAAACACTGATAATTTTTCCATTTTGCACGACAAAACGCAGGGTTGAGAGCAAATTTTTTTTAAAGGCAAGGGCGAAAATTTCAAAGTCTTCTAATTTTGCAATATCGATTTGAATTTTAACCTCTAAATCCCTAATCGTAGCTATAGTATCTCTAAGTTTAGCAGCTTCTTCGAAAAGTTCGTTTTTGGCTAAAAAAAGCATTCGTTTTTCTAAATTTTTAATCAAAATGCTAGGATTAAGCAAAGCATCTATCGCCTCGTTTAAAATAAGCTTGTATTCTTCTTTAGAAATAAGCTTCGCGCAAGGTGCTTTACAACGCGAAATTTGATAAAAAATACAAGGTGCTTTGCAGGAATTTTTTTGCTTTAAAGCATAATGATAATAAAGTGCATCTAAAAGCTCTTTAACTCCTTTAAAAAATGGTCCAAAATACTTGATTTTAGGCTTTTTTACAAGCTTTCTCGTGCTTAAAAGTCGCGGAAAATCCTCGTTAAAATCCACATAAATATAAGGATAAGTTTTATCATCTCTTAATAAAATATTATATTTTGGGTGTAGTTGTTTAATGAAAGAATTCTCTAAAATCAAGGCGTCCGCTTCTGAATTTGTAGTGATAAACTCCAAACGAACCGCCTCTTCAATCATTTTTTGAATTCTTAAAGAATTTTTAGGATTTGCTTTAAATTCTGGGGCGAAAATAAAATAGCTTTTCACGCGGTTTTTTAAATTCTTAGCCTTTCCTACATACAAAAGCTTGTTTTCTTTGTCAAAATACTGATACACTCCCGCACTTTGAGGCAGATTTTTAAGCGTGTTTTCTAAATTTTCTTTAAGATTTTTCATCGCTTTTTTTGTCTTTTTGTGAGCTAGTTAGCTTAGAATTTGCAAGATTCTTTTTTATGATTTCTCTTATTTTTTCGAATTTAAGATGAAGTTTTTCATCTTTAATAAGGTTTTTAAATTCTCCCAAAGAAAGCTCAATAAAGCCGTCTTCTTGCACTTTTTCTTCGGTTTTGTTTTGATTTTGTTCTAAAATTTTAAAAAAAACTTTCACTTCTTTAACTCCGCCACCCTCAAGCACGGCTTGGCTGAAAAGTTCGTTTGGTTTAAATTTTACATAATCTTTTATAAGTTTTTTAATATAAAATTTGGTATTATCGTGTTTTAGTTCTTGGTAGGCGACTTGATGCCTTACTATGATGTGTAAAATTTGATTTTTTAGGTAAATTTTTGCGATAAGCTTTTGATGAGCAGGAGGAAAAAAACTTAAAAAATCTTTATAATAAAAATTTCTTATTTTTTTATAAGGTTGTTCATTATGTTCGTTGCGTTCGTTTATAAGCTCAACAAAGGCTTCTTTTATACTTTTAAACTTTCCCATAGGTTAATCTTAGCATTTTTTTTCTTAATCTTTCTTAGCGCTTGCGGTTACAAGGGCAATCCTCAATACACAAGCCTAGAGCAAAACGGCTCGGTTAAGGAGATTAAGATTTATAAGAATTTAAACAGGTGGTAATTATGAAAAAAACTGATATTTTGGTTTTAGATTTTGGTTCACAGTATACGCAACTCATCGCTAGAAGACTTAGAGAACAAGGTTTTTTTGCGGAAATTCTGCCTTTTAATGCGTCTTTAAAAAGCATTAAAGATAAAGGTGCAAAGGGTATTATCTTAAGCGGAGGACCTGCTAGTGTTTATGAAGAAAATGCGTATTTTTGTGATAAAGCGGTGTTTGATTTGGGACTTCCGGTTTTAGGAATTTGTTATGGTTTGCAGCTTATGGCTTTTCATTTTAAAGCCCAGGTTACCCCAGCAAAGCACAAAGAATACGGCAAAGCAAATATAAAACTTCAAAAAGAAAGCGTTTTGTTTAAAGACCTGCCTAAAAAACAAGTGGTATGGATGAGTCATTCAGATAGGGTAGAAAATTTGCCACAAGGCTTTGAAATTCTAGCTTCAAGTGAAAATAGCCCCTTTTGCGTCATAGCTAATGAGAAACTTAAATTTTACGCTATGCAGTTTCATCCGGAGGTTGAGCACAGCGAGTTTGGTAAGCAAATTCTTAAAAATTTCGCTAAATTTATTTGTGGCTGTGAAAGCACTTGGAATATGGGCTCTTTTGCGAAAGAAGAAAGCGAAAAAATCCGCAAAGAAGTAAGAAATTCAAAAGTACTTTGTGCGGTAAGCGGAGGCGTTGATAGTAGCGTTGTAGCGGCACTTTTATCGTATGCAATTAAGGAGCAAGTTGTCATTGTGTTTGTCGATAACGGACTTTTAAGAGCGGGTGAGAGGGAACAGGTGGAATTTATGTTTAAAAAGCTCTTAAATATAAATCTTATCACCATAGATGCAAGCGAAATTTTCTTAAAGCGACTTAAAGGAGTGAGTGAGCCTGAGCAAAAAAGAAAGATCATAGGAAACACTTTTATAGAACTTTTTGAAAAAGAGGCGAAAAAGCACGAGGGCATTGAATTTCTAGCTCAAGGAACGCTTTATACGGACATTATTGAAAGCTCTGTTTTTGGTAGCTCAAAGACCATTAAAAGTCATCACAATGTAGGCGGTTTGCCCGAAAAAATGAAGCTTAAACTCATAGAGCCTTTAAGAGAGATTTTTAAAGACGAAGTTAGGGCTTTAGGGCTTGAGCTTGGACTTAGTAAGGAGCTAGTTTTTAGGCATCCATTTCCCGGACCAGGACTTGCTATACGCATTATGGGCGAGGTTAGCAAAGAAAGCTTAGAGCTTTTAAGAAAGGCGGACTTGATTTTGATAGAGGAGCTAAGAAGTAGCGGCTGGTATGATAAGACTTGGCAGGCTTTTTGTGTGCTTTTAAATGTCAAAAGTGTCGGCGTTATGGGCGATAACCGCACTTATGAGAACGCGATTTGCCTTAGGGTCGTAAATGCAAGCGATGGAATGACAGCGACCTTTTCGCGTCTTCCTTACGAGCTTTTAGAAAACATAAGCCGCCGCATTATCAACGAAGTGCAAGGAATTAACCGCGTGGTGTATGATATTTCAAGCAAACCGCCAGCGACTATAGAATGGGAGTGAGGAGAAATAGAGACTTGAGTACATTAGATGCTTATAAAGAGCAAAATTTGTTTTGTAAGAATGATTCTTTTATTGATAGAAAAGCCTTATTTTTAGAAATATTAAAAGGTAACAATAATCCCTACAAACGCTATACAAAAAGCCCTCTGCGTTATGGTGGTGGTAAATCTTTAGCGGTAGGGTTAATCATAGAGCATTTTCCAAATGATATTAAAAGGCTCATTAGTCCATTTATGGGCGGTGGTAGTGTGGAGATTGCAAGTGCAAATGAGTTAGGATTAGAAGTTAGGGCGTTTGATATTTTTGATATTTTGGTTAATTTTTGGCAGGTGTTATGTGAGAATTCTAAAGGACTTTATGAAGAATTATTGAAGCTAGAGCCAACTAAAGAAAATTATCAAAAAATAAAAGATGAGCTAACTCTCTTTTGGAATAAAAGACATAAGAATCTTAACAATAAACCAAAAATTGACCTAGATGCATTAAGTCTTGCACGCGATTATTATTTTAATTTTAATTTGAGTTATGGACCCGGGTTTTTGGGTTGGATGAGTAAAATTTATGAGGATAAAGAGCGTTATTTAAAAGCCATAAAGAAAATTAAAAATTTCCACATAAAAAACCTAACCGTAGAATGCAAAAGCTTTGAAAATGTGTTTAGCAAATACCCTAATGACTTTTTTTATTGCGACCCGCCTTATTTTTTGGAAGGAGATTCTAAAATGTTTAAAGGAATCTATCCTATGCGCAATTTTCCTATTCATCACAATAGTTTTAATCACGAGCTTTTGGCGGAGTGCCTTAAAAATCATAAAGGCAGATTTATCCTAAGTTATAATGACTGTGCTTTTGTAAGAGAGGCTTATAAAGATTTTAAAATATTAGAGCCAAAGTGGCAATACACTATGGGGCAAGGTGAAACGCGTATAGGCAAAAATCGTATAGAGCGAGGCGATGAAGATAATGTCAAACAAAGCCACGAATTATTAATCATAAAAGAGTGAGAATGAAAATTTCAGAAGTCAAAACTGCCTTTAAGATTGCTGATGTGGAATTTGTAAAAGGTAGCACACGGTTAAATTTTAATTATCTCAAAAACTTGTGCGATGAAAACGGTAAGCCTTTACCCCAAACAATCTTAACTGAAAATGTCGCAAGAGTGTATTTGATTGTCGTTAATGGTGAGGTTAAGAAAATAGGCGGAAGTCAAAGTGAGGGAGGTATTAAAAATACTTTATCGATTTATAGGGATGGTGGCATAAAGGGACGACCTAGCATAAGAAGCTTTGGAGTATGGTATTTCTTATACCACACGATTTTAAGCGGTGCAAAAATTGAATTTTATATGATTTATCAAGAAAACTTCGAAAAAGAAATCAAGGGACTTTTTGGGACTAAAAAGATTGCTAATGCTTATATTTCTTATAAACTCATTGAGCAATGTTGTATAGAGGATTATTTAAGTTTTGAAAATAATAAATTTCCTGATTGGAATGTGCAAGAGCAGGGTTTGGATTGGCCACTTGACATTAAGAATCAACACGCAAAATTGCAACTCAACGCTCAAAGTAGAGCTAAGAAGATCAAAAGAGGCGAGGCAAAACAGTGATTAAATCACTAAGTAATCGCATTATCAACGAAGCAAAAGGCATTAATCGCGTGGTGTTTGACATTACAAGCAAACCGCCAGCGACTATAGAGTGGGAGTAGAATGAATCGTTTTCTTAAAATAAGCATAGAATTAGCAAATCAAAGGGATTATTTAGACCAGCTTTTTAGAGTTTATCCTATGTGTCCTGATAACATTAGGCAGATAGATTCTGTAAAATGGGATACATTTGAAAAAGCCTTTAGTGCCAACAAACAAGAACAAATTATAGAATCTTTGTTTAATTTTGATTTGTTTCCCATTAAAGATTCTTATGTTGCGTATCTAAAGAGAGATCGAAGTGCTATTAAACGAAATCCTGCAACAATAGCTAGAATCTGTGGCAGATTGCAAGAAATGGGATTAGATAAAATTTATAAAAGCATTTCCCAGCCCAAAGAGGCTAACCGTCAAATCGGACCGCTTTTTAGGCGTTGGGTAAATAGCGGTGTTTTAGGAATTCAACCTGTAGATATAAACACATTTAAAAATACCAGAAATAACGCCATATTAAATGCTTCTGATTTGGCTATGCTGGAGTTTGCAAAACAACATTTTGGTTACACGCATTCAAAAGGCTTAGATTTTATCGCGAGATTCAATGGAAAAATTATTATCGGTGAGGCAAAGTTCTTGAGTGATTTTGGCGGACATCAAAATGCACAACTTAAGGACGCAATGAGTTTGCTAAATAGCCGTTTGGATTCAAAAATTATTAAAATCGCTATTTTAGATGGCGTATGCTATATTCAAGGAAAAAATAAAATGTTTAAAACACTAAGCAATGATTATCAACATTGCAATATCTTATCCGCGCTACTGCTTAGAGAATTTCTTTATCAAGTGTAGCAATGCTTAGCTTTTTTAGTCATTTTCAAGCTCCGCATAGTTTTTTACAGCACAAATTTATCAACGAACTACAAGGAGATTTTAAGCAAGAAAATTTCCTTATTTTTGATGATAATCTAAATGCTATGCAAAATCTTTTGCAAAATCAAAATTTTAATCACGGCAAAACCTTTAAAAACAGTATAGATTTAGTCTATATTGACCCTCCTTTTGGGACGAATAATGTCTTTAGAATGGGTAGCACAATGAGTGCGAGTCTGGATTCAAAAATTGCCTACAAAGATAAATTTAGTTTAGAATCTTATTTGGAGTTTCTCTATTATCGTTTAATTTTGATTAAAGAACTAATGAGCGAAAAGGCGAGTTTTTATATTCATATTGATACAAAAATGGGACATTATGTAAAAATTTTATGCGACGAGATTTTTGGCAGGGAAAATTTCATTAATGATATTACACGCATTAAATGCAATCCAAAAAATTTTGCAAAAAGGGGTTATGGAAATATAAAAGATATGATTTTATTTTATGCAAAAACTAGTCGATACATTTGGAATGAAGTCTATGAGGATATTTTAGAAAGTGATATAAATAAACGATTTAAGAAACAAGATAATAAGGGATTTTACACGACTATTCCCCTACACGCACCGGGCGTTACGCAAAATGGCGAAAGTGGGCAAGAATGGAATGGCTTAAAACCTCCGCAAGGCAGACATTGGCGCTGTTCTTTGGCTGAATTAGACAGACTAGATAAAGAAGGATTGCTTGAATGGAGCAAAAATGGAATACCAAGAAAAAAAATTTACGCACAAGATTCTAAAGGAAAAAAGATTCAAGACATTTGGGAATTTAAAGATGCACAAAATCCAGTCTATCCAACACAAAAAAATAACGCAATGCTAAGGAGAATTATTCAAATGTCTTCTAATAGCGATTCTATGGTAATGGATTGCTTTTGTGGCGGTGGTGGATTTTTGACAGAATCTTTCGCTTTAGGGCGTAGATTTATAGGTATTGATGAAAGCAAAGAAGCAATCAAAATCAATCAAAAATGGATAAAAGATAGCACTCAATGTCTATATGCATGTGATTGTGCGATTATCAATAGTTTTAAAAATCAAGAAAAACAAATAACTTAAACTATATCTTAATTAATAAGAAATAAAATCTAAATAAAAAGAACTTAAAATCCTTTGGAATATCACAAGCACCTATAAGCATAGAGTGAAAGAGTGGCGATGAAATTCTTTTGAAATTATGAAGCAGGAATAAAAACTTTTTTAGTATTATAAATTTTTTATGAAAATAAAGATAAAATTAGCTCTTATAAAATTTTCAAGGAAAAAATGTGCACGGAAAAATAGCAATTTATATAGATTCTACAGGAAGAGGAACGGTTGTAAATTCAGCTAAGGTTTTTTTTGATTTTAATCTACAAACTTGGAATAATAAAAAAAATATGCCAAGCGTTGGAATGCTTGTAGAATTCCGCTCTGATGGCAAAAATATCACCGGAATTTATCCTTCTAAATTTCAAGAGTTTAAAGAGGGTGATTTCATCACCGAAAACGACTTTTTTAGAACGGATAATGATGATGAACTTGAAGATTTACAAAATTCAAGACGCAATAAATATATAACCGATCTTTACAGAAGCACAGATTATGATACTATAGAAAAAATTCCGCTATCATTTACCATACCTCAAGCCATACAGAAGTATTTTGCTACTGAGATTCTTTCTGTGGAGGCTTTGAAAGCAAATGTTGAAGAGGAGAAAGAAATTCCTTGCGTTTTGGATTATTTTATCATTAAACGCTTTTTAAATAAGGCTTTGGATACCCTTGTTTTTATGGATAGCTCCACTAATCAAACACAGTTTAACTCGCTTAAAAGCATTATAATGCACCTTGAAAATTCATATAACGATATGAAAGATAAAAAAATGCTTAACACAACCAAAATTTTCAACGAAACCTTTTTATCTTTACAGTGCCATTATCAAGCCTTAGTTGCGACCATAGATACGCGTCAAAGTCGTTTGGCTTCTACAGAAGCACAGCTTAAAACCACAAATTCTGAAATGAATTTTCTAAAAAACAATCAAAACGCCACGCCAGAAAAAATTAAAGCCAAAGAAGAAAAAATAGCAAAGCTACAAAAAGAGCTTAACTACTACACCAGTTCGCTTAAGCGTCTAAATGCTATAAAAGAGGATTTTCATATGAAAAATCTTAGTATTTTTGAAAATGCTTTTGATCTTTCAAAAAAAAAGATTTATAATAAAATCGTGACCGGACTAAATCTTTGTGCTACGATAATGGATATGAAAATTTGGAAGCTTTCTTTGAAGAGCTCTGGCGTGAAAAATTCGTATTTTACAAGAAGCAATATAGAAAATTCTTTTTGTTCTTTATCGTTTGCGGAGCATTATTTAAGTAAGCTTAACAAGGCAACGCTTAATCCATTTGATCAAAAACTTTTAAGTTATATCAAAAAAATTACACAAGAACAAAGGAAAAAATTCCTAGTTGTAACCTCGGATCTTAATTTATTGCATAAAATTAAAATCGAAATTTTTTCGATAAATCCTTATTATATGGTTAAATACGCGCCTAAAAAAGTAAGCTATCAATCTTTAATGCGCGATAATACCTTTGACATCGTTTATATCGATGAGGCTCATATTTGGGAAAGTGCGGCGGATATTATCTTGCAAGGAAAGCATTTTGATAAAGTAGGAAAAACCAAATTTAAGCTCGTTTAACCATAGAATTTTAAGCTAAAAAAAGCTATAATTTCTTTGCCTGAGTGGTTCGTGGTATTTAAAGTGATCCAACATATTATTATTTACTGCGAGTGTGCGATTTACCGTGTCTGTGGCGTCGTTTGAGTCTTGAAAGAGGCGAGAAGTTGCAGCCCTTAAAAATTGCCTAGCGGTTTTCTTGATTTTTGGGGTCAAACTTTGTTAAACGGCTACTTGGGTTTTGTAAGGAGAATTAATGAAAATTATGATCTTAGGCAGTGGTGCAAGAGAATATAGCATTGCCTTAGCTTTTAAAAAAAATCAAAAAGATCTTAAATTTTACTTCGTTCCTGGAAACGGAGCGACCAAAAAGCTTGGCGTGAATTTAAGCTTAAAAGACTTAAACGAACTTGCAACTTTTGCTAAAGATGAAAAGATAGATCTTTGCGTGGTAGGAAGTGAGGCTTTTTTAGCGGAGGGAGTTGTAGATATTTTTAAAAAAGCCGGGCTTAAAATTTTTGGTCCTAGCAAAGCCGCTGCAAGGCTTGAAAGCTCGAAAGCCTTTATGAAAGATTTTTTAAAAAAACACAAGATAAAAACCGCTAAATTTCTAAATACAAAAGAGCTCAAAGAAGCAAGGAATTTCATACAAAGCCTTAAAACTCCGGTAGTTATAAAAGCTGATGGGCTTTGTGCGGGAAAAGGCGTAATTATAGCTCAAACTCATAAAGAAGCCTTAGAAGAAGTGGTAAAAATGCTTAGCGGAGAAAGCTTTGGTGAAGCCGGAAAATGCGTAGTTATAGAGGAGTTTTTAAAGGGCTTTGAGTTAAGCGTTTTTGCACTTTGTGATGGCGAGAATTTCGTGCTTTTACCCGCTGCACAAGATCATAAAAGGCTTTTAGATAACGATAAAGGACCAAATACCGGCGGAATGGGAGCTTATGCACCAAGTTCTTTAGCAAACAAAGAGCTTTTAGAAAAGATAGAAAAAGACATTATAAAACCAACTTTAAATGGTATGAAAGAAGAGGGAGCTGAGTTTGTAGGGGTTTTATTTGCCGGAATTATGGTTGTAGATAACGAGCCTTTCGTGCTTGAATTTAATGTGCGTTTTGGAGACCCAGAATGTGAGGTTTTAATGCCTTTAATCGAAAATCCTTTAGAGCTTATTTTAGCAGCAAGTGAGAAAAGGCTTAAAGATTTTACACTCAAACTTAAAAAACTTTTTGCCGTAGGCGTTGTGTGTGCGAGTGAGAATTACCCTTATGAAGCCTCACCAAAAAGCGAAATTTTCATCAAAAATATCCCTGAAAATTCGCACCTTTCTTACGCAGGAGTAAGCCTAGAAAAGGATAAACTTTTTGCCGATGGAGGTAGAGTTTTAGTCTGTGTAGGCTTAGGAAAAACCATAGAAGAGGCTAAAAGCAAGGCTTACGAGCTTTGCGAAAATGTCGAATTCAAAGGCAAGCAGTTTAGAAAAGACATAGGATTTTGGGTTTGCAAATGAGAGAAAATTTAAGCGAAAAACTTGAAAGAGAAAACCTTAAAATCGCAAGTTTTACTAAAAGAGTTTTGGCGTATTTTATCGATAATTTTATTTTAAATTTCGTTCTTTTAATCATTTTTTACGATAAATTCAGCAGTGATGATGTGCAACAAATGCTTGATTTTTTAGGGAATTTTTTTCTTGGAATTCTCTTTCTTCACCTTACTTATCACACTCTTTTTACTGCTATGTATGGGGCAAGTTTGGGTAAAATGGTTTGTAAGATTATCATTTTAAATGAAGAGCTTTTAGACAAACCAAATTTCACTCAAAGCCTTGTCCGTTCGGCTTTTAGACAAGTTAGCGATATAGCTTTTATGCTAGGTTTTGCTTGGGCTTTAGGTAATAACTTACGCAAAACTTGGCACGATTATCTTGCAAGGACTGTGGTTGTTGATGTGGCGTAAAATTTCTTTAGTGCTTAGCACAAGCCTTTTTTTAAGTGCAACTGAAGTTGATATTTATGCTTTAGATGTGAAAAAAGAAGGCGCTATACTTACGGCTATTGATGATGTGGTGATTTTTTCTGAGCTTTATTTTATCACAGCAAATAAAGCTATTTATGATGAAAATACAGGTGAAGTGGAGCTTTTTGGCGATGTGAATATACTTAGAGGGCAGAATGAGCGTTCGCATTCAAACTACGCTAAGATTAATCTTAATGCCGATAAAGCCTCTTTTGAAAATTTTTTCTTTTCGAATAATAATTTAGAAGTTTGGTTTCAAAGTAAAAAAAGTTTTTTAGATAATGATAATTTTGAAAGTGAGCTTTCTGCAGTTTCAAGCTGCAATGTTGAGAACCCGGACTGGGAAATTCGCTTTAGTAAAGGTAAACTTAATCGCAAGAGTAATTTTGTGCATCTTTATAATGCAAGATTGTATATTAAAGATGTGCCGATTTTTTATCTGCCTTATTTTGGTTTTAGTGCTGATACGAACAGGCAAAGCGGACTTTTAACCCCAAAATTTACACTTAAAGCTAAAGAAGGATTTTATTACGAACAGCCTATTTATATCGCAGAACAAGAAAACTGGGATTTAGAGCTTAATCCTCAAGTTAGAACCAGTCGCGGCGTTGGGGTTTATTCTACCTTAAGAATTATAGACTCTAACAATTCTTCAGCTCAGATAAATGCAGGAATTTTTAGGGAAAATTCGTCCTATTATCGCAAAGAAAACTTAAAAAACCAAACTCATAGAGGTATTGAGTTTAAATATGTAAGAGATAAGCTTGTTAAAGATAAATTGGGCGATAATTTTCAAGAGGGCTTGTGGATTGATGGCACTTATTTAAACGATGTGGATTATCTTACGCTTGGTTCAAGAGATTATAGGGATTTAACCTCGCTTATTACTTCAAAGATTAATTATTTTTTAGCCGATGAGAACAATTTTTACGGAGCTTATGCAAGGTATTATAGGGATACTTCAAAACTAAGCAATAAAGACACCTTGCAAGAATATCCTTCTTTTCAGTATCATCGCTTTTTAAATTCTTTTTTTGATGGCAAAATTCTTTATTCTTTTGATGCAAGTTTTAATAATTATTACCGCCGCATAGGACCTTACGCAAATAGCGTAAATTTCAACCTTCCTATCTCATATCATGATAGTTTTTTTAATGATTTTTTGCACTTAAATTTCACAGAAAGCATTTATGCATCTTTTGTAAATTACACACACGATGAGCTTAAAAACCACGAGCATTATGTAAGAAACACACATAAACTCGAGCTTTATACCGATCTTTCAAGGGCTTATGATAGTTTTTTCCATACTCTAAATTTAGGTGCGTCTTACTTGCTTCCGGGTGGGAAATCGGGCAAGATTACGGAGGATTACTTAAATTTAGATGAGGAGAAAGAACAGGCTGAAGTTTTCATAACGGAGTATTTTTACAACCAGCAAGGCGAGAAAAAGCTTAAGCACAGATTTAGCACGAACTATCTTAGCGACGAGGGAAAGCTTGATGAAATTCAAAATCTGCTGACTTATTATTATAATGACAATATGCGTTTAAACAGTGAGGTGGTGTATTCTGATTTGCAAAGCCGTTTTAGTAATGTTTTAAGCCAGTTTGAAATAGACTTTAATCCGAAATTCGGCTTGGATTTTTCTCACGCTTATCAAAACGATGAATTTGGAAAATACAGCTTCATAGGCACGAGTGCGAACTATAAACTTAATGCAAATTACAATCTTTTTGGAGGAATTTGGTTTGATACTCAAAGGGCGAATGCGAATATGTTGGAACTTGGCTATACTTATCAAAGAAAATGCTGGAATTATTCTTTAGTGTATAGAGAAAGGATAGACCCTAAACTCACAAGCGGAGGAATCGCTGCAAGAAACCAAAGCGGGGTGTATTTTATCTTTAATTTCTATCCTATAGGTGGCGTGAAATACGACTTTTCTTTGCAAGATAATGAAAATGCGATTTAAAGGACGCTTATGTTAAAATTCTTTAAAAATTTAAAAAAAATGCTAAATAAAAAAGAAGGAGCAAAAATGCAGCATCAAATAGAGCTTAATGGAAATTTGGAAATTTTCAATGTCGATTATGTCGCTAAACAAGCAGCTGGTGCTGTTTTGATGAAAATGGGTAAAAGCGTGATTTTAGCAGCAGTTGCAAGGGATGAAAAGGCGGTTGAGGAGGATTTTCTGCCTTTAACCGTGCAATACATAGAAAAAGCCTACGCCGCTGGAAAAATTCCCGGAGGCTATATCAAAAGAGAAACCAAACCAAGCGATTATGAGACTTTAAGCGCTAGAATCATAGATAGAAGCTTAAGACCGCTTTTTCCTAAAGGTTATGCTTATCCCACGCAAATTTCTGTCATAGTGCTCTCAGCCGATAAAGATACCGATTTGCAAGTGATGAGCTTAAATGCTGCAAGTGTGGCACTTTTTTTAAGCGATATTCCTATAAAAGCTCCTGTTTGTGGGGTTAGAATTGCAAGGATAAATGATGAGTTCGTGCTAAATCCTAGCAATTCTAAACTAAAGCAAAGTTCTCTAGATCTTTATGTTTCAGGCGTTAAGGACGAGCTTTTGATGATAGAAATGAGGGCTTTGCCTACTCAAAAAGATGGAATTCAAGCAATGAACGAGCTTAATGAAGATGAAATTTTAAAGGCTTTAAACCTCGCGCAAAATGCCATAAAAGAGGGTTCAAACGCTTACGAAGAGCATTTTTTAAAGCACAAAAAACAAAGCGAACTTGAACTTAAAGAGGAGGAAGAAAATTTAGAGCTTCTTTCTTTTGTAGAGGGCAATTTTAGCGAGGAAGTTAAAAAAGCCATTAATCAAATGGCAAAAAGCGAAAGGGCAAGTGAGCTTAATAAAATTGCTAAAAATATAGCAAAGCTTGAAAAAGCCGTGCAAGAAGAGTGGAGCGAGGAAGAAATTTTTAAAATTTTAGAAAAAATCAAAAGAAAAATCATTAGAGAGCAAATCATTTTTGAGGGTAAAAGAGCGGATTTTAGAGCCTTAAACGAGGTTAGAAAAATAGATATTGAAACAAATATTTTACCAAACGCTCACGGCTCTTGTCTTTTCACCAGAGGGCAAACTCAAGCCTTAGTTGTAGCGACCTTAGGCACGGAAAATGACGCGCAAATGATAGATTCTCTCACAGAAAAAAACGCTTTGAGTGAGCGATTTATGGTAAATTACAATTTTCCGGGCTTTAGCGTAGGCAAAGCAAGTGCGATAAAAGCACCGGGTAGAAGAGAACTTGGACACGGAAACCTTGCAAAAAGGGCGCTTTATCCAAGTATTGATGAGAATTATCCTTTTGTGATTCGCCTTGTTTCTGAAATTTTAGAAAGCAATGGCTCAAGCTCTATGGCAAGCGTGTGCGGCGGTTCTTTGGCCCTTCGTGCTGCCGGAGTTGATACGCTAAAACTTGTTGCTGGCGTGGCTATGGGACTTGTTTTTGAGGGTGAGAGATACGCTATTTTAACGGACATTATGGGCTTAGAGGACCACGACGGGGATATGGATTTTAAGGTTGCAGGAAGTAAAGATGGCGTAAGTGCCTTACAAATGGATATAAAACTTGGCGGCATAGATGCAAAAATTCTCAAAGAAGCCTTACTTCAGGCTAAAGAAGCGAGGCTTCATATTTTAGGCATTATGGAAGAAGCGTGTGAAAAAATCAAGGTTAATGAAGAAATCTTACCAAAGCTTGAAATTTTCAGCGTTGAGCCGTCTAAAATAGTCGATATCATAGGACAAGGTGGCAAGACCATTAAAGAAATTATCGAAAAATTTGAAGTAAATATTGATTTAGATCGCGAGAAAGGCGAGGTGAAAATTTCAGCTTCCAAAAGCGAACAAATAAAGGCTGCAAAAGACTTTATTTGTGCTTTAACCCAGACTAAAAACAAGAAATTTAGCAAAGACCTCTCAAATTTTAAAATCGGCGAGGAATTCGAGGGTAAGGTGATAAAAATAACTAATTTTGGAGCTTTCATAAGCCTTAAAGATGAGGTCGATGGCTTACTTCATAGCTCTAAGATTAAGTTTAGATTAAGCGAGGGAGATAAAATTTGGGTAAAAATCAAAGAGATTAAAAACGGCAAAATTTCTGTGGATTTGCTAGAAAATTAAGTTTTAAAAATATAAAATTTTTTTTAAAACTTGATAATGCTTAGGTTTTGTAAAATAATTTTTTTCAAATTTAAATTATTTAGATAAATATTTTAAAATATCCTTGTGCTTTCTTTTTGCAAAAAATAAACTTTTTAAAAATTAGATTTTTTATAAAAATTTAATTCTACCAAAAAGAGTAAATTAAAAAAACTATGACATAATTTTAAAATGCTCAAAGTATATTTATAAATTAAACTTAAAAATTTATTAGTTTTGATTTTGTAAAGAGTAATTTGCTTAAAAAATAATTGCACAAGATAGAGCTTTAAAAGATAGCAAGTGTATTTATCGCAATTTAGAATAAACTTTAGAAATTTGAAAGTGTTTTTATCACAAATAAAAAATAATATTGATTTTTTAATGAAATTATAATTTTTTATTGTTAAAAAAATATATAAGAGTCAATAAGACTGTTTTTAATAATATTTAAGAATTTCAAAATCCAATAAATTTTAGCTACCACTGTAAAACAAAAGTGCTTCCCTCGTTTTCGTTTGAGGTGCAAGAAATTTTAATTTTATTTTCAGAACAAATTCTTTTAACCAAAGAAAGTCCTATGCCAAAACCGCCTTGGTCGTTGTTAAAGCGCGTGTAACGCTTAAAAATATGTTCTAAATTTTCTTTAGCTATCCCACAACCGCTATCGCTTATTTTAAGGGAGTTTGCTTTGAGTTCTATGAAAATTTTTCCGCCTTTTTTGTTGTATTTTATGGCGTTGCTTAAAAGATTATCAAAGAGCTTTGAAATTTGCGTTTTGCTTGCAAATAAAACGCAATTTTCCTCAAGTTCGCTTGAAATTTCAAGCTTTTTTTGCTCGAAAAAAGGCTTAAAATATTCAAGCCTTTCTAAAATCAAATCTTTTAAAATCAAATTTTCTTTTTTGTCCTCAAGAGTATGAGAAAAATTATAAAAAACAAGGTCTGAATACACCTGATTTAAGGTCTTTGCGGCAAGTTTTATACGAGAAAATTTAGCATTTGCGAAATTTTGCTTTTCAAGCTGTTCTACGCTCATTAAAATGACGCTTAATGGCGTATTTATCTCGTGTGTGGAATCTTTTATAAAGCTATTTAGCGTATAAATTTTATTTTCCAAAGGTTTAAGCGAAATTCTTACCAAAAAATACGCCACAAGCCCTAGCAAAATAAAAGCAAGTAAAGCAAAAACAAATACCTGCACACGCATAAAAAGCAAGTCCTTAGCGACATTTTCTCCTTGTATAATGATACGAAGTTCGTTTTGTGTTTCTAAATCATCCTCGCTTTCAGTGCTTAAAAAATAGCGGTTTGAACGCATAGGAGCTATAATGAAAATTTTGTTTTCATAAATGCCTTTGTGCTTGAATTTTTTCGCTTCGTTTTGAAAATTTTTTCTTTCAAATTTAAAGTCTAAACTGCTAAAAAAAAATTCATTTTCATTAAAAATCGCAAATTTAAGCTTAGCTTCAGTTGCGATATCTTGCGCGCTTTTGGCGATTGGCATAAAACGAGAATTTAAGATATTTGTTAAAATATTTCTATGTACCACTCTTAGCGGGTCTGCTTTAAGGCTTATAAGCTCGTCTTCTAATTTATCATACCAAAGGCTGAAAAAAATGAGTAAAAAAATTCCTGTGGTTATGCCATAAATTAGCAAAATTTGACGCACAACCTTTTTAGTTTCGAGCATAACAGTAGCCTCTATTTCTTTGATTGATAATCTTTTCTTTACCTAAAATTTTACGCAAATCTTTAACATAAGCCCTAAGGCTTAACTCGCTTGGCTCCTCACCATAGTCCCAAAGCTCGTCAAAAATTTTTTCTATGCTTAAAAATTGATTTTTATTTTGCAAAAGTAGGCTTAAAAGCCTGATTTCTTTTTTCGGCAGGGAAAGAATTTTATCATTTTGATAAAGATTTTGAGAAGTTAAGGAGAATTTAAAACCCTCGCCCAAATCTTCAAAATCTTCTTTTTTGTGCGAAAATCCTCGCTTTAGCAAAGATTTTACACGAATTGCTAATTCGCTAAGCTCGAAAGGTTTGCGTATATAATCATCACAGCCCACATTAAAACCTTGCTTTAAATCATCCGTCGTGTTTAAAGAAGTTATAAAAATCGCAGGAGTATTTTTGCCCGAAGCTCTAAGCTCTTTAAGCAAGGAAAAACCATCGCCTAAAGGCACTTTCACATCTAAAATCCAAAGATCAAAATGCTTCTCATAAGCAAGCTCTAAAGCCTCTTTAGCATTGTCGCAAAGTTTAATCTCATAGCCCTCATCGCTTAAATACTCCTCTATAATCTCGCTCAAACTCAAATCATCCTCTAAAAGTAAAATTTTTATCATTTAAATTCTATCCTTTTTGCAAATATTTAATAAATACGAAATTATAATTAAATTTTTATTTGTTTTGTTTTATAATAAATAATATTTTTTATTAATTAACAAAACTCAAAAAAAATGGGGTGGGGGGAATGCTTCCAGTTTGGGATGATGGTTTTAGTATTTCTAATATAAGGGTTGATGAGCAACACAAACATCTTTTTGAATTGTGTGCTAGAGTTGAACGGGCTTTGAATAGACATATTAGTAAAGCAGAAATTAAAGAATTGCTAACTGAAATTTTTGATTATATGAAGTATCATTTTAATGACGAAGAAAAATATATGAAACTCATTGGCTATCCAGGACTTGAAGAGCATCGCAAAATTCATAAAGAAATGATTCAAACTATGATACAAATCATTCAAAATGTAAAAACAATAAATGATTTAAAAGAAAAACTATATGATGTTGCGAAAAAATGGCTCTTAGAACACATACTTTATGAGGATATGAAGATAGCAGATTGGAGGCGTTCTATGCTTACTATAGATGATGATTTTACAGAAGAATATTTAGAGGATAATCATAAAAAGGTGATATATCTTTATGTTTGCGATTGTAAGGGCAAAATGCACGATGTTCCTTATAAAATTCACCAAGAAATTCAACAAGGAAAAGGAAATTTTGTTTGCAAACAGTGCAAACAAAATATAAAATTTCACAAAGAATACATCTAAATAGAACTTTTTACTAGTTTTAAATTTCACATTGCTATGAAGTTATATTGCAAAATACTTAAAAACTTAAAACTAAGATTTAAAAACTAGCAAGGCTTTTAAATTTAAAGTAAAAAAAT
>CAZWYE010000016.1:0-23057 GCA_964637895.1 uncultured Campylobacter sp. | reverse complement strand
GTAAAAAACTGATTAAATATTTTAATCAGTTTTGAAAAAAGATTAAGCTAAAATTTTAAGCTTAATGCGAATAAAATTATTAGGTTTTGATTTGTGATATAGTTGATATTTTGATTTTATATTTAATTAACAAGATAAAAACTCAATCAATCGAATTTCTGCCCCATTACATTGCCGTTTAAATCCGTATAAACTTCCATCATATTATTAAATTTAAACTTAAAGCCGTAAGGCTCTCTATCAACCCCAAAAATTTGAGCATTTGCTTGTGTGGCTTTAGCGTTTGCAACGGCACTTTGTGGCAAAAATCCCGTAGGAATAGCCTTGTATTTTCCATCAACTTCTTTCCATTCTCCATTGATGTAAAAATCAAGTTCCGTGCCATCTTTTAAAATCACTTCAAAAGAATCTATATCTTGCTTCACAAGAGCAATATTAGCCGTTTTAAAATTATTTTGGATAAAGGTTTTTGCGTTTTGAGGCAAAGCGTTTATTCCTACTATCATATCCGCATAGGCAAATCCTGCTAAGATTAAAGTACTTAAAGTGAGTTTAAGTTTCATTGTTTCTCCTTGAAATTTAATAAATGTAATTTTAATGAGTTTTTGTGAAGTAAGTGTGAAAAAGATTTTTTTTGAAAGAGTGTAGGAAAAATGGGTGGAGTGTAAAGTTTGAAACGAAAGGTGAATGTAGAGCAGTAGAAAAAAGTGAGTATATAGAAAAAATCAAGAGGTGTTAGGAGGAGAAGAGCTTATTGATTTTTTAAGGATGGTTTTAAGGATTAAACATTGATATTTATAGTATTTTAACCTAATTCTTCTATATGATTGCTAAGCTTGCAATACAAATACTTAATCGATAATGTAAAAAAAACTAAATAGTTTTAAATACATAACAAAAGCAAATGTTAAAGTTTTCGTAAAATATGTTTAAAAATTTAAATTTTAAATAGTTTTAATATTTTTAAGATAAAAGATTAAGCCCGAATTTGGGCTTAATCTTAAGTTTATTCGACTTCGGCGTCGATTACATCATCGTCTTTTTTCTTTTTATCGCTTTCTTTAGTATCCTCTTTTTTATACATAGTTTCTGCAAGTTTGTGTGAAACATCGCTCAAAGTTTTCATCTTAGCTTCAATCTCCTCCTTGCTCGCCTCTTGATTTTTAAGCGTTTCTCTAAGCTCATCTAATGCTTTTTGAATGCTTTGTTTATCATCATTTGCAACCTTATCGCCAAGCTCGTTTAAGGATTTTTCCACTTGATGAGCCAAAGAATCGGCTGAATTTCTCGCATCTACGGATTCTTTGCGTTTTCTATCCTCTTCTTTGTGAAGTTCGGCATCTTTGACCATATTATTAATCTCTTCCTCGCTCAAACCGCTTGAACCAGTGATTTTAATCTCTTGAGCCTTGCCTGTGGCTTTATCCTTAGCCGAAACGGTTAAAATTCCGTTCGCATCGATATCAAAGGTTACTTCTATTTGTGGCACACCTCTTGGAGCTGGCGGAATTCCTTCAAGATTGAAATTTCCTAAGGATTTATTATCGCGACTAAATTCCCTCTCACCTTGCAAAACATTAATAGTAACGGCATTTTGATTATCCTCAGCGGTTGAGAAAACTTGCTCTTTTTTGGTTGGAATGGTCGTTCCTTTTTCTATAATCTTAGTCATCACTCCGCCCAAAGTTTCAATACCCAAAGAAAGTGGCGTAACATCAAGTAAAAGCACATCTTTAACATCACCTTTAATAACCGCACCTTGAATAGCAGCACCGATAGCAACCACTTCGTCCGGATTTACGGATTTATTCAAATCCTTGCCGAAAGCTTTTTTTACTTCCTCTTGCACCAAAGGTACACGAGTAGAGCCTCCAACCATAACGATTTCTTTAACCTCGTTTTTTGAAAGTCCGGCGTCCTTAACGACTTCGTTGATTTTTGTAATGGTCTCAGCTACTAAGCTTTCTATCATTGTTTCAAATTTCGCCCTAGTGAGCTTTTTTACCAAGTGTTTAGGACCGCTTGCATCGGCTGTGATGAAAGGCAGGTTAATCTCGGTTTCGTTTGCAGAGCTTAGCTCTTTTTTAGCGTTTTCAGTGGCTTCTTTAAGTCTTTGCAAAGCCATAACATCGTTTTTAAGATCAATTCCTGTTTCGTTCTTAAATTCACTTGCTAAAAAATCTATAAGCTTACTATCAAAATCATCGCCTCCTAGAAAGGCATTTCCACCCGTAGCTAAAACCTCTACGACATTATCGCCTGTTTCAAGCACGGTAACATCGAAAGTTCCTCCGCCTAAGTCATAAACTACGATTTTTTCGCTGTCTTTTTTATCAAGCCCGTAAGCTAGAGCTGCTGAAGTTGGTTCGTTAATGATTCTTAGCACATTAAGACCGGCTATGGTTCCAGCCTCTTTAGTTGCTTTTCTTTGAGCGTCGTTAAAATACGCAGGAACGGTAATAACCGCATCGACGACATTTTCGCCCAAAAATGCTTCGGCATCTTCTTTAAGCTTCATCAAAACCTTAGCCGAAATTTCTTGAGGAGTGTAAATTTTACCCGCAATCTCAATGGCGCAAGCACCGTTTCTTTCGGTAATATGATAAGGCAACCTGCTTTTTGCCTCCTTAGCTGCGTCCTCATTTATCATTAATCCCATAATCCTTTTAATCGAATAAATGGTCTTTTCAGGGTTGGTTACGGCTTGGCGTTTTGCACTATCGCCCACCAAAATTTCGCCCTTATCGGTAAAAGCCACGATAGAAGGTGTGGTATTCTTACCCTCTTTATTTGGAATAACCTTGCTTTCACCGCGTTCATACACGGCAACACAAGAATTTGTGGTTCCTAAGTCTATACCTATAACTTTACTCATTTTTTATCCTTTTTTTGAAATTTATTTTGCTACGCTAACTTTTGTCGGGCGTATCACGCGATCTGCAATTTTATAGCCCTTTTGAAGCACTTGAACGATTTCTCCGCTTGAATGCTCCTCACTTTGCGTGTGAAACATAGCCTCGTGCAAATTCGGATCGAATTCCTTAAGCTCATCAATGGCTTTTACGCCGTGCTTTTCAAGCTTTTTGAAAAACAAATCCAAAGTATTTTGCACACCTTCTTTGATCTTAAGACTGATTTGATCTTTTGCTTCAACATTAATTGCCGCTTCTAAAGCATCGATAACATCGAGAAAATCCCTTGCAAAGCTTTCATTCGCATACATCAAAGCGTTAAGCTTTTCTTTTTCCATTCTTTTTTTGATATTTTCAAATTCAGCATTAGCTCTAATGTATCTGTCTTTAAGTGCGTCAAATTCTTTTTGTAAATTCTCTTCTTCGCTTAAGTCTTGCGAATCTTGTTCTTGGCCTGATAAGGCTTCTTGTGCGTCTTGGGCTTGAGCCTCTTCGTTAAGCTTGTTTTCGTTTTCTTGGTGTTGCACCTTACCTCCTTTTGTTTTTTCGTGGAATTATACAACATTGAGCCTAACTTTGTCAAGTATAAAGTAAAAAAAAATTATTAATTTTATTTAGTCTATATGACTAAAGTTTTATGAGTTATTGATTATTAATATACTAAATTTTTAAGCAAAAACATTAGCTTTTGATGAAAATATTTATTTAAAAAAGAATAAAAATTAAAACGCAATTTTTGAGTAGGTGCTTGATTAAATTTATTTTGCGAAGCTTTGTTAGCTTCGCTTTTAGAAGTATTTTAATGTTTTTTAAGTTGTAAATCCTGTCTGAAATACGGGGAATACTCACCTCTTAATAAGCAATTTTCACAATCATACTCGTAAAATAAGCCCCAAGTACTATAAGGTAGAATCTCTAAAGCCCTGTTCGTTTCGGTATTTACAGCTTGAGAAACTAGTGCGGCACTAAGATCTACAATAAGCCCGATTAAACCGCCACCGCCTCCACTATTGCTGTTTTCAAGTAGTTTCAAATCTCTGTGCCATAATTGTTCCTTAGTTCTTAAATCTATAAGCTCGGCTTCTAAATGAACTATGGTTTGCGAATTTATAAGCTGATAATTTACACCAAAATTCATAATCCTTATATATATCACGCTATGTGCTCCAAATACCCTACTTAAGCTATATAGTGGAATTTGCTTGATGTCTGCATAATGTTCATAGCCGTTTTCTTTTAAAAATTTACTTACTAAATCAACGGGCATTACATAGTGTCCAGCCTCTGTCAAAGGCACTATGGAATGTGCTAAGATAGCGTTTTCTATATCCGCTTCTTTGCTTAAATTATTAGAAATTATAAGCAAAATGCTTTTAGGATTGTTTTTAATGTGCGTAGTATAATCGATTTTTTCTTGTTTCGTAGAACAAGCAGTGAAAAATACAACAACACTTAGCAAAAATAATAAAAATATCTTTTTCATCTCCAGCTTCTAAATACAAAAGCCCAAAAATGTGCATAAACGCCTGGTCCGGGACGCTTTTGTGTATATAAAAGCACTAGCTCTTGTTCTGCGATATCAAAAGCATTGTTTTGCTCCAAATAAGAAAGAACGAATTGTGTATAGTGCGTACGATAAGAATCACCGTAAATTCTCTCCCTAGTTTTAGTAGCACAAGCGACAAAAAATACTGCAAAAAATGCAAAAAACACAAATTTAACGAGACGCATTTTTTATTTGCATTGTTAAATTTGCAACCGCTTCTTGTATGGCAAGGGATAAAACCTTACCATTTAAAGTAGAATCGTAACCGGATGTCCCGCCAAAGCCTATAACTTCTCTATCGCTTAAAGAATATTCCCCAGCTCCGCTTACAGAGTATAAAACCTCAGAAGTTCTCGCATCAAGGACATTTAAAGTTACTTTTGAATAAGCAACTTGTGATTTTCCTTTGCCTAAAATCCCCCATAATTGCTTATCGCCTGTAGTTTTTCGTCCAAATTCCACCACATCACCTGTTATAACATAGCTTACACTCTTGATATTTGTGTTTGTTTTGGAAAATTTACTTTCTTGTTATATGGCGGATAAATTCGAGTGGTATAAAACTGAAAAATACCCACTTGTTTAAGATTTGCAGTAAGTATAGTTTTAGCTTGATTACTGATTCTATCCTCGCCGTTTGAAAACACGCCTTTTAGAAAATTACTAGAATTATCGAAAATACCTATGGAAACTAGCATTTTGATATTTTTTGTATTATTACTTGTAGTTTGGATTTTTGGAGTTTGCACCACTGCGTGTTTTTCAACAGCACAAACACCAAAAAATAAACATAAAGTAAAAATGAACAACTTAGAATACATAATTTTTCCTCTTGTAAATAAAAATTTAAAGCATAATATCAAAAAAATGCAAGAACAAAAAGCTTAATATTTTTTTAAGCTTATTTTTGCGTATTTTTGCTAAATTTCTTTAAAATTTCAAAGACATTTTTAATTCAAATTAAAAGCATTTATGCTAGAATATTTTGCTTTTTAAAAGCAGAGCTTTAGATAAAAAAAGCTTTTAAAAAATCTTGCAAAATTATGGTAAAACAATGGATTTTAAAAATATAACCCAAGCTTGTGTAAAATGTGCAAAATGCATTCCTACTTGCACCATACACGAGATAAATGCCGATGAAATCACGAGTCCTAGAGGCTTTTTAGATCTTTTAGCTGCTTATAAAGAAGGTGCTTTAGAGCTTGATAAAGATGCGAAAAAAGTCTTTGAATCTTGCTTTTTATGCACAAATTGCGTCGAGGCTTGTCCGTCTCATTTAAAGGTTGATAATGCTATCGAAGCAGTTCGTTATGATATAGCACAGAAATTTGGCATTGCCTGGTATAAAAAAATCGTGCTTTTTCTTTTAAGAAAGCGCAGATTTATGGATCTTGCGGCAAAACTAGGCTTTGTTTTTCAAAGCTGTGCGTTTAAAATTCAAAAGCCCTCAAAAGATATTTTAAGTCCAAATTTAGGCAAAAATTTAGGAATGAAAGCAAGAATTTCTTTGCCTTTTATCAAAAAAGGGCGGCTTTTAAATTCTTTAAATAAAACAAGTTTTTTAAATCAAAATCCAGAATTTATCGACAATGGCGGAGAAAGAACCTTAGGTTTTTTCGTGGGCTGTTTGGCAAATTATTCTTACATAAACACGGCAAATTCTGTGCTTAAAATCGCTAAAAAGCTTAAAATAAACTTAGATTTAATGAAAGAACAAGTTTGTTGCGGTGCACCGCATTTTTTCACAGGAGATTTTAAAAGCGTTGGAATTTTGGCTAAAAAAAACATAGAATATTTTGAAAAAAAACTTGAAAATTTGGACGCTATAATAGTTCCGGAGGCTACTTGCTCGGCTATGCTTAATGTTGATTTAGAGCATTTTTTTATAATGCAAGGCGAAGAGGAGTGGGCAAAAAGAGCGAAAAAAATTGCTTCAAAAATCCACCTTGCAACTTGGTATTTTTACCAAAAAACTGAGCTTTTAAGCCTGTTAAAACAAGGGCGAAAATTTAAGCTTAATCTTACTTATCACGATCCTTGTCACGCTAGAAAAATGCAAGGCGTGTTTAAAGAACCAAGAGAGCTTTTAAAGGCAAATTACGAATTTATCGAGCTTAAAGACGCAAATTCTTGTTGCGGTTTTGGCGGGGTTACTATGCAAACTGATTATTATGATAGGGCTTTAAAGGTAGGGCTTAAAAAGGCTGAAAATATAGAGCAAAGCGGAGCTAAAATTGTAAGTGCTGAGTGTTCGGCGTGTAGAATGCAAATTTCAAACGCCTTAGAGCAAAATAAGAGCAAGGTTCTTTTTAAAAGCCCTTTGGAGCTGATTGCAGAGGTTTTAGATGAGAGTGAAATTTAGCGGGAAAAGTAGCGAGTATGAGATAGAAAAATCTCATTTTTGCACGAACGCCTTTGTGGTTAAGGATAAGATTGCAAACAGAGACGCAACGGATTTTATCACTTCAAATGTCGAGTTTTTGGACTTTAGCGATGAGAGTTTTTCTTTTTGCGAACTAATGGGCTTTTTAGAAAAGCCAAACGATGAAAATGTGATTGTAGTCGATGAGTTTTTTCAAAACGATGAGAAGGAATTGAATTTAGAAAAAAATCAGCCCGAACAAGAAAGCCACAAGCAAGAAAACTCGACATTAAATACCAAAAACTACAAAGAAATTTCAAGCAGTAAAAATCCTAGCGAAAATCTTGCTGAAAAAGACTTGAACGCAAGTTTTTCTAAGACAAATTGGGGCACGAGTTTTTCTAGTGAAAAAAAATTGGATAATACGAAGTTGAAATTTTCTTTGAGTGATGAAATATCGAGAATTTTCGATAAAAATCTTTTTGTAACAACTCATAAGGAATTTCAAAAGGAGGAGAGCTTAGAGCTTTTAGATACGCAAAAATTTGAGTTTTTTGGAAATTTAAACACTTTTTACACCGATGAAAAAAGCGATTTTTTAAAAGGTATGCACGAATTTTCTTTCGTTAAGATTGAAATTTTGCATTATGATGAGAGTAACGATAGTATAAGTTTCGAGCTTGAGCTTTTTCCAAGAGGAGTTCGTTATAAGTATGGAATTTACGGGCAGGTTTTGCGTATGATTTTAACGGGCAAGATGCAAGGTGCGGAGCTTTTGGCGTTTTTAAAAAGTTTTGTTTATAAGAGCAAGGAGCAGATTTTAGGCGAGAAAATTTTCACACTCACCCTTAATGAAAGCCATATTTACAGGCTTAAGGTGCAATTTACTGCTTAGAAATGTCTTCTATGTTAGCTCTGTTTTTTTCTATTAAAGTGCGGTTTTGAATAACCTTGCCCTCAAGTTCGTTTAAGCGTTCTTTAAGAATTTGTATGTTTTGATTTAAGAGTTTTATCTTTTTTTCATAACGCGTAGTTACCAAAAACACTATAAACAAAAACACTATAACCAGTGCTAAAAATACATATCCCATAAATTCTCCTTTGTTATTCTAAAATTTCTAAAATAATTTCTTGCTTAAATCCTTGAATTTTAATCTCCTTTAAGCAAAGTGTGTTTGGAAGTTTATCGAGCAAACTTTGATTATCTTTTATTTGATTTTGAGCTAAAATTCTTAATAAAGCTCCACGATAAGCCTTAGTAAAATGGCTTAAAACCTTGCCGTTTTTGATAAATTTATAAGTGCTAAATTTTTTCTTAGGCGTGTAGAATTTATCGTAAAATCCAGCCCTTAAGTCTATAAGCTCCTCATCTTTTAAAAACGCATCTAAAGCCTTAGAAAAATGCTCTTTATAGAATTTTTCTATTTCAAAGCCCTTTATTTTCGCACCTTGCTTGAATTTATAAAAAGGCAATTTATCCTTTGCACCCACTACGCCAAAAAGATTAGAAAATATTAAGGTGTTTTTAAAGATATATTCCTTACTTTTTTTATCTAAGCTTTGAAAATCAAGGGCTTGAAAGCTCACTCCGCTATAAAGCTCTACGGCGTAGTTTGTGGGAGAGTTTTTTAAGTCTTTTTTAAATTTCGCAAATTCTTTGGTGTTTTTCACTTCAAAAAAATCTTTTAAAGTTTCTTCGTCGCTTGAATTTATGAAATTTTCATAACGACTTAAGGCTTCTAATCTAAACTTAAATAAATCCTTAAAGATAAACGAGTTTTCACTTATCTTAGCATAAGGACAAAACTCGTTTTTGTTTTCGCTTGGAGAAAAAAGTATTTTCATAGCTTGACTTTAAAATTCATTTTGTATAAACCAATTTATTGCTAGAAAAAGGGCTAATTCTTTAAAAAATTCTGTAAAATTTTCATTATTTATTGTGATTTTTTCAATGGTTTGCAATCCTTCTTTTTCATAATCTTTAAGCAAAATATTTTTAAATTTAATATTTAAATTCATCTTATAAACAGATTCTTTTGTAATATCTTCTAGGATATTTAAGATATTTTTAATTTGTAAATCTTGTTTTGCGTCTGTATTTTCATTTGTCTCAAGATAAGTTTTAGCTGTATTCACATAGGATTCAAAGACGCCTTGAGTATCAAGGCGAAGACTTAATTTAATATTATTTAAAGAAGTAACTTCCTTGCTAAGCTCACTAAGTTTTGGTAGTAGTAATTTAAATTCATTTCTAAGCTTATCTATAAAAGTTTTACTATAAGTTAAATTTTGAGTATCGAATTTTAAGTCTAATTCTTTTTCAAGTGTATTAAGAATAGAGTTTTTGATATTAGCATTTGCACCAAGATCTAAATGAAATGTATTTGTTTGGTTACGAAGTTTCTGAAAAAAATCATATTTAAGCTCCTTATCTACCTCAGTAAGAGAACTTATATCAAAAATATGACTTAGACTAAGTTCATATTCATCTTCGATAAGTCCAGCAAGAAAATTATAAACCTTACTATCCTTAAACTCGTAAGCTAAGTCCTCTTTTATACTTTTAACAAGTTCTTTAGATAGCCGAATGCCTTTTATATGTACCGAGGTTTGAAGTCTTTCATCGCTTTTTAAAAACTCATTATAATAATCTTTAAGAGATATTAAACCCTTATTTTCAGCTTTGTAGATTTCATTAGAGTGAAATTCTAAGTTTTTAATATTAAAAATTTCTTGTCCTTCTTTAAAAAAAAATATATTATTGCTTATACATTTTATAAATTGTTTATCTGCTTTACATTTAAAATCTGGTATTTCAAGTCTAGCATCATAAGTGTTTTCAAAAGATCTTATATTATTTTTTAGCTCTGCATTAACTATATTTTCATACCTAGCAATTAGTTTTTTAGAAATCGCATCTTTTCCATCGCAAGCATAAAGCAAAAAAGTCATAAATGACAATAAAATATATTTACTCAATTTGCTCATAAAATCCTCTAAATTAATTCGCTTTTAGAAGTAAGCATTGTCGCATTTTTTTAATAAAAATAAAATTAAACATTAGAACTTTTTAAACTCAGTTTTTTACTTGATATTTAATTAAATTAAGATATAATAAGTCTCAAACTTAAATTTATGAAAGGATAATTATGAGAAATGCTTTGTTAGGTATTTTTGCGATTTTTACAGCAGTATTTTTGACTGCTTGTGGCGGTTCTGGTGTGGAATCTAAAAATTCGCTTGAAAAAATCAAGCAAAACGGTGCCGTAAGAATAGGTGTTTTTGCAGACAAGCCTCCTTTTGGTTATATAGACGATAAGGGGCAGAATCAAGGTTATGATGTGGCTTTTGCAAAACGCATTGCTAAAGAGCTTTTAGGCGATGAAAATAAGGTGGAATTTATTCTCGTTGAGGCGGCAAATCGCGTGGAGTTTTTAAAATCAGGCAAGGTTGATATCATACTTGCAAATTTCACACAAACGCCAGAAAGAGCTGAGCAAGTGGATTTTGCTTTGCCTTATATGAAAGTGGCTTTAGGCGTTGTTGTGCCTAATGATTCTGAAATTTCAAGCGTTGAGGATTTAAAAGATAAGGTTTTAATAGTCAATAAAGGCACGACAGCAGACGCGTATTTTAGCAAGAATCACCCAGAAATTAAAATGCTTAAATACGACCAAAATACCGAAACTTTCGCAGCTTTAACGGACAAAAGAGGCGATGCTTTAGTCCACGATAACACCTTGCTTTTTGCTTGGACTAAGGAACACCCTGAATTTAAGGTCATCATAAGAGAGCTTGGCGATAAAGATGTAATCGCTCCTGCGGTGCAAAAAGGCAATAAAGAACTTAAAGATTTTATAGATAATCTAATTGTAAAACTTGCCGATGAAAGCTTCTTTCACAAGGCTTATGAAGAGACTTTAAAAGCTCATTTTTCAGACGATATCAAGCCTGATGATGTGGTGATTGAGGGTGGAAAATTTTAAGAAACTTTAGAAAGCTCTAAATTTAGCTTAAATTTAGCTTTTAAAATTTAGTTTTAAATTTTTTAGTTTAGATTTAATTTTAAATTTAACTCTAAATTTTTTTAGTCTTAAATTTAAGCTTTAATTTTAGTCTTAAATTCAGTTCTAAATTTAGCTTTAAATTAATTTAGCTTAATTTTTTTAGTCTAATTTTAGTTTTAAAATTTAGCTTAAATTTAGTTTTTAAAATTTTGACTTCAAGCTCAAAAATTTAAAGGGCTTTTAAGCCCTTTTTAAGTCAAAAATCACACCTTTAAGCCATAAAACGATGCCTTTGAGTCAAAAACACGCCGAAATTCTACTCCAAATTCGTATTAATCAAGCTTTTTTAAGTTTATTTTCAATTTTTTTGATGGTTTTGAAGAAGATTAAAAACCACTTTTGAAATTTTTTCCACCGAAGCTAGTTCGCAGCACTCATCGGTAGAGTGAGGATTATGAATATTTGGACCTATGGAACAGCAAAGAAGTTCTTGTTTTTTTTCTATAATGCCACACTCAAGTCCCGCGTGAATGGCTGAAATTTTAGCATCTTTAACGAAATTTTTTAAAATTTCAAAAAGCTCCTCGCTTAAAGCATTGCTTTTTCCCTCCCAAGGCGGATAGAAATTATAACTTTGCACCGCAAAACCAAAAGCCTTAAAAAACTCCAAAGTTTGAAATTCCAAGTCCTTTAAAACTTCTAATAAATTCGCCCTCGCAAAAAGTTCAAGCTCGATTTTTTGATTTTGCATTTTCAAAAGCGAGAGATTTATACTGCTTTGTGCTATATTTAGGGCAGGATTATACGAGCGAACCCCTTGTGCAAAGGCGTTTAAAGCACTAAGCAAAAGTTCGCTTTGTTCGCAAAAATCAGCCTCTTTTTGCTCTAAAAATTTGCATTTTATATGCGGATTTTTTTGAGGTTCGTTTTCAAAATTCACTAAGGCTTTGGCGTGTTTTGGGATAGAATTTATCCTCTCACCTCCTTCAAAAGACAAAATCACGCCCTTATTTTGCTTGATAAATTTAGCCATTTCTTTGAGCGAATTTTTTGCGTTTTTTACTATATCTATGCCAGAATGTCCGCCTTTAAAGCCAACAGCTTCAAGCTCGTAAATTTTTGCAAGGCTTTTTTTGCTTTTGAAATTTAAAACAGCCTTTATATCAACCCCACCCGCACAGCCTATGATAATATCTTTTTCGTCCTCGTGGTCTAAATTTAAAAGCATTTTAGAGTGGATTTTGTGTTCTAAATTTTTCGCTCCAAGGAGTCCGACTTCCTCATCGTTGGTAAAAAGGCATTCAAGGTGCTTAAATTCGCTCATCATCTTCATTATTATGGCAAGTCCTATTCCATTATCTGCTCCTAAAGAAGAGTTTTTTGCCTTTAAAAAGCCTTTTTCCTCGTAAATTTCAATGTGCGGAGCCTCGCCCATACAAACCATATCGTAATGACTTTGCAAACAAATTTCAGGCTCACCCTTGATACAATGGATATTTCCAGCCTTATCAATGCTTGTTTTAAAGCCCTTGTCTTTAGCGTAAGAAACTAAGAAATCTTTAAGCTTTTCAGTTTCGTAACTGCAATGCGGAATTTGAGTTAAATTTTTAAAATTTTCTATTATATTTTGCATTTTTTCTCCTTGTTTTGCTAAAATTATGGCATATTTTTTTAAATTTTAAGGTCGTTGATGAGGATAAATTATAAAAATTTACTTAACGCTAAAACCTTAAGACGCGTTTTAAACAGCCCAAAAGAGCTTTTTATCGTTCTAGTTTTCTTACTTGTCGCACTTTTTGTCAAAGAAGTTTTAGCAAATTCGCAAAGCTTTGAAGCAAAGGTGCTTAAGGTTGTTGATGGTGATACTATCAATGTTTTAAGCAAGGGAAAGAAACTTAAAATAAGACTATTTGGCATAGACGCGCCCGAAAGTAAGCAAGAATTTGGCACACAATCAAGGATTTTTTTACAAAATAAAATTTTAAATAAAGCAGTGAAGCTAGATTGTAAAAACAAAGATATGTATGAAAGGCTTTTGTGTAGGGTGGAATTTAAGGGCGAGGATATTAATAAACTTATGGTAAAATCAGGTTACGCTTGGGCATATAGCCATTATAGCGATATTTATGTAGAGGATCAAAGCTATGCTAAAAAGCAAAAACTAGGGCTTTGGAAGGGTAAAAATCCCGTAGAGCCTTACAAATGGCGTAAGCAGAATAAATTTTAAAAAGGTTCTGATGAAAAAGTTTGCTTTATTTTTGGTTTTTATGATGTTAAACTCAGGTTGTTTTGTGAATGAAAGAGGGCTTTCAAAAAGACTTTATAGCGATTGCGAGGAGTATTATGACGCAAGCGGAATGTATCATAAAGACTGCCCTCAAAATTGGGTGGATTTCCCTTCGAGCTTTTAGTTTATTTTTGAGAGGATAAAACCTTCGCTAAGGCTTCAAGGTCCGGAGTTACCGCAGGTTTTTGCGTGTCTTCTTTAGGTTTTGCCGTGCTAACAGGCGGACGCTTGAGTTTAAAGATATGATCATCAGTAGATACAAGCTGTAAAGTTGCTTCAAAGACCTTTATATCCTTAACAGAGCCTAAAACTTTCACATCGCGCTTTTTAGAGCTTTCATCAAATAAGGCTTGGGCTTCAAGCTCTAAGGCATCTCCTAGTTTTAAAGGAGCGTAAAAAAAGCATTTAGAGCCTATGAGGACTGAAAATTCTTTGTTTATAGCTGCTTGTGCTACATAATTTGCCGCTGCAAAAACAAAGCCGTCAAAAATCAATCCTTGAGAATCTACAACCATATCAGGGCTTGTAATCATAACCGATTTTGCGTGATTTTTCGTTACAGAAATGATGGTTCCTACCATAGAATTATCAATTTCCGGACAAGATAAAAGTTCGTTTTTAATTTGAGTAATTTCTTCTTGAGAAGCAAATTCTTCAAGTTGGGCGTATTCTTCGAGACTATTATCTTTCTTTGCCATTTTAAACCTTTAATTTAACATAAACTCTTTTTGGTGCTTCATAACCCTCGCAAGTGAAATTTGCGTCCTTTGGGTCTAAAAAATCCTCCAAAGAATAAGAATCAATCCATTCTGTCTTTCTTTGTTCGTTTTCATCTGTTTTTTTGGTAGCTAAAACTTCGAATTCTTTAAATCCAGCCCTCTCGCACCAATTCCTTAAAGCTAATATCGACGGAATGAAAAAAATATTTGATATTTTCGAGTAAGTTTTTCGAGGAATTAAAGCAATTTCTCTTTCATCTTCTATAAACATAGAGTCTAAAAACACCATTCCTCCTTTATTTAAGCTCATTTTTAAATCTTTTAACATTTTTAGCGGGTCGCTTCTGTGATACAAAACGCCCAAACAAAAAATCACATCAAAAGAAAAAGCATAGTTTTTCACATCTTCAACGCCCAAAAGTTCGTATTTTATAGGAGTTTTTGCAAGATTGTTTATAAACTTAAACTGCAAAGCGTATTTTATACTAGGATCAAAACCTACGAGTTTTGCAGGGCTAAATTCGAGCATTTTAAACATATAATAGCCGTTATTACAGCCTACATCGGCTACTATTTTGCCTGAAATTTCATTCATAAAAGGCTTTAAAAGTTCGAATTTAACAAAGCTTTGCCATTCTGAATCTATGAAAAGCCCATCTATTAAAAAAGGTCCTTTGCGCCAAGGTTTAAGTGCTAAGGCAATTTGTTTTATCTCTTCATTTTTACTTTTATCCGTTTTTAAATTCACGCTTCTAGTAAGGCTAAATTCGCATTTTAGCTCCTTTAAAGCCTCGATTCGTTCGTATAAAGGGTGGTTTTGAAATTCTAAAATTTTATTCATTTTTACTCTTTTTTGCTAAATTTTAGCATTAAAATTTTACAAAAAAAATAAAATTTAAAACAAATTTGCTAAAATGCTTTAAAAAGGAGTGAAAATGCAAATTCGTGTGTATTATGAAGATACCGACGCTGGCGGCGTGGTTTATCATAGT
This sequence comes from uncultured Campylobacter sp., assembly GCA_964637895.1. Classification (GTDB taxonomy): domain Bacteria; phylum Campylobacterota; class Campylobacteria; order Campylobacterales; family Campylobacteraceae; genus Campylobacter_D. The sequence goes on along the minus strand of CAZWYE010000016.1, from coordinate 8,232 downwards.
AATTATTTAAAATTTTGCGAAAGAGCAAGAAGTGAAATATTTTTTTCTAAAAACGCGGATATTTTTAATGCAAAAACGGGGCATTTTTTGCTTACAAAGGCACAATGTCGTTTTTTAAAACCTGCAAAACTTGGCGATATCTTAGAAGTAAAAACAAGGCTTTTAGAATGCAAAAAGGCTTCTTTGCAGATTTTTCAAGAAATTTACAAAAAAGACTTAAAGCTTTTTGAAGCCATTTTTACCCTTGCTTTTGTAAAAGACTCAAAACCTGCAAAGATGGATGAGAGCTTAAAAAAGCTTTTTGAAGAATCATTTTAATTCTTCAAAATTTGCTTCTAAAGCCCTCATCAAGCGGATTTTGTAGATAAACTGAAAATCTTCTAAATTCTCTTCAAAAATTCTCTCACTTTGCGTACTTAAAAATTTCGTGTAAAAATAATCCACTCCAACGCTTGTCGCATAAGCCACCCAGTTATAATCAAGGTTTTGATTGAAAATTTCGTTAAGATAGTTTAAGTTATCGTCGTTTTTATCTATGGAATTTGCGATAAGAAATTTTTTTCTATCGTTTGTTTGAGTGAGACTTAAGAAAGTTGGCGTGTAGTTGATTTGCGTAGAGAGCAGGATAAAAGGGCTTATATTATGCACTCTTAGTTGAGAACTTAGCAAGGCGGTTTTGATTAAAGGAACATTAAAGAAAATTGAAGCCTGTCTTAAACTGCCTTGAGATATTAAAAAGCTTGGAAAATTCACCTTATCGCTGTGCATTCTGTAAAATCTTGCGTCTGGTTTTTGCTTTAAAATTTTTGTATTAAGAGTGCTTGCAAGCGTGGAATTATCGGTAAAAACGGCTAAGTCTGTGTTGGAATTTTCTAAAAGCTTAGCAATTTGCGCGTCATAATCTATTCCGCCAAAATAAATATTTTCGTTGTAAATTTCGCTCGTGTTTTTGTTTAAAGTAGGAACAAAAATTTTAAGCTTTCCTTTATAATCGCTTAAAGCATTCACGCCCTTAAGAGTAAGTCCGGCAACGACATATTCATAATTTTGAGCCTCAATTTGCTCTAAACTTGCTTTGATTTTTTCACTTTCTTCCGTTCCTATTAAAAAAACCTTAACGCCTATTTGTGCTCTTTGCCTTAAAAGATAAGCAAGGGTTGAATTTATAATGACATTAGAATAACTTTTTAAGGTTTTTTCAGGGATAATAAGAGCGAGTTTGACAGGAATTCCCTCAATTTCTTTGGCTTTTTCTTTGTTCTTTTTTTGCAAATATTTTTCAAAATCCGTGATGGAATTTAAAAGTTTGGCATAAATATTGGCTAAAAACTCGTCCCCATTTTCACTAAATTCGCTCAAAAAGCTAAGATAAAGACTTGCCTCTAAAAGTACAAATAAGCATTCTTTATTACAAGTTTTAAAACTTAAATTCGGGTAGTTTTCTTCGGGTAAATCAAGCTTTAAAAGCTTTTGCTCCTTAGCATTTAAGCTTAAAAAACATAAAAAAAGCAAAAGACAAATTCTTTTCATAAAAATCCTTTAAGTTTTTTTAAATCCTCTATAAATTCCTTTTTAAAACTGGGATTTTTTTCTATAAATTCAAGCTCAAAACTTGGTAGTATGAAAAAATCCTTGTAAGCAAAAAGCTCTCCGCGCAAAGCGTTAAAATCCCTAAAACCCAAGCCCTCAAAAGCATATTCTCCCAAACACAAAACAAGCTTAGGCTTTATAAGTTTAAGTTCGCTCCAAAAAAAAGGCAAACAAGATTGTAGCGAAAAATTGTCAAATTTTGAAAAAGAAAAGCATTTAAAAAGATAAGAAAAATAAAAATCTTCCCTCTTAAGTCCTAAATTTTCTTGCAAAATTCGCTCAAAATTCTCTCCTCTTAAAGAATTAAGCAAAATCCCGCTTTCGTTTTCGCTTTTTTGTGCAAAACTTGCAAGTATAAATAGTTTGACTTTTTTTTGCTCTTTTTCCATTAAAGAATATTTGCGCGTTTTAGAAAAATGGCACAAAGTGCAGTTTTTGACGCTGTTTTGAAGCTCTTTAAAGCTTTGATTTGAAACCTCATTTTTTAAATTTTCATCGATAAAATCATAACCTATGGCTTTAAGATAGTGCAGTTCTCGTATCATCATCAAGGCTTAAGTTTAAATTTAAAGCCTAACTTTAACAAAATAAAGTTCAAATTACTCTTAAATTAAAAGCAATTTTAAGTAAATTTAAGTTAAAATGCGAGTTTATTTTTATTTTAAGGAAAAGTAGATGAAAAGGACTTACCAACCGCATAACACTCCTAAAAAACGCACTCACGGCTTTCGTGTGCGTATGAAAACCAAAAATGGTCGCAAGGTTCTTAGAGCAAGACGTGCTAAGGGTAGAAGAAGACTTGCTGTGTGAAAGATTTCTTAAAATTTAAAGATTCTAGTGAGTTTTCTTTCGTTTATAAGTCGGGTAGGAAATACTATTGCGAGGGTTTTATCGTTTTTTACCTTGAAAGTGTAGAAAAAAAAATGGCAGTGGTTGCAAGTAAAAAGGTCGGAAAAGCGGTGCAAAGAAACCGCTCTAAACGCATTTTAAGAGCTTTGTTTTTTAAATTTAAAGACAGAATCAAAGAAGGAAAATACATTTTAGTAGCCAAAACAGAATTGCTCGGGCTTTCTTTTTTTGATTTAGAAAAAAGCTTGAAACGAGGTTTTAAAAGATTAGAATGTTTAAAAGAATTTGCCTGAATTTATTGCATTTTTATCAAAGATTTTTAAGTCCTTTAAAGCCTAGAGTTTGTAGGTATTATCCAAGCTGTTCGGAGTATGCTTTGTGGCAGTTTCAAAAAAACGGGCTTGTTTTTGCTTTTTATTTTAGTTTTTTACGCATTTTAAGATGCAATCCCTTTTTTAAAGGCGGATTTGATTATCCAAAGGTTTTTAAGGTATTTAAGAGTCAAAATTTTTGTTTCAAACCTAAATTTTTAGCACAAAAACCTCTGTGTTTTTTGTATATTCCTTGTAAAAACAGAGGCTTTATTTTAATTAAAATTTTTAAATGAATTTAAGGAAAAATAGTGAATAACGATAAATTTCAACAAAGGCGTATATTTTTAGCCGTGGTTCTTTCTTTTATGTTTTTTGTAATTTATGATTATTTTTTTGTTCCTAAGCCTGTGGCGGTGGAGCAAAATCTTACTAAAGAGCAAAATAGTTCGCAAAATTTAACAAGCACCGCAAATGAGGCTCCGGCTTTAGCTCAAAACGAACTTGCAGATTCCGCTTCAAATGAGCTAAATTCCAGCAAAGCTTTGCAAATTCTAGCAGAAATTAAAAGCGAACATTTTGAAGCAAAGATCGATTCTTTAGGACGCGTTTCAAGCTTCGTGCTTAAGGATAAAAAATATCAAGACGAAAACAAAAACGCTTTAAATCTCATTTCAAGCCAAAACGCGCCTTATCCGCTCGAACTTCGCTTTAGCGATTCAAAAATCAATCAAGAAGCCTTTGATATCCATTATACAGCCGATGCAAACGAGCTTTTTATCGAGGAAAATTCGAGCAAAACCTTGCATTTAACACAAAAATTATCAGAGCTTATAGTGGAAAAATTTATCACCTTTTACCCTCAAGGAAACTACACCATAAAGGTAAAGCTTAGTAAGGATAGCACTTATTTTATCACGCCGGGCTTTAGACCAAGCATAGCTGTGGATAGCTACACTGTACACGGTGCTTTATTGCTTGATGAAAAAGATACTACACACACCTTTGAAGACGGCGATGTGGAAAATGATGAAAATATGAAAAATATCAAAATCGCTTCGGCTTTTGATAGATATTATGCGAGTTTTTTTTATGAATTTCAAAAGCCTTTAAATATCACAATCAGCAAAGACGCCAACCAAAATCCTATAATCTTTGCTTACGCAAATAATGAATTTAACGCAGGAGGCTTCATAGGAGCAAAAGATCATAATGTCCTAACAAGCATAGATCCTAGACTTGAAGCGGTTATAGAATACGGCTGGTTTACTTTCATTGCTAAGCCTATGTTTGCTTTTTTAAATTTTATTCATAACTACATAGGAAATTGGGGTTGGGCTATCATTATAATGACCTTAGTCGTTCGTGTGGTGCTTTTCCCGCTAACTTATAAATCAATGATTTCTATGAATAAGCTTAAAGACCTTGCTCCAAAGATGAAAGAGCTTAGAGAACGATATAAGGGCGATCCTCAAAAGATGAATACGCATATGATGGAGCTTTACAAAAAACACGGAGCAAATCCTATGAGTGGGTGTTTGCCTATAATCTTGCAAATTCCTGTTTTCTTTGCGATTTACCGTGTTTTACTCAACGCAATCGAACTTAAAGCTGCTCCTTGGGTGTTTTGGATACATGATCTTTCTTTAATGGATCCTTATTTTATCCTGCCGATTTTAATGGGAGCTACAATGTTTGCCCAACAACTTATCACGCCAATGACTATACAAGATCCCACTCAAGCAAAGATTATGAAATTCCTACCTTTGGTTTTCACCTTCTTCTTTATAGCCTTTCCTGCCGGGCTTACTCTTTATTGGTTTGTAAATAATCTTTGTTCTTTGGTGCAACAATTTATCATTAATAAACTTTTTGCTAGAGAACACCACAAAAAAGAAAGCGAGTTAAAACAATGAGAATAGAAGCCAAAGACCTTCAAAGTGCTTTGATAGAAGCGTCTAAGAATTTAGAATGTTCGGTTATGGATTTAGATTATGAAATTTTACAACAAGCTAAAAGCGGATTTTTGGGCTTTGGCAGGAAAAATGTCATTATAGAAGTAAGTGCTAAAAAAAGATTTAAAAAAAATCCTAAAAAAGACTTTAGTGCGAGTAAGCATTTTGAAAGATTAGAAAATAAATTCGAAGAAAAACTTGCGAAAAAAACCTTTAAAAATGAAAGCACACAAAAACCTAAAAGCGAGGTAAAAAGCCCTGTAGATAAAGAAAGATACACGGCAAAAAACGACGCGATTTTTAATAATTTTTACAAAGAAGACAAAGAAAATAAAGATACTGATGAAATTCTAAGCGAAATTCGCATAGGACTTGAAAATCTTTTGAAAAATTCTTGGTTTGATATAGAGCTTATTGAGCTTAGAATGTATGATGAAAATTGCGTTTTTATCAAGCTTGATGGCAAAGATGCAGCCCTTATGATAGGTAAGGACGCTCACAGGTATAAGGCTATTTCTTATCTTTTGCATAATTGGATTAACCTAAAATACGAGCTTTTAGTCAGGCTTGAGATAGCAGAATTTTTAGAAAATCAAATTCAAACTATGCGGTTTTACCTTCAAAATGTCATAGAAAAAGTCCGCACAAATGGACGCGCGCAGACTAAGCATTTAGACGGAGTTTTGATAAAAATCGCCCTTGAAGAGCTTAGAAAAGAATTTCCAAACAAATATGTAGGCATTAAGCAAATTGGCGAACAAAGAATAGTAGTCATTAACGATTTTTTTAAAAAAGATGAGTGAAAGCATAGCCGCCATAGCCACAGCACACGGACTTGGTTCTATATCCATAGTTAGAGTAAGCGGGGAGAGGGCTTTGGAATTTGGACTAAAACTTGCAAAAAAAACCTTAAGCCCTCGTTATGCGACCTTTTGTAAGCTTTATGATTTAAAGGGCGAATTTATAGATGAGGCTGTGGTGATTTATTTTAAAGCACCTAAAAGCTTTACAGGCGAGGATATAGTGGAATTTCAGCTTCACGGAGGCTTTAGCGTGAGCGAAATTTTGCTTGAGGAGCTTTTAAAACTTGGTGCGCGTTTAGCAAAGCCCGGGGAATTTAGCAAAAGGGCTTGCATGAATGGAAAAATGAGCGCGCTAAAGGCTTTAAGCATTCAGGATTTAATTCTTTCAAGGTCCGCACTTGCCGCAAAAATCATAGCTAAAAATATGCAAGGAAAGCTTGGCGAGCTCATTTGCAAAATGCGACTTGAACTTGTAAAAACTCTAGCCTTTGTAGAGACAAATATAGACTACGCCGAAGAGGATTTACCGCAAGATTTAATGAGCCAAATTCAAAAAATGTGTGAACAAAACTCAAACGCGCTAGATGAAATTTATAATTTATCTTTAAGCAAAAAAGGCTTGATAGAGGGCTTTAAAATAGCTATTATAGGAAAGCCAAATGTCGGCAAAAGTTCGCTTTTAAACGCATTTTTAAACTACGAAAGAGCCATAGTTTCGCCCTTTGAGGGAACAACAAGAGACACTATAGAAGAAAATTTTAAGCTTGGTTCTCATTTGCTTAAGATCATAGACACAGCAGGAATTCGAAACAGCGAGGATATTATAGAGCAAAAAGGCATAGAACTTAGCAAAAAAAGCCTTGAAGAAGCAGATATTATTTTAGCACTTTTTGACGCTTCAAAACAAGAAGATGATGATGATTTTAAAATATATAACTTGCTTAAAAATAGTGATAAAAAAATCTTTTTCGTGCTTAATAAATGCGATTTAGAATCTAAATTTCAAAGCCAAAACGCTCATAATTTTATCAAAATTTCTGCAAAAAATGATATTTCCTCCCTTAAAAACGCTCTTGAAACTTATCTTAATACACAAATTAGCGATGGCATTATTTTAAGTTCGTTAAGCCTTATAAACGCTCTTAAAGACGCAAGCGAGGCTTTAAAAAGAGCTAAAGAGCTTTTAAGTGAAAATTCCCTTGAGCTCTTTGCTTTTGAACTTAATCTTGCTATAGAAGAGCTTGCAAAATTTACTAAAGATTTTGATAGAAGCGAAATTTTAGACGAAATGTTTAGTAATTTTTGTTTAGGAAAATAAAGGATAAAAAATGGATAAAGAACTCATAAAAGCCCATAAAATCAGCGATGAAGAATACAAAGAAATTTTAAATATCTTAGGAAGAGAGCCTAATTTACTCGAGCTTGGCGTTATTTCTGCGATGTGGAGTGAGCATTGTTCTTATAAATCAAGCAAAAAGCATTTAAACGGCTTTCCTACAAAAGCTCCTTGGGTCGTGCAAGGTCCCGGAGAAAACGCAGGAATCATCGACATAGGGCAAGGTATGGTAGCGGTTTTTAAGGTAGAAAGTCATAACCACCCAAGCTTCATAGAGCCTTTCGCAGGTGCAGCCACAGGCATTGGTGGCATTTTAAGAGATGTTTTTACTATGGGTGCAAGAGTGGTTGCGGGGCTGAATTCCTTGAAATTTGGCAATATCCACGATGAAAAAGTGGGAAAATTCCACAAATATTTGCTTAAAGGCGTAGTGAGTGGAATTTCTCATTATGGAAACTGCGTCGGTGTGCCTACCATAGGCGGAGAATGTGCTTTTGATGAGTGTTTTAACGGCAATATCTTAGTCAATGCTTTCGCACTTGGAATTTGCAAAAAAGAGGATATTTTTTACGCTAAGGCTGAAGGAGTAGGAAATCCGGTCATTTATGTAGGTTCAAAAACAGGCAGAGACGGGCTTGGCGGCGCGGTTATGGCGAGTGATAGCTTTAATGAAAAAAACAAAAGTTTAAGACCTACTGTTCAAATTGGCGATCCTTTTTGCGAAAAGCTTTTAATGGAGGCTTGTTTAGAGCTTTTTAAAACGGGCTTTATTGTAGGAATTCAAGATATGGGTGCAGCAGGACTTACTTCAAGTTCTTTTGAAATGGCGGGACGCAGCGGTAGCGGAATGAAGCTTTACCTTGATAAAACTCCTATGCGTGAGAGCAAGATGAGCCCTTACGAGCTTATGCTTAGCGAATCTCAAGAGCGTATGCTTATTTGTGCGAAAAAGGGCTACGAGGATAAGGTCGTTGCGATTTTTAAAAAATGGGGCTTAGACGCTGAGGTTATAGGCGAGGTTACAAATACGGGCAAAATGGAGCTTTTTTGGCAAAATGAGCTAGTAGGTTTAATTCCTATCGAGCCTTTGAGTCAAAAAAGCCCGGTTTTAGACAGAGCCGTGCGTAAGCCTGAGTATTTAAGCCAAATTCAAAACGAAAAATTCGAGCTTAAAACAAGTGTTAAGGAACTTTTCGTAAAAATGCTAAGCAATGAAAACATAAGCGATAAAGCCTTTATTTATGAGCAATTTGACTCTAGCGTTCAAACCAACACCTTAAAAGCAGACGGTGCTTTAGGTGCTAGTGTGATTCGCATCAAAGAAAACGGCGCGGCTCTTGCAATGGCTTGTGAGTGCAATTCAAGGCTTAATTTTATAGACCCTAAAA
>CAZWYE010000015.1:0-23634 GCA_964637895.1 uncultured Campylobacter sp. | reverse complement strand
CAAAACTTGTAAAAGAACTTCGCAGAGAAATGCTAGAAGCCGCGAAAGCCCTTGAATTCGAAAAAGCTGCCGCACTTAGAGACGAGATTAAAAAGCTTAAAACCTTGTGAAATTTAAAGCTAGTTTTAAAATTTGCTTTTTAAATTTAGAATTTTTTAAGGTTTTGCTTGAAAGCTAAATTTAAAAATCAAACTAGAATTTGAAAAAATTATACAAAAAGTATAAAAATTTTAATAGCTTGTAAAAAAGAAAATTCAGCTTAAAGCAAGTCGTATAAGCTCATTAAGTTCTTGGGTTTTCTTTTTGTTTTGTATTAAAAGGTCTTCAAGTATGAAAAGGGTTTTTGGAGAGACATATTCTAGTAAATCTATAATCTTTTCATATTCATTAGAATTTTTTCCCTTATTATAAATTTTTGTAAAGATTTTTAAAAGCCGTTTTTTGTCCGTGAAAAATTCCTGCTCGTGTATATCTAGGGCTTCGGCAAGCATTGGAAGCATATCGGCTTTGAGTTCTATTTTTCCATTTAAATATGCATAAATCGTCGATATACTAGGAATTTCTCCCGTTTTGTTCGTTTTCATTTCAAGATTTATAAGCCTGTTAGCAAGTTCTTTTTTGCTTAGCTTTTTTTCTTGCAAAATTTCGTTAATTCTATCCACAACTTTCATTTTTTACTCTTTTTTTGTGATATTTTATGATAAATAATTATAGTTAAAGTAAAAATTTATTATAGTAAATATATAATTTTATTCAAAAAAAAAAAAAAAAAAATAAAATTACCAAAGTTAAAAAAACTTGACACAAAAAATTTAAACTCATAAAAAGGACGCATTATGGCACTTTTAAGCATTATTATCCCTTTTGGTTTAAGCGAAGAAAGAACCTATATAGAAAAAAGAGTGATACAAAAGGCAAAAGAATTTAAAAGGGGTGAAAAGGTTGATTATATCTTTGTTGAGGGCTATTCTAGCACGAGTTCAAAAGAGTGTCAAAAGGCTATAGAAGCTAACGGACATTTTTATATAAAAGATGAAAATCAAAAAGAATTTTCACTAGCAAAATGCCGTAATCTAGGAGCAAGACACACGAAAACTCCTTGTATGCTAGCACTTGATGCAGATTGCATTTTAACTCCAAAAAATCTTGAAAAAATTATAGAAAACATAGAAATAAAACAAATTCATCAAAACCCGGCGGCTTTTCTTGTTCTACCTTGCGTGTTTCTAAACGAAACAGCAAGTGAGAATTTCACGCAAAATACACTTAATGAACTTGAAATTTTGCAAGATTTAATCTACAAAAAAAGAGAATACATAGAATTTTTTGGCAAAATTTCAAGCTCTATTGTGCTCAATACTTTTACTTTTTTGGAACTTGGCGGCTACGATGAGTATTTTACAGGACACGGATACGAAGACTTTGAGTTTTTGCTTAGACTTTTAAGGCATTGTGCGGACTTTGAGTATATGCCAAAAGACTTGCTCTATCACGCGAAGAACTGGGACGGCGAGGCTTTTAAGGGCTTTCGCTCTTGGTTTTCTATGCTTGGGCTTGAGGCGAGTTTTAGCGGAATTTATCTTTATCATTTGCATCATATTAGACCTAATCAAAACAATTATCTTAACAACACCGCTCAAAATCAAAATTTTTTCCTCAAAAGGCTTTCCAAGCCCATTCAACTCGACCCTCTAGTCCTTGCAAATGCTAAAGAAAAGCTTTGCATACCTTATGATGAGAGCTCGTATCTTTTTAGGGTTTTAACGAGAATTTGCGTGTTTTTAGGCGAGTATATGGGCGTTAGCGAGGGCGTATTTTTCGACGCAGAGGAATTTAACGAGCAAAGATTTTTAAATTTCATAAAAGAAAATAAAATTACGAAATTTTTAATGTTTAATCCTTACGGAAGAGAAAGACTGAAAACGATTTATGAGTATTTAAGAACTAAAAATTTTGCTTTTCTCATCTTTGAGAGAGGAGCCTTTCCCAATGCTTGGTTTTTCGATGAGAGCGGATTTTTAGCGCAGTCTTTAAACTACGATGAAGCCTTGTGGAACAAGCCTTTAAGCAAGGAGGAAAAAGAACGAACAAAAGCCTATATAGACGAGCTTTTAAGTGGAAATTCTTTTTTAGAGGATAAAAACAAAACTTTTGACGAAAATGAGCTTAAAATCAGCTTAGCACTTCGCTATAAAAGGGTCGTTTTCGTCCCCTTGCAAGTAGAAAGCGACACAGCGGTGCGATTTTTCACACAAGCACCTTTCACTTACTGGGGATTTTTACAAATTTTAGACGAGCTTGCCGAACTTTACGCTAAAGAACAAGTTGTTTTTGTCTGCAAAAAACACCCTTTAAGCATAGAGCTTAATAAAAAAGCGTATAAGAATTTAATCTTCGCAAATGACGAATGCTCCATAGTCTCCTTGCTAAAAATCTCTTGTGCTTGCGTGTGCTTAAATTCTGGCTCTGGGCTTTATGCTATGATTTTGCAAGTGCCTACCATACTTTGCGCGGACGCTTTTTATAGCTTTGAAAATCTTAATTTAAGAGCCCGCTCTAAAGAAGGGCTCAAAGCCTCGCTAGATAGCATTTTGCAAGGAAAATTCCGCTTCGATGAGGAAAAATGCCTTGCTTTTATCAAGTATTTAAAAGAGGATTTTTACTCTTTTGCCGAGACAAAATCCATAGTTTTAAAAAATAGCACTGAAAATGTGAATTTCAGACGCACCACAGAATGGAATTTTTATCAAATCATCATAGAAAAAAACAAATTTTTAAACGCAAAATGCTTTAAAAAGCAAGAATATAAGCTTAACTCCCTGCACTATCTGCCTTTTATTTACGAGATAAAACATAAGTCTGGTTTTAAAAAAATGGCTTTTAATGAAGCAAATTTTAAAGCTTTTGAAATTTTAGTTCCGTTTTTAGAAAAATTTAGAATTTTTAGGCTTTTTAGAAAACTTTTTACAAATCCTAAGGCGTTTTTTGCAGATTCTAAAAATCCTTTGTTTTACCCGCTTAAAAAAATTTGTTTAAACAAACTTAAATGTGCTTAATACACTTTTAACCTTTAAAATTCTATAATTAAAGCTATTTTTAATTATAGGAAAGAGAATGGATTTTTTCGATGAAATGCTAAATAAAAGCCCCAAAGAAAAATTTATAGAAATAATACAAAATGGAAATTTAGGTGCTTTAGAAAAGGTTTTTGAGGGCTTTTTTGCCGAGTATATCGCTTTAATCGAGCTTTTAGAAAAACAAGGCTTAAATGAAAAAGATATGCAAAGATTCATACTTGAAAATCCTGAATTCATAGAACAAAGAAAAAACGATATTTTCATAGAACTTGGAGCTAAAATTCTAGGACACGAGGGCTAAAAAGTGCTTAAAAAACTTTTGCTTTTTTTGTGTTTAAATTCCGTTCTTTTTGCTTCTACGCCAAGCTTTAAATATACTTATAAATTCACGCTTAAAAAGGACGAAAGAGCGAGTGTTGAGATTAAAGAGCTTGGCTTTGAGGATAAGGTGCAAAATTTTGATTTTTACTGGACCTTGTTTGATACAAATAAAATCATAGTGCATACAAAATACCGCAAATTTCCTAGACAATTCGTGCTTTCTTTGCGTAGGAATTTAAACTGGGCGACTCAAACTTTGATTCCTGATTATACTAAGCCTAATGTAGACCGTGCGAGGCTGATTTTTGAATTTAGCGAGTTTAACAAGAAAAGCGAAGCTGTTTTTACTATTTATATTGAAGATGCAGAATCAAGGCTTGAGGTGAAATTTATAGACCCAAGAAAGCAAAATTTAAATGCGAATACAAACTAAATTAAAGTAAAAAATGATTAAAATAATGCAAAAATTTCTAAGGATTTAAGGGTGCAAAGAGTTGATGAGTTGATGAAAAATTTTTTAGAAGAGCTAGATTATAAGCCTATTATGCATATGTTTTCTCACGCAAATTCAGGCAAAAAACTTCGTTCAAAACTACTTTTAAGCATAACGGGAAAAAGCGAGCTAGCCTTTAAAATTTGCGCCATTATAGAACTCATACATTTAGCAAGCCTGCTTCACGATGATATCATCGATGAGAGCGATTTAAGGCGTGGGGCAAAGTCTATGAATGCAAGATTTGGTGCAAAAAACGCCCTAATGCTTGGGGACATTTTGTATTCTAAAGCCTTTTACGAGCTTTCTTTAATGGACTCTAAAATTGCTGCTGTGCTTTCAAATGCGGTTGTAAATTTAAGCGTGGGTGAGCTTATGGATATTAGATTAAGCGAGGGTTTTAACACAGACAAAGAAGCTTATCTTAAGATGATTTACAATAAAACGGCGGTTTTGATTGAGGCGAGTGCGAGGTGCGGGGCGATTTTAGCGGGATTTGATGAGGAGGCTTTTAAAGAATATGGTAAAAATCTAGGACTTGCCTTTCAAATGATCGATGATATTTTAGACATTAAAGGCGATGAAAAGACCTTAGGAAAGCCTGTAATGAGTGATTTTAAAGAGGGAAAAACCACTTTAGCTTATATTTATCTTTATGAAAATTTAAACGAAGAGGACAAAATAGAGCTTAAAAGGCTTTTTAAAAAGGATTTAAACGCTAAAGAATTTGAGTGGCTTAAGGAAAAATTAAAACAAAGCGAGGCTTTAAAAAAAGCACAAAATGAAGCAAAAGAGTATGCAAATTTAGCCTTAAAAGCGCTTAAAAACTATGAAAATAAAAAGCTTAAAGAGATCATTGAGGCTATGCTTGATAGGGAATTTTGATGAATTATTTTTGTATCAGTTTCACGCATAAAAATACAGACCTCGCCCTAAGAGAAAAACTTTCTATGAATGACGAGCTAAGAAAAAGGGAATTTTTAAGGACGATTAACGCACATTCTAGCCTTTTAGAAAGCTTGGTTCTTAGCACTTGCAACCGGGTTGAGATTTTTTGTTTCGTTAAAGATAGCGAAGCGGCAAACGAGCATATTATCGCTTGTTTGGCTTTATTTTGTGAGCTTGATAAAAATTTACTTTCTCAAAAGGCTGATATTTTCGAGCAAAGCGGAAGCATTCATCATCTTTTTTCAGTTGCTAGTTCGCTTGATAGTCTTGTTGTTGGCGAAACTCAAATTTCAGGGCAGCTTAAAGAGGCTTTTAGCTTTGCTTTGCAAAATAAATTTTGCGGCTTAAATCTCACAAGAGCCGTTCGTTACGCCTTTAAATGTGCGAGTAAGGTTAGAAAAGAAACGCAAATTTCAAAAAATCCTATCTCCGTTGCCTCTGTGGCTGTGGCTAAGGCTAAAGAACTTTTAAATCTTAGTCAAAAAAAAGCCGTAGTTATCGGTGCGGGTGAAATGGGCGAGCTAGCCTGTAGGCATTTAATTAGCGCCGGTGCAAGGGTGATAATCTTAAATAGAGACCTTGAAAAAGCTAAAAATTTAAGCGAAAAACTAGGCGTTTTTAGCGAATTTGATAGCCTTGAAAGATTAAAAACTTATCTTAACACGAACGAGCTTTTTTTCTCCGCGACCAACGCAAATTCGGCTATTATCACAAATTCCTTACTTCAAAGCGTGAGCTTTACGAGGTATTTTTTTGATATTGCTGTGCCAAGGGATATTGATTTAAGTCAAAGCGAGAAGATAAAGGTGTTTGCGGTTGATGATTTAGAGGAAGTGGTAAGAAAAAATTTAGCCTTAAGAGAAAAAGAAGCCGGCATTGCCTATAGCATAATAGGTTCGATGACTGCGGAATTTTTCAAGCATTTAAACGACCTAGCCTTAATGCCAATCATCAAAGCCATAAGATTAGAAGCAAAAGAATGCGCCGAGAAACAGCTTGAAATCGCCCTTAAAAAAGGATATTTAAAAAAGTCTGACGCACTTGAGGCTAAAAAGCTCATTCATCAAGTTTTCAAGGCTTTTTTACACAAGCCTACTTTAAATTTAAAGCATTTGCAAGGACAAATTCAAAGCGATACTGTGATTAATGCTATGCGTTATGTTTTTGACTTAAAAAGCGATTTAGAAAATTTAGACAAATACGAAATTTACACGGAGAATAACGATGAGATTTACTAAACTTTACGCTCCAAGCACGAAAGAAGCACCCAAAGACGCTAGTTTGCCAAGCCATATTTTTTTACTGCGCGGCGGTTTTGTAGAACAAATTGGAAGCGGACTTTATAATTTTTTGCCCTTAGGAAAAAGGGTTTTAAGCAAGATTGAAGCGGTGATTAGAGAAGAGATGGATAAAGCAGGAGCCCTAGAGGTTTCTCTAAGCTTTGTAACGCCCGGGAGCTTGTGGAGAGAAAGCGGTAGGTATAACGCCTTTGGAAAAGAGCTTTTAAAATTTAAAGACCGCAAGGATAATGACTTCGTTTTAGGACCTACGCACGAGGAAGCTATGCTAAGTTTAGTTAAAAATAAAATCACCAGCTACAAGCAACTTCCCTTGCATCTTTATCAAATAGGGCTTAAATTTAGAGATGAAGTGCGTCCTAGATTTGGGCTTTTAAGGTGTAGGGAATTTTTAATGAAAGATGGCTATAGCTTTCACGCAAACGAGGAGGATTTAGAACGGGAATTTAACTTAATGCACGAGAGCTATAGCCGTATTTTAGAAAGGTTGGGGCTTGAGTTTAGGGCGGTTGAGGCTGATAGTGGGGCTATTGGAGGAAGCGGGAGTAAGGAGTTTATGATCCTAGCAAAAAACGGCGAGGACGAGCTTGTGCTTTGTGAAAATTGCGATTACGCGGCAAACATTGAGGCTGCAAAAAGAGCGAAAAAAACTTGCGATAAAGAAAGACCTGAGTCAAATTTTGCAAGTAAATTTTATACTCCAAATATAAAAACCATAGAGGCTTTAGCGGATTTTTTTAAGATTGATCCTTTTTATACCCTTAAGGCTGTGGTGAAAAAAGCAATTTATGAGAATGAAAACAAGCTTGTGGTGTTTTTTATAAGGGGTTGTGATGAACTCAGCATCACTAAGGCTCAAAATGCTTGTGGGTGCTTAGAGCTTATCGAGGCAAGTGAAGAAGAGCTTTTAGAAAACGGCTTGGTGCCCGGTTTCATAGGCTTTGTAGGGCTTAAAAATGTGGATTTTTACTTAGACTGTGAGCTTGAAAACGAAAAGCAAATGATAATGGGTGCAAACGAAAAGGATTATCATTTAGTGGGTATTGAAGTGATAAATCTTAATAAAGAAAGATTTAAGGATTTAATCGAGGTTCAAGAAAACGACCTTTGCATTAAGTGCGGTGGGAAGTTGAAAAAAAGCAAGGGCATAGAAGTGGGGCATATTTTTAAGCTAGGGCAAAAATATTCTCGTGCTATGAATGCTAGTTTTTTAGACGAAGAGGGTAGAGCTGTGCCCTTTTATATGGGTTGTTATGGTATGGGCGTAAGTCGCTTGGTGGCTGTGGCTGTGGAGGCTAGTTTTGATGAGAGAGGTTGCATTTGGAATAAAAATTTAGCCCCTTTCACTCTAGAAATCATCCTTTCAAATCTAAAAGATTCAAAG
The DNA here is from genome assembly GCA_964637895.1 of uncultured Campylobacter sp. Classification (GTDB taxonomy): domain Bacteria; phylum Campylobacterota; class Campylobacteria; order Campylobacterales; family Campylobacteraceae; genus Campylobacter_D. The sequence goes on along the minus strand of CAZWYE010000015.1, from coordinate 16,113 downwards.
GCTGTAACTTTTGCAAACTCTCTTTACGAAAAGCTTATGAGTGAGGGCGTGGAGGTCTTGCTTGATGATAGAGATGAAAGATTTGGGGTTAAGATGAATGATTTTGAGCTTATGGGCTTTCCTTATGCTATCGTGGTTGGTAAAGGTTTAGAGAATGACGAGCTTGAATTTATAGAAAGAAAAACGCTTAAAAAAAGTTTTGTAAAAACTTATCAGATTATGAATTTTCTTAAAGATTTGTTATGAGAGAGCTTGTAGCGTTTTTGATCTTACTTGAATTTGCAGCAAGTGCTTTTTTTATACTTACTTTTGGCTTGGGAAATTTTTTGATTTTTGTGTTATTAAGCGTGATTTTTGGAGTGGTTTTGTTAGTGATTTTTTGGAATAATATGCTTGAATTTCAAGTTAGGGATTTTAAAAATATGTTTAGGCAGTTTAGTTTTGTTATTTCGGGATTTTTGCTAATTTTTCCCGGAATTCTAACTAGCCTTTTAGCGCTTGTGATTTTAAGTTTTACACTTTTTGCAAAAACAAAAGAAAACAGGCGAAAAAATAGCGAAGAAATCATCGATGTAGAGATTATAGAGGATAGAAAATGAAAACAACAAATTTTAATTTTTTAGCAAATTTTGATTTTGCTGTGCTAGAGGATGAAAATTTTAAAGAAGATTCTGTGCGTGAATTTATTATCGCTCCTATTTTAAAGGAATTAGGATTTGAAATTAAAGACGATAAAAATCCTAAAAAGCTTGAAATTTCGCTTTCAAAAACGAAAAAAGCAGAGGTAAAAATCGGTAGCAATAAAAGCTTTCAAGCAAATTTAACGCCCGATTATACACTTTATGTAAATTCTAAAATTCACTGCGTCCTAGACGCAAAAGCACCGGCTAAAAGCGTAGAAAAAGGAAGCGAGGCTTTTAAGCAAGTTTTAAGCTATGCAACACATTTTAACTCAAGCTATTTTGCCCTTTGTAACGGGTATAAATTTATGCTTTTTCATATCGACGGACAAAGGCTTGTTTTAGAAGTGAATTTAAAAAAAGAACTAGAGCACAAATTTGAAACGCTAAAAGCATATCTAACAACCATAAAAACGCCCAAAGAAAGCCCTAAAATTTCTAAACAAGATGATAAATGGTATTTAGATAGAAAGTTGCCCGAAGCTATTGTAAAGCTTGAAAAACGAAAATAATTTAGATATTTTGGCTGCACGGCTTATTTTACAAGACAAAGCTGGGATATAGTTAAGCAAAATATCGAAGCGTTCACAAATGAAGGCGATATAGTGCTTGATTCTTTTGGAGGAAGCGGAGTGAGTGCAATAGAGGCTATGATGAATGCTAGAGTGGGCATTCATACCGACCTTAATCCGCTTAGCATTTTTATGGTAAAGGCACTAAGCGTTAAAGTGAATTTGGGCGAATTTTATGATTTAAGCGAGGAAATTTTAAAAGAATTTGAAGAGCTAAGACCTAAGAATGAAAAAGAAGCTAAAGAGCTTTTAAAAAATGCAAAATATTATCCCAATGCTTTAGATAAAGAATTTGGAGCACTTGCAACACAAAAAGAACAAGAGCTTTTATGGATACCTAAAGATGAGCTTTTGCCTAAGGGTAGCGATGTGGATTCTGTTTTAAAACTCTTTAGCAAAATTCAGCTTGTTGAACTTGCCCTTTTAAGAAAGCTGATTTTTAAACACACTGCCCCAAGCGGAAATAAAGAAAACAGGCTAAGAAAAAAGAATTTAAGATATAGTCTAATGTTGGCGTTTTATAATACCATTACGCGTTGTAACAAAACCGCACACCCGCAAGGTAAGCAGTCAGTGGGCGATTCGGGCGTGTATCGCTACTACCGCTACCGTATAGCTAAAGAACCCAATGTTGTAGATACCGGTCAGCATTTTAAATCTAAAATTAACCGTGTTAAAAAAGGCAAAGAAGAGCTAGAAAATTCGTCTTGTTTTTATGAAAGCTATTTTTCACCTTTGCAAGGTGTGATTAAAGATTTTAGCGGTGCTTTGATCCAACAAAGAGAGAATTTAGAAAAAACCGATTCAAGAACAGAAAAAAACAATGGAGAAAAAATCTTTCAAGCCGACGCAACAAATTTAAAAGAGCTAGAAAATGAAAGCGTGGATTTTATCTATACAGATCCTCCTTATGGGGCGAAAATTCCTTATTTAGACCTTAGTACTATGTGGAATGCTTGGCTTGATTTACCTGTGAGTGAGAATTTAAAAGAAAAAGAATGCATAGAAAAAGGAAGCTTAGAAAAGAGTCGTTATGAATATTACGGCTTAATGAAAGCAAGTTTAAAAGAAATGTATAGAGTGCTTAAATTTAATCGCTGGTTAGCCTTTGTCTTTCAGCATCAAGACCCTAAACTTTGGCAAATTATCGTTGATAGTGCGGAAAATGTGGGCTTTGAGTATGCCGGTTGCGTAAGTCAAGAAAACACAGGAGTATCAAGCTTTAAAAAAGTTCAAAATCCCACAAGCGTGTTAAAAGGGCAAATCATTATTTATTTTAAAAAGGTTGATAACGCTAAAACAAGGGCGAAGCTTGAAGCCGGAGCTGATATAATGGAGGAAATGTTTAAGGATATTGAGGAAATTATTGTCAATAAAAAAGATGAGGGTGCGAGTTTAGAGGAAATTTGGAATTCTTTAATCATAAAGGCTATGAATAATGGATATTTGCATATCATAGGGGATAAATTTGAAAGTTTCATACCTTCAATCAATGAAAAATTTGATTGCGATGAAAACAAAAAATATCACATTAGAAAAGATGCAAGAATTATGAATGAGAAAATTCCTGTAGAAATTCGTGCAGAATATTACACAAGATCGCTATTAAACAGAGCAAAAAAAGAAAAGAGAGGCTTAAAATTTGATGAAATTGTTTTATATGTGATACCGCTTACTAAAAACGGAATTCAAGCAAATAATAAACTAATAAAAGAAATTTTAGAACAACTTGCATTTATAGATAAAACCGGCGAGTATCGCTTAAAAGGTAAAGAACCAAATTTATTTGAAGGTGTAGAATGAAAGAACTCATCATAGCAACGAGAGAAAGTCAGCTTGCCCTTTGGCAGAGTGAGTTTATAGCCCGCCTGCTTGAGAAAGCCCACGGCGTGAAAGTGCGTTTAAAGGGTTTTAAAACTAAGGGCGATGTGATTTTAGATTCTCCTTTAGCAAAGATAGGCGGTAAGGGACTTTTCACAAAGGAACTTGAGCTTAGTATGCTAAGGGGTGAGGCTCATTTAGCCGTGCATAGCCTTAAAGATGTGCCAAGTTTTTTTCCAGACGGACTAAAACTAGCCGCGATAAGTCAAAGAGAGCAAAGCAGCGACGCTATGCTAAGTCAAAACTACGAAAGCCTACAAGCTCTTCCAAAGGGTGCTAAAATAGGCACGACAAGCCTTAGACGCAAAATGCAGCTTCTAGCCCTAAGAAAAGATTTAAATATAATTTCTTTAAGAGGCAATGTGAATTCTCGTATCAAAAGGCTTAAAAATGGCGAGTTTGACGCTATTATTTTAGCTTTAGCCGGTATTAAAAGGCTAAATTTAGACAAAGAAGTGAATTTTTTACACATTTTTTCAAAAGATGAGTTAATCCCCGCTGCCGCTCAAGGTGCACTAGGTATAGAAAGCCTCGATGAAAAAGAGCTTTTAAAGCTTTTAAAATGCTTAAATGATGAAAACGCTTTCATAGAAACTAAGATAGAAAGGGATTTTATAAAGACCTTAGAGGGCGGTTGTCAAGTGCCTATGGGGATTAATGCCGAGCTTAGAGGCGATGAAATTCTTATCCGTGCGATTCTAGGACTGCCCGATGGAAGCGAGTTTATCAAAGAAAAAATAAGCATAAAAAAAGACGCGTTTGAAAACTACGGCGAAAAGCTTGCAAAACTTTTCATACAAAAGGGTGCAAAAGACCTGCTAAGACGCGCTCAAGAAATGATTTAAAAGGCAAAAAATGCGAAAATTCATAGAACTTTTAAAAGAAAACGAGCTGCTTAAAATCATAGAAGAGCCCCTAGATGTGGAGCTTGAAATCCCTCATTTAGCCTACATAGAAGCTAAAAAAGCACAAGGAAAGGCTCTGCTTTTTACAAAGCCTTTAAGCAAAAGAGAAAATAAAAGCTATAATTTTCCCGTGCTAATGAATACCTTTTGCAATGAAAAGGCACTAAACCTAGCCTTTAGCAGGGATTATAAAGAAGTGGAGGCTGAGCTTTCTAAGCTTTTAAAGCTTCATATCCCTACGAGTTTTAGGGCAAAATTTGATTTTTTCACAAAACTTTTAAGCCTTAGAACTATCCCGCCTAAGAGGCTTAAGAGCGGATTTAGCGAGTATGAGCTTCTTAGCTCTCTTAATGAGCTTCCCGTGCTTAAAACTTGGCAAGAAGATGCGGGAAAATTCATAACTATGGGACAGGTTTATACACAAAGCCCTGATAAAACTCAAAACAATCTTGGAATGTATCGTCTGCAAGTAAGCGGTGAAAACGAGCTTTTAATGCATTGGCAGATTCATAAGGACGGGGCGAGTTTTTATAAAGAGTATAAAAAAGCCGGGCTTGAAAAAATGCCCGTTAGCATTGCTATTGGAGGCGATCCTTTATACATTTGGTGTGCACAAGCCCCGCTTCCAAAGGGTATTTTCGAGCTTTTGCTTTACGGTTTCATTAAAAAAAGCCCCGCTAGACTAGCTCCTTGCGAAAACGGAATTTTCGTGCCTTTTAATAGCGATATAGTGATTGAAGGTTTTGTTAATGTCGGTGAGTTTAAAAGTGAGGGTCCTTTTGGCGATCACACGGGCTTTTATACGCCCAAAGGGCTTTTTCCTGTGATGAGGGTGGATAGGATTTATGCGAAAAAAGATGCTGTGTATCAAGCTACAGTTGTAGGAAAACCGCCTTTAGAGGATAGAATTATGGCACTTGGAACGGAGAGGATTTTTCTACCCTTGTTGCAAAGTACTGTGCCTGATTTGCTTGATTATAAAATGCCTGAAAATGGGGTTTTTCACAATCTAATCCTTGCAAAAATCCGCACCCATTATCCCGGCCAAGCTAAGCAAATAATGCACGCACTTTGGGGCATAGGACAAATGAGCTTTGTCAAACACGCTATTTTTGTAGGAGAGGACGCGCCGGATTTAGAGGACTATGAAAATTTAATCGCTTATATTTTAAATCGTTTTAGCACGAAAAATTTGCTACTTAGCGAGGGAATTTGCGATGAGCTTGATCATGCTTCGCCCAATGCTTGTTTTGGAGGTAAAGCCGGGCTTGATGCGACAAGTGCTTTTAAGGCTTCAAAACTAGAGCTTTTAAAAGATAAGGAGCTTAAAAGGCTTTTTAACGAGGAGCAAATCGTGGATTTAAAGCAATTTTACATACACACGCAAAATCCTATAGTCTGCGTCTTAGTTAAGAAAAAAGAAAGGCTTAAAAGGCTTTTTAAAAGGCTTTTGAAGTTTAAAAAGCATTTTAGAATCGTGGTGTTTTTAGACTCTCACAACAGGCTTGAAAATCCTTATATGCTGCTTTGGCGCGTGGTGAATAATATAGACGCCCTAAGGGATATCTTCATAGAGCAGGGGCTTGTGGGGCTTGATGCGAGTGCTAAGGGTGAGCTTGAAAACTATCCAAGAGTTTGGCCTAAGCAGACGGATTGCTCTAAAAGGGTGATTGAGGATTTAATTTCACGCAAGATTTTAGAAAACGATGTCAAGCTTTTTAAGAGCTTTGAGATTTTTTAAAGAGGAAGTCAAATGGGTTTTGAAAACTTAAAAGAAGAGAGCTTTAAAGCCTCACCTTATATCAAACCTAAGAGATTCAGTTATACAAGCAAGGGAGAGGCTTATACTTGGGACTTTATCGAGGCTAAGGACAGCGTTTCTGTGCTTTTGTATCATAAAGATTTGCAAAGTTTTATTTTCGTGCGTCAGTTTAGAATCCCTCTGTGGTATCATCAAAGCAGGGATAAAAACTACAAAAAAGACGAAAATATGGGCTATAGTATAGAGCTTTGCTCAGGGCTTGTGGATAAGGATTTGCCCCTTGAGGAAATCGCTAGAGAGGAGTGCGTGGAGGAGCTAGGATACAAACCTAAGTTTTTAGAAAAAATCGCTGATTTTTACACCGGTTTTGGCTCTGGGGTGAGTAAGCAGAGCTTTTTTTATGCTTGCGTAGATGAGAGTGATAAAACCGGGCTTGGAGGCGGGGTTGATGGGGAGCAGATTGAGGCTGTTTTTGTTAAGGTTAAGGAGTGCGAGGAATTTTTTGCAAATACCATTCACACACCTTTACTTAACTACGCTTACTTGTGGTTTATGAAAGAAAAGGCAAAAGAGCTAGGCTTGGCTGAAAATTAGAATTTTTAAACAGATGTTGTTTGGGATTTTAAACATAGAAATTTTTAAACTTTGAGTTTTTTAAATAATGTTTGACAGGGCTCTTTAATAAATCCTGCATTTTGCTTTGAAAAGCTGAAATTTTATTCAAACTTGTAATTTTTAAAAATTGCTTAAAATATTTGTTTTTAACCGATTTGATTTATTTTCAATCTGATTTTAAATCCACACTTTGAAGTTTTATTTTGCTTGATTTAAGCTTTAACTTCCTTATTTTTTAATTCTTATTACTTGAAACTTGTATTTCGTTTTTTGTTTCAAGGTGAAATTCTTAAAAAGCTTTTAAAATATAAAATTGCATAAAAATCTTAGCCGATAAAATATTAATTTTTATAAAAATAAAAAGTTTAAAAGATTTTAAATTCCACCGAAGTCAAATAAAAATATTACGAAATATATTTTATAAGATATGATTTAAACTAAAAAAACATTGCAAGTTCTTTTAAGCAAGTCTTATTTAAAGCAAGGGTAAAAAAAAATTAAATGAATTAAAACCGCAGATTAAAGCTCATTAAAATGATTTTATATTGATAACTATAATTTTGAAAAATTTTCTTTGAAATAAAACTCTATAAAAACTACTTCAAAACAAAGTTGGGGAAACTAGAAAAATAATTTTAATTAAGGTGATATTTGCTACAAAAACCAAATAAAAAATTGAGCCAAATTTTAAACTCAAAAGAGAAGTTGGGGAAACTGGTTTTACAAAAGAAACGCAAGAGAATTTCAAATAAGTCCTAAATTGAGGACTTATTTGCTTGTTCATCTATCATATCTTTGAATATAGCAAAGAGTTCAAGCGAGGCATTTTCGGCAGTTTGACATTTTTGAAGTATTTTAGCTCTTACATCTTCGAGTTTGATATCTTCAGAATTTGCTACTGTAATGGCTGAGTTCATATTTTCGTGAACAATCTGGTGAGGAGTGTTGATTTTTGGGAAATGAGAGTTATAACCAAATCTCTCTTTTCCTGCTCCTTGATACCATTTTCCTAAACGACAACTCAAATGATCTGCCAAATGCTTACCACTCTTTGCAAAAATTTCTTTATAACCATTGACCTTAAAAGCGACATGGTCGAGTTTGGCTAAAGATACGAAAATTTCACTGACTATATTAATAGCATTTAAATTAGTTAAATGGGTTTGATTAACAAGTTCTGTAAATTTACTCGAAAAATTCGTAATATGCGAATTCGAATCGATAGAAATTTGCTCCACTTGTTCGCTTTGAGTATACATCTCATTAGCATTTTGCTTAAGCAAATTGATATTCACTTCCACTTCTGCGGTTGCTTTTTGAGTTTTTTCCGCAAGTTTTCTAACCTCATCGGCAACAACCGCAAAGCCCCTTCCGTGTTCTCCTGCTCTTGCTGCCTCTATGGCTGCATTGAGTGCGAGCAGGTTGGTTTGATCGGATACATCTTTAATAAGGTTAATAACATTGGTAATCTCATCGACGCTTTTGTGTAAGGTTTCTGCTGTGTCTCTTGACTTATTTGCTGACTCTATAATATTTCCAAGTGAGGTAGTAATAGAATCTGTAGTACTACTAAGCTCATTCATAGCACCGAGAGAATTTTGAGAATAAGAAGATATAAGCTCTGCTTTGTCTATATTTGCAACCATATCCGTTTGAACTATGGATATATTTTTAACCACACCCTCAAGCAAAACGCTTAAAAGCTTGTTTTTCAAAGTAAGCTCTCCTGCTTCTTGCTCAAAAGCACCAAGCTTGTTTTTAAGTTCAGTATTTTCAGCTTGAATTTCTGCTAGTTGATTTTTTAATACTTCGTTTTCTGTGTGGTTTTTTTTAGCTTCATTATTATTCGTTTTTGAAGTACTGCCAAACATAATTTCCCCCTTATTTTTTATAATTTCTCAAATAATAATTTAATTCATCTTTAATGTGCAATTTTTCTTTCTTTAGAGTTGAAATTTCCATATCGCTAAGATGAACCCTGCCTTCTTCGGCGTCTTTGATTTGATCATCTAATTCATTATGTCTTTCAAATAATTTATCAAAATGGGCATCCTTACCCTTAAGCTCCGACATTAACTCTCTGTATTCGTGTAACATAAAATAACTCCTTGTATCAGTGTGTAATAAGCCTACATTCTATCATAAGAAGAGCAAATTTCTGCTTAAAATTCAAAACTTGTTAATATTTTTTAAACACTCTTCAAAAACCAAAATATCAAAACAACGAATTGCTTTTAAATGTAATTTTAATAAAAAGCTTGAAAGATTATTCCGAATTTTGCTTTCTAAGCGTCCTTAAAGTCGAGGCTGCAACCCTCATTTTTCTTGTAGTTCCATCTTCTAAACTTACGCGAATGGTTCTAAGATTTGGTAAAAATCTTCTTTTGGTTTTATTATTGGCGTGGCTGACATTATTGCCCACCAAAGGACCCTTGCCTGTGATTTGACATACTCTTGCCATTTTTTATCCTTTTAGAAATTTTTAAGCTGACATTCTAGCAAATTTAAGCTTAAAAAATTCAAATATTTATAAAGTTTTAACATAAAAAAAGCTAGAATTTGCTCTTTTAAATTTAAAATCAAGGCTTAAAATGTATGTAGCACCGAGTTTGTTATCGGCAAATTTTTTAAAACTCGAAGATGAAGTTAGAGCAGTGAGCGAGGCTGGGGCGGATCTTTTACATATTGATGTGATGGATGGGCATTTTGTGCCGAATTTAACCTTCGGACCTTGCGTGATTGAGAAAATTTCAAGCGTAAGCGAAGTTCCTTTAGATATTCATTTAATGGTCGAAAATGTCGGCTCTTTCGTGGAAATGTTCCTGCCTTTAAAGCCTAAATTTCTTTCTTTTCACATAGAAGCAGAAAAGCATCCTATAAGGCTTTGCGAGTATTTAAAAAGCAAGGGTATTTGCCCGGCTGTGGTATTAAATCCTCACACGCCTTTAAATTCAGTAGAATATATGCTTGAATTCGTGGATTTGATCTTATTAATGAGTGTAAATCCGGGCTTTGGAGGACAAAAATTCCTGCCCCTAGTTTATGAAAAAATAAAAGCCTTAAGAGAACTCATCGACAAAAAAAACGCAAAAATTTTCATAGAAGTTGATGGAGGGATTAATGGCTTAAACGCTTCTAATTTAGAAGAAGCCGGAGCTGATATAATCGTGGCTGGAAGCTATATTTTTTCATCAAATGACTATAAAAGTGCTATAAAATCTTTAAAGCTTGAATTTTGAGTTTGCAACAAATCGATAAAATCATTAATATACTAAGCAAGGAAAGCAAGGCTTACGAGTGGGTTATAAAGGAATTTGGCGAACTAGAAGAGCTTAGCTTTTTAGAGCTAGACCTTGAAATGCTAGAACTTATGGGACTTTCTTTTGAGCTTAAGGCGGATAATTTTTTAAGCCTTAAAACAAGAACGAATTTAATTAAAAATGAAATTTTTTGCGTAGTAGATATAGAAAGCACGGGCGGAGTTAAAAGCGGAGAAATTTTAGAAATAGGAGCGGTAAAACTTCAAAATTCTAAGGAAATAGCGAGATTTCACACGCTTGTAAAAGTTGATGAAATTCCTGCAAATATCACAGAACTAACAGGCATAAATCTTAATATGATCAAAAACGCTCCAAGCATAGGCAAGGTTTTAGAGGAATTTAGGCTTTTTTTAAAAGATAGCGTTTTTGTCGCTCACAATGTAAGATTTGATTACAGCTTTATTTCAAGGGCTTTGAGTGAGTGTGGTTTTGGAATTTTGCTTAACCGCCGTATTTGCACCATAGAATTTGCACAGTGTTGCATCCAAAGTACAAGATACAAGCTTGATACGCTCAAAGAGCTTTTAGGTGTTAAAAACACGCATCACAGGGCTTTAAGCGATGCTTTAGCGGCTGCTGAAATTTTTAAGCATTGTTTAAGCAAACTTCCACGATACATAAAAACCACAGAAGAGCTTATAAGATTTACAAAAACTTCGCGTCTTAAAAAATCTTATGCGGATACGAAGAACTTATGCTTTTAATTAAGCAAATTTGATTATAATTTTATTCGTAAATGACGGGAGCTTGTCAAACAGGCTGAGAGTAAGCTAAAAGCTTAGACCGCACCGGATCTGGATAATGCCAGCGTCGGAAAGATTTATCTTTTGTCCTTGCACCCTTCATTTATCCATTTTTTTTAAAGGATAAAAATGAAAAGTCAAATGAACTACGCTAAAGAGGGCATTTTCACCAAAGAAATGCAAGTTGTTGCGAACAAAGAGCAAGTAAGTGAGGATTTTTTGCTTGAAAATATAGCTTGTGGCAAAATAATAATCCCTGCAAATATCAACCATAAAAGCCTTGATCCAAACGGCATAGGCTTGGGGCTTAAGACTAAAGTTAATGTAAATTTGGGCGTTTCTAATGATTGCGTAGATTATAGCGAAGAAATGAAAAAGGTTGAACTCGCTCATAAATTCGGTATAGAAGCTATAATGGATCTTAGTAATTATGGCAAAACAAGCCGTTTTAGAGACGAGCTTATTCGCGTTTCAAAGGCTATGATAGGAACCGTTCCTGTTTATGATGCGGTGGGATTTTTAGAAAAAGATTTAAAGGATATTAAGGCTAAGGATTTTTTAGATGTGGTGTATCATCACGCTAAAAGTGGGGTGGATTTTATGACCATACACGCAGGGATAAATTCCCGTGCTGCAAGGGTTTTTAAAGAGAGTAAAAGGCTTACAAACATAGTTTCAAGAGGAGGTTCTGTACTTTATGCTTGGATGCAAATGAACGAAGCGGAAAATCCTTTTTATGAATATTACGATGATTTGCTAGATCTTTGCTTGAAATTCGATGTGACTTTGTCTTTAGGCGATGCTTTAAGACCGGGTTGTACTCACGATGCGAGTGATAGCGCGCAAATTGCCGAACTTATCGAGCTTTCTTTACTCACTCAAAGGGCTTGGCAAGCAGGAGTGCAAGTGATGATAGAGGGTCCCGGACATATGGCGATTAACGAAATAGAAGCAAATATGCAGCTTGAAAAACGCATTTGCAAGGGTGCTCCTTTTTATGTTTTAGGACCTTTAGTAACCGATATTGGTGCAGGATATGATCATATAAGCGGTGCCATTGGCGGAGCGTTAGCGGCTGCAAGTGGGGCGGATATTCTTTGTTATGTAACGCCAGCTGAGCATTTAAGGCTACCAAATCTTAACGATGTAAGAGACGGCATAGTCGCAACCAAAATCGCAGCCCACGCAGGAGATATAGCAAAGCTTCCAAAAACTAGAGAGCTTGATGATAAAATGAGCAAGGCAAGACAAAACATTGACTGGGAAAAAATGTTTGCTTATGCTATTGATGGAGAAAAAGCAAAAAAAATGTTTAACGAAAGAAAGCCTGAAGAGCTAAATTCTTGCTCGATGTGCGGAAAAATGTGCGCTATGAATACTATGAATAAAATTCTAAAAGGCGATGAAGTAAGCTTAGTTTAAGCTTTTAAATTTAAGCTTACTTTCGCTTAAAAAGTCTTTAGTTCGAGAGTTTGCTAAGGTGCTAAAAAAATATTTTTAAAATTAAAGAGTTTAAAATTAAGAGCCGAAAATTCAAAGCATTTTAAAGCGTTTGATTTTGTATTTTACTAAGAAAATATGCTTACAAATTCAAATTAAAAAAACAAAGCGTGAATTTTCGGCGTTTTTTGTTGTAGGTAAAAAAACATTAAAATTTCAAATACTTTTAAACCAAATTCCTTAAAACTTACGATAATCAAAAGCTAATTTATAGAGGTGTATTGTATTTTATCGGACTGGATTTTGATTGTTTGCTTGTGCTTTAGCCTATTTTGTGGGACGCAATGCGACATTTAGAACAATGTCATTTTTTATCATTATGCTTTTTCTCTCATTATCTTATTTTTATCTATAATAAAGCAAGAAAAGCGAAAAATACCTTAGTTGTTTTTTATTATTTATTCGCATTACTTATTAATTTTTTATTAAAAAACTACCAAGAACTGCCATTTAATAACAACTACTTTTACTCATAGTAATATATAACATCGAATTTAGCGAACAATTAAGAACCTTCCAAGCCAAAGCTTCGTAAAAATCACAAAACCGAATAAATTTTTATCACAAAATCAATATCAATGCCTTCTTTTGCCACCCTTAAATTTAAAGGATAATCAAGCTTTATCGCATAATCAGCCTCTTTTAAAGCATCGATAAAATCGTATAATTTCTTAGGATTTTCCATATTTGCACTGATACTTAAGGAATGTTTAAGATATTTTTCTTGTTTTAAAAGAGCGTTTTCTTTGATTTTTACATTTTTAAAGGTTTTTTGTAAGAAAGTTTCAAGATTTTTGGCGTTAAATTTTTGCTCAAACTGCTCCAAACTTTTATTATTTTCGTTGCGTAAAACCAAAACTCTGCCCTCACTCGCACTAAATTTAGCCTTAGTAGCTTCAAGCATAGCAATTTGCGAATTTTCTCTTGCGGAATTTTCCTTAAAGTCCTTTAAGACAGGCAAGAGCATAAACAAAATCAAAGCCATACAAACGATTATGAAGCTTAAAGCACAAACGAGTAATTTTATAGGATTTATATCCTCAAGGCTTCTATCTTTCATCATTTTCCTCTAAAATTTGTTTCGTGCTTATACTGGTGAATCTATACCAGCCATTATCAAGCTCCTCATAACTCGTTTTCGTCTCGTCAAATATACTTTTTAAAGGCGTTTCTAAGAGCAAAGTAAACATTTCTTTTGTCGGGCTTACGCCTGTGATTTTTAGCGAATTTTTATCTTGTTCTACGCTATCAAGCGTGATTCCATCGGTTCTTTCAACTATATTAAAGAGATTTCTTAAACTATCTTTGAATGCTTTATTATTTTTATTAAAATTTAAAGAAAGCTGACTTTGCTCAAACAAATTTGTGTAAAGCATATCTTTTTTAATTATTTGCGTTTGAACTAGGACAATCTGTTGTTTTATCTCCTCTGTAGCATCTTGACTAAGCTTACTTTTAGCATTGTAAACAAAACACAAAAGCACTATAAAAACTATACTTAAAACAAAAAGAGCAAGCCAAAGTTTGGTAAAAAGATTAAAAAGCGGTCTTTTTTGTGCTTTAGTAAAACTATAAGTCATAGCTCAAGCTCCTTTTGCATAAGCTCCATCATCAAGTCTAAAGTGTTTAAAAGCTTCACCTGCGGGGTTAAAAAAATCTCATTTTCTAAAAATTCAAGTACGCTCACAGAAAGTTCCTCGTTACTAAAAATCAAAAGCTTGTCTATGAAATCTCCTGCGTATCTTGGATCTTTATAGAATTTTTCTATGCTTGAAATGATATAATTGCAAATTTCCATATCGTCGCTAAAATTGCTAAATTCATCAAATTCAGCCTTTTGTTCTTGATTTGTTATGTCAAAATTTTCGTTAAATTCCTCGCCGAAATTTTCGTTAAAATTTTCAAGTTCTTGCTCTTCTTTGACTTGTTCCTCTGTTACTTCATTAACAATTTCTTCATTTTGTGTCTCAAAACCCTCAAGCTCAAGTCCTATTTCTCTTTTGAAAAATTTAAATTCTCCTATTAAAATTTGCTCGGCTTTACAAGCTATTAAAGCAAGGCTGTTTGCGTGTTTATAAACGCAAAGCGTGATTTTATCTTTTTCTAAACGCTCTTTTTGGATACAGTAATAAAGCAAAGCAAGGGGCGAAAACAAAAAATCAAGTCCACCAAAATCCTCGAAAAATTCGCTAAAATGCTCTATATGCTCGGTTGCCGTGTAAAGCCTTGAATTGTTTAAAACTATGCTTTTAACGCTGATTTTTGTCGTGATGAAATTTTCAAAATCCTTAGTATCTAAACTTGGCACAAGCCACTGCTCCTCGTTTTCTAAAAGCAAAGCGGTGTTGTAATGAGGGTATTTTTTTTGAGAATTTTTGATAAAAGCAAGTAGTTTTTTAGGATCTTCAAAGCTTTTTTCAGTAGCGTTCATAAGTTTGCCATTAAGGTGAATCGCGGTTTTAAGCGTGTTTTTTTTCTCTTTTAAAATCACAGAGATAAAAAGTCTTGGCACGAATTTTTTCAAAAAAGATAACATTTCATTCCTTAAAACCATCGCTTTTGGATATTTTTTCAAATTCCTTTTGCAAGAATTGCTTAGCTTCATCTTTGCTTAAATTCGCAATATCCAAAGGTTCGCTTAGGCTATAAACAACCCGACTAAAAGGCTTTGGTAAAATCATTTTATCCCAACTTTTAAACTGCCAAAAGCGACTTGCTTCGTAGTTTAAAATGCGTATTTTAACATTTTTTTTCTGTGCAAGCAAAATCGCCCCATCAGAAATACTACGGTAAGGTCCTCTTGGTCCATCAGGCGTTATGATTATATCGTCATTTTCATCAAGGACTTTAAAGGCCGCTTTTAAAGCCCCGCTTGCTCCTCTTGAAGTGCTACCCCGCACGGAATTTAAGCCGTAAAATTCAATGATTTTTGCGATATAATCGCCATCTTTATGGTGAGAAATCATCACAAACGCCCTTTTTTCCTTAAGTCTAAAATGCCTAAATGCAAAAGGCATTAAAGCTAATCGTCCGTGCCAAAATAGCACCACGCAAGGTTTTGCATCGACTTTTTCTCCCCGATAAGTCTTAAAACAAGTAAGAAAAATAAACCACTGAAGCAAAAAAACAGCCCTTGTTAGACAAATAAATTTAAACGACTTCGCCATAAAGCACCATACGCCTTGCATTTGTGATTTTTACTTTTTTAAGCTTTCCTAAAAACTCCTCGCTGCCCTTTACTTGAACTAAAAAATTATTATCCGTGCGTCCGGCGATCTCGCCCTTGCCCCTTAACTCCTCAAAAAGCACTTCAACAATTTTACCCTCTTGCTTTTTTACAATTTCGTCTAAAATTTCATTATGCCTATTTTGCAAAAGTTCAAGTCTTTTTGAAGCCGTATCTTGCGGAATTTGATCCTTCATTAAAGCAGCTTTTGTAAGCGGTCTTTTAGAGTATTTGAAAGAAAAAATTTGCTCAAAACGCACCTTTTCTATAATATCCATAGTATCCTCAAAATCTTGCTTGCTTTCTGCTGGAAAAGCTACGATAATATCCGTTGAAATGCTTAAATTCTCGCAAAGTGAGCGCAGTTTTAAAGCCCTATCTAAATACCATTCTCTTGTATATCCTCGCTTCATAGCTTTTAAAACTGCGTTTGAACCACTTTGTAAGGGCATATGAATACTTTTGCAAATTTTAGGATTTTGGCTGAAAGTTTTTAAAAATTTATCATCCATATGCAAAGGATGCGGACTTGTAAAGCGGATTCTTTGCAAACCATCAATACCACTAAGTTCTTCTAAAAGATCTGAAAAGTCCATTTTTTTATGTTCGTTTTTAAATTTCTTGCCGTAATTATTCACATTTTGCCCTAGCAAAAAAATCTCTTTTGCACCCTTTAAAACGGCTTTTTTCGCTTCGTTAAAAATGATAGAAAAAGGTATAGAAACCTCATCGCCTCTAGTGTGCGGAACTATGCAATAAGTGCAGTGTTTATCGCAACCTATGGAGATATTGATATAAGATTTATAAGGGCTATTTCTAAAATCTTTAAAAGCAAATTCACTTTCATCATAACTTAAATCCACGCCCAAAAATTTAGGCGTTTTAACGGCTTTTGTGATTTTAGAAACA
>CAZWYE010000014.1:0-23722 GCA_964637895.1 uncultured Campylobacter sp. | reverse complement strand
GTCCGTTACTGTCTCTAAAGGTCTTTAGCCCACTTGGAGCGGACAAACCTGCCCCACTTAGCAACATTACGCTTTTCAAATTCTAGCCTTTATTTTCATAAAAAACCTTAAAAATTCTAAATTTCACAAATGCTCTACCAAATAAAGATAAGTAGGTATATTTATCTCCACATAAGGACTTACTTTAGCGTTTAAATACATATCCTCATCGCTAATCTCGCTTATAACGCCAACTGGAATTCCTGCAAAAAAAATATTATCAAGTCCGCTTGTTAGAATTTCGTCGCCGACTTTGATTTTTGCATATTTGGGGATAAATTTAACTACTATTTTGTTATTCTGTCCTTGAATGACGCCCGGGAATCTATCCTCGCCTATATAAACAGAAAAACTACATTGCTCATCGCCTTGTAAAATCGCCATAGTTCTGCCGTCTTTATTCAAAGCAACGCCGACAGCATAGCCTTTATAAATGAGCCCGGAGAGTTCATTTTGCGTATGTGTTATGGAGTCAAGCCAGACTTTTTTATAATCATTCATTTGCACATAAGACATAGCCCGCACCAAAGAAACGCTAGGAAAATATTGAGTGGAATTTTTATCCTCCAAAAGACGGTTAAGCTCGTTTGAAAGGGTTACGGCTAAGATAGCGTTTCGCTCTAGTTCTTTGTTTTTTTCTTTTAAAGAAGCGATTTGCGAAGCTTGATTAAAATGCTCCGAAATTTCCTCACTCGCAAAGTCCTTAAAATCGTAAAGCCTTGCTATAACAAAGTCATTTACAAAAAGAATATATTTTTTAATCAAACCTCCATAATGCAAAGAAACAACCGCTAAAAAAGCTAAAATCAAAATAAATACAATTTTATTCTTCATTCGTAAGTTGTTGCAATAAAGAAATTTCCTCTAAAGCTCTACCAGTGCCCTTAGCAACGGCTAATAAAGGCTCGTCCGCTACATACACAGGCAAACGCACGACTTCGGTTAGGTATTTATCAAGCCCACGAATCAAGGCTCCACCTCCGGTTAAAACAACTCCGTTCTCTACTATATCGGAGGCTAAATCAGGTGGAATCATTTCAAGGACTATTTTTAAGGCGTCTGAAATTTCTTTAAGGTGTTCTTTCATCGCCTCACGCACATCTTCGCTGGTAAGTTCTATGCTGTTTAAAAGCCCGGTAACTTGATCGCGTCCTTTAACAACCATAGAAAGCTCTTTTGGCAGCTGCACGGCTGAGCCTATGTTGATTTTAATCTCTTCTCCTGTTCTTTCTCCTATGACGAGGTTGTATTTTTCTTTTACATAATTTACTATACTCATATCAAGCTTATCTCCAGCGGTGCGAATGGACTTTGAATTTACAAGCCCGCCCAAAGAAATCACGCCTATTTCTGTAGTTCCGCCTCCAATATCCACAACCAAATTTCCTCTAGCCTCTTGTATAGGTAAATTCGCCCCAATCGCCGCAGCCATAGGCTCTTCTATCAAAAAAACTTCTCTAGCTCCAGCACTTAGGGCACTTTCTCTAACGGCTTTTCTTTCAACTTGAGTAAGTCCATAAGGCACGGAGATGATGATTCTAGGACGCACAAAAGACCTTCTGCGGTGCGTTTTTTCTATAAAATAGCGAATCATTCTCTCGGTCATATCAAAATCCGCTATAACCCCGTCCTTCATAGGGCGAATGGCTTCAATGTTTCCCGGCGTCTTTCCTACCATTTCTTTAGCTTCTTTACCCACTGCTAGAATTTTAGCCTTGCCTCCGTATCTTTCGCGTTCAACCGCGACAACGGAGGGTTCGTTAATCACTATGCCCTTGTCTTTTACCAAAACCAAAGTATTGGCTGTGCCTAAGTCTATGCCCATATCGCTAGAGAAAAATCCTATAAGCTGGTCTAATAACATTTCTTTCCTTTTAACTTATTTTTCTTTTAATCAACAAAGCCTTTGCACCCTCGCAAACAACTTCTTTTGTAATGACTATATCATAGTTTTTATATTCAGGTAGCTCAAACATCAAATCCACCATCATTTCTTCTATAATACTCCTAAGTCCTCTCGCACCGGTTTTACGCTCTAGGGCAAGTTTAGCTATCTCCCTTAAAGCCTCGTTTTCAAATTTCAAATTCACTCCGTCAATGGCAAATAATTTTTGATACTGCTTAATAATGGCATTCTTAGGTTCGGTTAAAATGCGTATCATATCCTCTTCATCAAGCTCGTTTAAAGAAGCGATAATGTGAAGTCTGCCTATGAGTTCAGGTATCAAGCCAAAATGCACTAAATCATCAGGCTCGATTTTTTCAAGCAAATCGTCCTTTTTGTCCTTTTTATCGTCAAAAAAGCCCACAACCTTATCGCCTTTTTTGCGTTTAAGTATGATTTCTAGTCCGTCAAATGCTCCAGCACAAACGAATAAAATATTTGAAGTATCAATCTGTATAAAATCTTGATTAGGGTGCTTCCTGCCGCCTTTTGGAGGGATATTTACAAGTGAGCCTTCTATAATCTTAAGCAAGGCTTGTTGAACGCCCTCGCCGCTTACATCTCGGGTTATAGAGCGGTTTTCGCTCATTCTTGCAATCTTGTCAATTTCATCTATGAAAACTATGCCTCTTTGTGCTCTTTCAATGTCCCCATCAGCAGCTTGTAAAAGCCTTGTAAGTATGTTTTCTACATCTTCTCCAACATATCCAGCTTCAGTAAGCGAGGTCGCGTCGCAAATGGCTATAGGCACATCTAAAAATTTAGCCAAAGTTTGAGCGAGTAGGGTTTTGCCGCTTCCTGTGGGTCCTACGAGTAGGATATTTGACTTAAAAAGCTCGGTATCGTCGTCTTTAAGATTTGATTTAAAAATTCTTTTATAATGATTATAAACGCCTACGCTAAAAATTTTCTTAGCCCTGTCCTGCCCTATGACATAGTTATCTAAATGTGCTTTAAGCTCCTTAGGCGTAATGTCGTTAAAATTTGCATTTTTATTTTCTACAAGGTCCTTAGAGTCTTTTAGCAGGGCACTTTCCTCGCCAAACATTACCCTATAAGCTGCTTCTATGCAATACTCGCAAATAAAAGCGTCATCGCTATCATTTACAAGAATTTTTCTTTGCGGGCTTTCATTTTCGTTACAAAAGCTACATTGTCTAATCATTATTTTTCCCTCTATAAACCGGAATTCCGCGCTTGGTTTCAAAGATAAAACTACACATTTTATTTACATTTTCGCTAATATTTTTTTCAAGTAAAATTTTCGCATTCTCTTTTAAATCCCCTTTTTTAAACAAAAATTTGTAAGCCTTATTTAAATTCTCTACCTCGTCCTTGTCAAAACGGCGGCGAATTCCTACTAAATTAAGACTTCTAATGCTCGCCCTATTTCCCTCCGCTAAGCAAAAAGGAACTATATCTTGCGAAAGTGCGGACGCTCCGGCTATCATACAACCCTCACCAACTCGCACGAACTGATGAATGGGCGTTAAGCCTCCAACCACGACAAAATCACCAAGCTCAACATGTCCGGCTAAGGTTACTCCGTTTGCCAAAATAATATTATCTCCTAAAATGCAATCATGTGCTATATGAGAATACGCCATAATAAAAGCATTAGCTCCTATCTTCGTAAAGCCATCTCCTTTTGCCGTGCCTGAATTTATCGTTACAAATTCCCTAATCGTCGCATTCTCGCCTATAATAACTCCCGTTTCTTGCTCGTCCTTATAAGAAATATCTTGAGGAATATCTCCTACTATGGCGTAAGAAAAGATCCTGCTTTTAGCGCCTATGCTTGTATTAGCTAGAATTCTAGCACCATGTTTTATAACCACCTCATCGCCTATTTTAGCGTCCTTGCTAACATAAGCGTAAGCTTCTATTTTGACATTTTTCCCTAAAGACGCTCCTTTTTCTACAATCGCACTTGCGTGAATTTGACTTTTCATCTATCTATTATCATCGCCTTAAGTTCAGCTTCTGCTACTAAATTTGCTTCTACAAAGGCTTGTCCTTTAAAAATCCACAAAGCCCCGCGATTTTTCACAACTTGCATTTCATAATCAAGCCTATCTCCCGGACGCACAGGATTTCTAAATTTCGCCGCGTCAATGCCTGTAAAATACACAACCTTAGACTTAGGATCAAGCTTTGCGTCCATACTTTCAAAAGCCAAAACGCCGCCGGTTTGCGCCATACCTTCTAAGATCAAAACACCCGGATAAATCGGGTGATTTGGGAAATGTCCTATGAAAACCGGATCGCTAATGCTGATATTTTTGTAGCCTTTAACGACCTTGCCGATTTTAAGCTCGGTGATTTTATCGACAAGCAAAAAAGGATAGCGGTGCGGTAAAATTTCTTGGATTTGCGTTACATTCATCATTTGCTCTAAAACCTAAGTGAAATATTTATAAAACTAAATTTTATAAAAAAAATATTAATAAAATTATAAAACAAGCCCAAGTTTTTAAAATTTTTTTAAATATTTTTTCTAAGCTTTTAAACAAGTTAGAAATTCGCAATTTTTTTTGAAATCAAGGCTTTACAAAAGAACGATTTTTTCTTTGCTATCAAAATAAATTTCGCTTTTTGCTAAAATTTCATACCGCGCTTTTAAAATTTGCTCTAAGATAATAACAGGCGAGAGATTATACGCTTCAAAAAGCCTTTGTCTTAGTTTTATTTCTCGTTTTATGCTTAAAGGATTTTTTAAAAAATGCTCGAAATTTGCGAATTTATTCTTACAAAGCTTGTTAAAATACTCAAAATCTAAAAGTACAATCTCATCTTTAACGCCTTTATAAATGCCCTTAAATTCAGCTTCTAAGCTGAATTTGCTCCTTGCGTTTTTAAAATGCGAGTAAAAAAGAATGTGAGCTTTTACGGGTTTATCGTCGATTTTTATCAAGGCTTTTAAAAGGCGATAGTTTAGGAATTTTTCTCTTAAAAGCTCGAATTTCACGCCCTTTTGCTCTAAATTCCGCACTTTTTTATAAAGCCTTATTCTTTCCTCCACACTCGCAGGTAAAATTTGACGCGAAAGTGGGCTCATAAGCTCATCAACAAAGGACTTGTTTTTATGCTGGTCTTTTAAAGCATAAATGCAACCGCAGTAGTTTTGGTGGTAAAGTTTTTCTTCTTTTGCAAGTTTAAACTGCTTTTGTGTGCCCGAATTCTTGCGAAAATCCGGTGCTAGAAATTCTATACCATAAGCCTTGCATTCTTTTTCTAAGGCGTTTTTAAGCTGTTCTAAGTCTTTTTTAGGACTCATTAAAAGTGTGCTTGTGAGTTTTTTTTCTTTAAGCTTTAGTGCAAATTGCGCGCTGTTTTTCATTCTAAAATCAAAGCAAAGCTCACATCTTTTACCTTTTTCCGGCTCGTTTTCGTAGCCTTTTACGAAATTTAGCCATTTTTCATACGCGTATTCTCCTTTGTAAAGCTTGATTTTAAGCTTTTCGCAAGAGCGTTTGACATCTAAAAATCTAAGCACATATTCGCTATAAGGGTGGATATTTGGGTCGTAAAAATACCCAACAAGCCTTTCTTTAGGATAAGCTTTTTTTAATTCTTGCAAAAAATAATGCGAATCCACGCTACAACAAATATGCACAAGCATTAAAGCTCTTCTAAAACCTTAAAAGCGTGGTCTTTTGCACGAACATTGCTGTAAATTTTAGCGATTTTACCCTTTTCATCGATGATGAAAGTTGAACGCACTATGCCCTCGTATTCTTTGCCGTAATTTTTCTTAACGCCCCAAACTCCGTAACTTTTCGCCACTTCTTTCTCGCTATCGCTAAGCAAAATGTGCTTAAGATTAAATTTGCTTATGAAATTTTCGTGAGCTTTTACGCTATCGGGGCTTATGCCTACAATCACGGCGTTTTTGTCCGCAAATTTTTCATAATTTTGAGTGAATTCACACGCCTGCGTAGTGCAGCCGGGTGTATTATCCTTTGGGTAAAAATACAAAATAACCTTTTTACCTATAAAATCTTTAAGCGAAATTTTAATGCCGTCTTGATTTAAAAGCTCGAAACTAGGAGCTTGCTCACCCACTTTTAAAACACTCATTATTTTGCTTCTGCTTTAATGCGTTCTATGCTCTTTCCTCCAAATGCTATATTATAAGCCTCAACATCCTCAATCACCACAACAACTCTTTCTTTAGCTTTATTGTATTTTGTGGTAAAAAGCGTGGTTATATCGCCTATAAGCTCGGATTTTTGTTCTTTGTTTAACTCTGGTTTTGCCATTTTTATAGTTACAACAGGCATATTTTCCTCCAAAAATTCTAAATTCTAAAGCTATTCTAGCAATATTTATTTAATTGTTAGTATATTTTTGCTAAAATTCGAAGCTTATTGAATTTTTGTGAGAAAATTTTGATAAAAAGGAAACAAAATGATTAAAGCAGATAAAATTTGGCTTGATGGAAACTTTGTTGATTTTAAGGACGCGACCTTGCATTTTTTAACGCATTCTTTGCATTACGCAAATGCTGTTTTTGAGGGAACTAGGGCTTATAAGACGGCTAAGGGTTTGGCTATTTTTAGGCTTAAAGATCATACGAAAAGACTTTTAGAATCGGCAAAAATCACCTTGTTAAATTGTCCTTTCTCTTTAGAAGAGCTTCAAAACGCACAAATAGAGCTTTTAAGGATAAACCGCTTCGAAAAAAATACTTATATTCGTCCTTTGATCTTTTTAGGCGACGGAGTTATGGGACTTTATCACGCAAAGGCGCCGGTTCGCGTTGGGATTGCAGCTTGGGAATGGGGTGCTTATTTAGGAGATGAGGGCTTAGAAAAGGGCATTAAGGTCAAAATTTCCTCTCTTGCAAGAAATAGTGTAAAATCCTCTTTTTCAAAGGCTAAAGCGAGTGCTAACTATCTTAACTCGCAAATTGCTAAATTTGAAGCTGTTGAAGCTGGATATGAAGAGGCTTTATTGCTTGATGAAGAAGGTTTTATCGCTGAGGGCACGGGAGAGTGCTTTTTTATCGTAAAAGATGGAGTTTTAATCACTCCGCCTAATGATTTTTCTTTAAAAAGCATAACTCAAGATACGGTTTTAAAAATCGCTGAAGATTTAGGAATCAAGGTTTTGCGTCAAAGAATTTCACGCGATGAAGCTTATGTCGCTGATGAAGCGTTTTTCACAGGAACAGCTGCTGAGGTTACGCCTATTAACAACATAGACTCAAGAACGCTTGGTAGTGGCACAAGAGGAGAGATTACGAAAAAAATTCAAGATGCGTATTTTGACATAGTTTATGGACGCAACGCAAAATACGATTATATGCTAACTTATATTTAATTTATTATGTAAAGGATAAAAATGCCAGCAGACTTAAATGATTATTTTAACAAAAAAGGCTCGAATTCTTCGGGTGGCGGGAATAATCGTCAGAATTTTAATTTTAAAGCACCAGAGTTTAATTTCAAAGGTTTTGGGAAATTTTCACCCCTTGTTTATATTTTTATTATTATTATCGTGATTTTTGCTCTTGCAAAGCCTTTTGCCATAGTTAATGAGGGTGAAATGGGGATTAAGGTTACCACAGGAAGCTATGATCCAACGCCTTTAAAATCGGGTTTGCATTTTTTCGTGCCGATTTTTCAAAAAATTCTTGTTGTTGATACCAGACAAAGGCAGATGACTTATACTTCTTTAGACGGAGGAAACGATAGTTTGCAAACAGGAACGGGTATTATCAATAAAAATAGCATTTCCGTTTTGGATAAGGACGGCTTGACCGTGCTTGTAAATATCACGGTTAAATACAATCTTAATCCTAACGAAGTGCCAAATACCATTGCAAATTGGAATTTAAACTGGGAAAATAAGATCATAGACCCAACCGTTCGTAATGTCGTTCAAAGCGTCATAGGACAATACACTGCAGAAACCTTGCCAGCAAATCGTAACGCAATAGCTGAGCATATTAGCGAGGGAGTTGCTAAGAGCATTTCGTCTTTATCTAATAAACCAGTTTTGCTTCAAGCGGTAGAACTTAGAGAAATTGTCTTACCAACAAGAGTAAAAGAGCAAATCGAAAAGGTGCAAATCGCCAAACAAGAAGCCGTTAGAGCCGTTCAAGAAGCCATAAGAAAAGCAACCTTAGCCGAAGGTGAGGCTAATGCAACCATTATAAGCTCTAAAGGTAAAGCCGATGCGATTAAGATAGAAGCTCAGGCACAAGCCTTTGCGAACAAAGAAATAGCCGAAAGCCTTAATAATCCTTTGTTAAATCTTAAGCAGATTGAAACACAAAAAGAATTCAACGAAGCTCTTAAAATCAATCAAGACGCTAAAATTTTCCTAACACCCGGCGGTGCCGTGCCAAATATTTGGGTTGATACCAAAGATACTAAAAAGCAAAGTGCGATAAATTCACAATAGGTTAGGCGAAGGTGGAAAGTTTTAAGGAATTTATACTTTATTACACGGGGCATTTTTACCTCGTGGATTTTATGCTTATTTTATTTATCTTTTTTCTTTTCGCCTGCGTTACGCTTTTATGTGTTTTTTTAAGGCATAGACCTGTGATTGCTTTGCTTATTATAGCACTTGATATTATTGCTTGTTTTTTGATTTTCGTTTATGGTTACAAATTTATAGATTCAAACGCAAGGGCTAGGAAAACTACGATAACCGATCAAAAATTTCTAAAAAGCTCCAACGCCTTAGCTGTGGATTTTAGTATCACAAATACCTCAAAAAGGGATTTTAAAGAGTGTAAAATCACGGCTAAAATTTTTAAAGACAAACTTGAAGGTGATAATCTTTTAACAGAATATAAAAACAAATTCCTACCTTACCGAAAGAAAAGCAGAGAGATTAAAGAGCTTAAAAGCAATCAAAGTCAAAGTCAAAGAATTTCTTTCGAGGATTTTACTTATGATAATAACTACACTATTCGCTTAAGCTCGGAGTGTTTTTAATGCAATTTACGATTTTTCATTATCTTACCCTTGTTATTTTGATTTTGTGTTTAGGCTTAGTTTGTGTGATTATCTTTCTTAAAGTCAAGCAAAAGGAAATCGCTTTAATCTCCTACACTATAAGCGTGATTTTCACGGCAATTTTGACTTATTCTTTGTTTTTAACGATTAATAATTTCATTACAAAAGCTTCTTTAATAAGGCTTGTTTATACGAGAGATTTACGGCACGAAAGTTTGGTTGTAAATGGCAGGGTGCAAAACCTTACTAAATTTGATATAAGAAAATGCTACCTCCGCCTTACCATAACTAATAAAAAACAAACAGGTGGCGAGGTTTTTGATAACAAAAACCTAAAAAATGTGAAGATGCAAAACACAAGCGTTTTTTACACCATAGAGATTATTGATAAACTTCCGGGAAATACTTTTAAAGATTTTAGTGCTAATGTGCCTTTCCCGCCAAGTTTTATAAATCCGGAATTTTATCACACTTTAAAATGCACTTAAACGGGCATTACTCTTATATTCGGGCTTAATTCTTCTTGTAAAATACTCTCAATAGCATAAAGAGTCGCCCCGCTTCCGCTTGCACAACCACTACAAGCTCCAAGATAACGGATATAAACATCAATGCTTCCTGCACCTTTTTGTATATCAATGACCTCTAAATCCCCGCCGTCATTATGAAGCATAGGTCTTACTTGCTCATCTAAAATGCTCTCTACTGCTTTAAGCCGTCCTACTAGGGTCATTTCTTCAAAGGAAACATCGCTTTTTGTGGCGTTTTTAAGTTTTTCTCTATCCATTTCAGCTCTGGTTTCAGCAAGAATATCTACAAGATATTGTTCTTTTTGCTCGTGCCCACCAGGCTTTACGCAAGATTTACAAAAGGCTCCAGCTTTGGTGTATTGCGTGATTTCCTCTATGGTATGTAAATCATTAAGTCTTATAACATCTTTAATGGTTCCAAGATTTATTCTTGCACACTCACAAATTATGATTTGATCCTCAAAGCTTTCAGGAGAAACGCCCTTGTATTTTCCTGCAGCCTGCTTAATTACATCATAGGCCATAACAGAACAGTGCATTTTTTGTGGCGGCACAGCAGGAGTTTGAGGATTATCTCTCATCGCAAATTCCACATCTAAATTCGTAATTTTAACTGCTTCATCGACTTTTTTTCCTATACACAAATCCACCATAGTATCACTACTTGCAATGGCTGTTCCGCAACCAAAGCTTTTAAATTTCGCATCGATTATGGTATCTGTTTTCTCATCGACAAGCCAAAAAAGTCTTACTGCATCACCACAGCTTTCCGCTCCAAAATCTGCTACTATAAGCCTTGCGTTCGCTTTTTTTGCGTCATCTTCTGTAAATTCACCCATATGTTTTGGATTATTCATTCTATCTTGGACTTTTTTAGAATACTCATCCCAAATCGAACCACCAATTAAATTATGTTTTCCCATTTTTTATCCTTTATTATTTATAACTGTTTGGATTATACGCATAAGTACTAGAGATTGCTCTTAGTCTTTTAGCAGCATTCTTAATCTGCTCTGCAGCATAATCAATCTCCTCTTCGGTATTAAAACGCGACAAAGAAAGTCTTAAAGCAGTATGAGCAAGGTCATTTTCCGCACCTATAGCTTCCATAATGGGATTGCTCTCTAAATCCTCGCTCGCACAGGCTGAACCCGTACTTGCCGCAATGCCATTTTGATTTAAGTCCCAAAGCATAGCCTCACCCTCGACACCTTTAATGCTTGCAAGTATGGTATTTGGGACGCGTTTTTCCCTACGACCCACGACAGAAGTATCTTTTATAGATAGAATTTCATTTTCGAGCTTGTCTCTTAATTTTCTTATGTGAGAATCCTCAAAATTTAGCATAGTATCGGCTATCCTTAAAGCTTCGCCCATTCCTACGATATAAGGCACATTTAAAGTTCCACTTCTAAGCCCTGCCATATGATCACCTCCGTGAAAAAGCGGAGTAAGTTTTAAGCCCTTTCTTATGAAAAGTCCGCCAATACCCTTAGGTCCGTGGAATTTATGAGCTGAAAAACTCGCAAAATCCACATCGGTTTGTCTTAAATTTACCTTAATCTTACCCACAGCCTGCGTTGCGTCCGTATGAAATAAAGCTCCAAATTCGTGCGTAATTTCCGCCATTTCTTTAATGTCAAAAATCATTCCGGTTTCGTTATTTGCCCACATTATGCTTACAAGAGCGGTTTTATCGCTGATTGCTTCTCTTAAATCTTGCGGAGTGCAAATCCCCTCCTCATTAACATCAAGCTTAATCACCTTAACCCCTAAGCTTTCTAAAAATAAAGCTGTTGCAGTAACCGCCGGATGTTCTACACTCGAAATAATAACCTCGGTGCGTTCTTTGTTTAGTATATAATCAAAATAAACACTTTTTAACACCCAATTAATACTCTCCGTCGCACAGGAGGTAATAACTATGTCATCAAGATCGCTCGCTCCTAATCCGGCATAAATTTTATCCATAGCCTCTCTTAAAGCTGGGTGTGTTTTGCTACCCCATTGATGAAGACTATTTGGATTACCGTAGATTTCACCTAAAAAAGGAAGCATAAGCTCATAAACACTAGGATCAATCTGTGTTGTTGCATTATTATCTAAATACGCTTTCATTGTAAATCTATCCTTAATTTTAAAATTTTTAATTTTTATTAATTTAGGACTTTTTTTATCCTTTATTATGTAAACTAATAGTATAAATAAATTTATAAAATTTAGGTTAAAAAACACTTAAAATTTCATAAAACGAAGTAAAATTTTAAATTTTTGAATTGTTTTTTAAAACTAAAGCTCAAAATATAGATTTTACATACACATAAAAAACAGAATTTAAAAACAATAAATTTAATTACTATTTAATGATTTCTTAAGAAATAGAATTTTATCTAAAATAAATACCCGGAACTAAGAAACACAAACGCTAAAAAACTTACCTCCAGTTTAATTTTTATATAAATACGCTAAATTTTTATTTCTTAACTTAGCGATGAGATAAAACAAAGCTCCAACTCCTAGTCCTCCAAAACCTATGAGTATGTTTTGAAGCGGAGCGTTAAATAGCAAATAAATACTAATTAGAATCGCTAAAATCGGCACAATAAAAGGCAATTTAAAAGGAGCTTGTGGCAGATCTTTTCGCTTTCTTAAAACAATGACTGCAAGGCAGGTTGGCACATATTGAATAAATCTTGAAATCACGCTAATAGCCGCTAGAATCGCAAAAGAGCCAACAAGCGTTCCATAAAGTGCGAGTGCAAGGGTTAGAATTCCTGTGAGCAAAATCGCATAAATGGGTGTTCCCTTTTGATTTTTATAAGCGATGATTTCGGGTATGAGTTTATCCTTTGCTATGGCTTGTCCTACGCGTGGTGTTAGAATGGAACTTGCTATAGAGATTCCACCTATGGAAATCAGCGTTGCAACCTGCACTATGAAACCACCAACTCCGCTAAAAACCGCATCAAAGGCAGAAGCTATTGGAGCGTTGCTTTTTGCCAAATCAAGCCCTAAAATTCCAATAGCAACAGCGATGATTAAGAGATAAAACACGCAAATTACAAGCATTACTAACACTAAAGCCCTAGGCAAGTCTTTTTTAGGATTTTTATAATCCTCAGCCGCAATAGCAAGACTTTCAAAGCCCGTAAAAGCGTAAAATATAATTAAAGATGCCGTGCTAAAGGCACTCCAAAAACTAAGGCTCTCGCCCGAGCTATTTACGCCAAGAGCAAGAAAAGGCGTGAAATTTTCAGCCTTAACAAACCAAAGGCAGATTATTATAAAGCCCAAAAGCGGGGCAAGTTTTGCTAGGGTTATGATATTATTAAAAATCTTTGAAAAGCCTATCCCAGCGAGATTCATAGCCGTTAGTGCAGAGATTAAAACCACAGCACTTAGTGCTTTAAAATGCGTGGGAATCTCCGCTTGCATGCCAAAGACAAAGCTACCCAAAGCCTCGCTAAAGCCGGTAATCATAGTTGCCCAAGCGATTATAGCGATGGCGTATTTCATAAAGCCCACTTCAAATCCCACAAACTCGCCAAAAGTTTCCCTTGCATAAACATAAGCTCCGCCGTTTCTATCGAATTTCGCCGAAACTTCGGCAAAACAAAGAGCGATTAAAAGCACCAAAAATGCTACAAATACAACGACAACAAGGGCAAAGGGACCTAAAATTGCGACGATTTTGTTGGGCAATAAAAAAATTCCTGTACCAACAATAGCATTAAATCCAAGCAAGATAATGCTAAAAAATCCTAATTTTGAATTCATTGTTCACAACTTTCTAAAAATTTTTTAAAAATAAGCTTAGAGTACTTATCTTTCATAGTTTCAGGGTGCCACTGCACACCAAAAACAAGATTTTTACTTTCTTTTAGCTCTACAGCTTCGATAATTTCTTTATTTCTCGCACAAATTTTTAAAACACTTGCAAGAGAATTTATGGCTTGATGGTGAAAAGAATTCACTCGAATTTCCTCTGGTAAAAAGCTTCCTAAAAAAGAATTCGTGGCGATTTTTACCTTGTGCTTTGTTTTTTTAGCTTTTTCTTTTTGAATGTGATTTTGTTTAAATCCAGCATAACTTAAATCCTGATACAAACTACCACCAAAAAATACATTGATAAGTTGCATTCCACGACAAATTCCAAAGACATTAAGTCCAAGTTCTAAGGCACATTCAAGCAAATCAAGCTCGAAGATATCCCTTTCTTTACAAGTTCTGCCTAAAAGCTTTTTAGGTTTTTTTCCATAAAAAGAAGGGTTTATATCAAAACCTCCGCTTAAAATCAAACCCTGACTTTGTTTTAAAAGCTCTTTTATGTTTTGTTTGTTACAATAAGGAATCATCATCACACCCAAATCCTGCCTTATATCAAGCAAACTCTTAATATAAGCCGTATTAAGATAAAATTTATCGACACAAAAACTTTGCTTAATTTTCATCGAACTTGAAGAAATTCCAATAATCACAAAACTATCCTTAAGCTAAAATCTTTACAAGATCAAGTCAAAAAACCTTTCAATTTTACAAGAAAAAAATTAATTTTTACTTAAAATATAATTCTAAAAGCTTCAAAAATGTTTCAAAATGGTTCTTAACTCGATTATACAAAAATATCATTCACATTAAATTAAAGTTTTTGTATATTAGATTTACTTTTGTTTTCCTACTAGTTTATTTGATTTATTAAAACTCAAAATTTTATTTTCTTGATATTATTTTACTTTAATTTTTAAACAAAGCTAAAATCCAACGATTTTGCTTTTATCAAAGCTTGAATTTAACTCTTTTTCTATGCTTTCTAAAAAGTCTTTCATAGTGAAAATTCCGCTTTTTGAAATGGCTGCTTTTAAAGCCGTGTTTTTCACCACAAGTAAAATTTGTGCACCGCTAAGCTCGTAGTTTGCAAGTATATTTTTATCGAATTTTTCCTCAAACTCGGCATTTTGCGGGAGGAATTTTTCCCACATTTTAAGCCTGTCTTTAAATTCGGGCTTTTTAAATTCTATCTTATAATCAAACCTCCTTGAAAAAGCCTTATCTAAACTCTCTAAAAAATTCGTCGTTGCTATGAGAACTCCGCTAAATTTTTCGATTTGCTCTAAAAAAATATTTTGCATTTGATTATGCATTTTTTCGCTTCCGCTCTCACCTTGCACCCTCGTGCTTAAGAACTGATCGGCTTCGTTAAGTAATAAAATAGGATTTTGCTTACAAGTGCTTGAAATTTTCTTGTAAGTATCAAAAATTCGGCGCACATTTTGCTCACTTTCACCAACCCACTTGCTTAAAATTTTACTACAATCAAAGCTTAAAACCGCTTTTTTCATAGATTTTGCCATACTTAGAGCGGACATAGTCTTGCCTGTTCCTGCAGGTCCATAAAAAATGATTTTCGCTTCTATATCCTTACTCGTCTTAATGCCCCAAAGATTAAGCCTTTCAAGCACTTTTTTATCTTGCTGTTTGAGTATATTTTGCAAAAGTTCTCTAGTTTGCTCAGGCACGATGAGGTCGTTAATGTCTGTATTTGGCTCGATAAGCTCGAAAATATCTTGCTCTTTAAGCACATTTTCAAGCCTTACTTTCTTGCTTTGCTTAGATTCAAAATTCACTATTCTTTGTAGAATTTCATCGCTTATAAAAAAGCTTTTGTTAATATCGCCAAAAGGATTTAAATACTCATCGTATTCTACAAGAGCGTTATCAATGAGCTTTGAACCCTCTTCTAAAAGCTTTTTGTTGCGTCTTTGGTCAAACTCATTAGCACTTATTAAAGATAAAAGTGAGCTTAGCTCCCTTGAAGCCGAGCTTTCGTTGTTTAGGCTGTATTCTTCTTTTAAAAGTGCAAGAAATAAAATTTGTTCTTTTTCGCTTAGGCTGTGTTCTTTGAAAATATCGCCCAAAACATTGTAAAATTTGCTTTTTTTAAGCCTTTCTTTGATGTGATTTTCGAAATTTTGAATTTGTGCTTTAAGTTCGCTATTATAAGAGCTTGAACGAATAAAACTAAGCCTTTCATAAAGCTCAATCCTTGCAAACTCGTCCCTTAAATACTCCAAATAATCCTTATAAAGATCCTTTTTATCAAGCTCGATTTTAGGTTTGTTTTCTAAAAATTCCAAAAAATACTCACTCAAACTCACTTCACTTTGAAGCAAACTAAGCTTAGAGCTTTGAACCTTGTTTAAATCAACACCCTTAAAAAAGTTTGAGCTTTGCACTAAAAATCCGCGCTCAATGAGCCTTTTTAAGTCATCTAAGGCGTCTAAATAAGCATATTTATTTACTTCAAAAATCGTTGAAAGCAAGGTAAAAACATTTACGCAAGAAATAGAAAGGACATAATTTCTGCAAAGTTCTTTAAGGATTAAAACCTCGTTTTTAGAGCATTTAAGCTCTTTATAAATTTTCGTTTTTTCTAAGTCTTTTGTGTTTAAAAATTCTTTCAAATCCAGCATAGCTCGTCCTTAAATTCTTATTTTTTTAAAAGTATTTTTGTGTTGGAGAATGCATCGAAAAAGCTTGTTTTATCACCGCAAACTTCGTAAGTGATTTTATAAGTTTTGCTCTCAATTTTTTGCAAAAATCCACAATCTAGCCTTTCTAAATTCATTGCATTAAATAAAGGCTTTGCTCTTAAAATATGCTCTAAAAGCTCGTCATAGTAGGCATTTTTTAGGAATTTTTTATTAAATTCAGTCTTTTCATAACACGCCGCGTTAAGGCAAATTTTATCATTTATCTTAAGCACGAAAAAAGGCTTTGCAAATTTATAAATTTCTAAATTTAAAGCGTTTTTTGTTTGTTTTAAAAACCCTGCGTCATTGATTTTTATATCCTTAGTGCGTATAAGCACCAAAACGCTTTGCGAGGCGAAATTTTCATTTTTAATCGCACAAGAGCTTAAAAAAAAGAGCAAAAATAAAGCTAAAAAGCCTTTTAAAAAATGCTTCATTTTAAATT
Source organism: uncultured Campylobacter sp. (assembly GCA_964637895.1). Lineage (GTDB taxonomy): Bacteria > Campylobacterota > Campylobacteria > Campylobacterales > Campylobacteraceae > Campylobacter_D. The sequence continues at coordinate 7,259 of CAZWYE010000014.1, read as the reverse complement.
TTTAAAGCTAAGATTAAGCTCTAAATCAAGCTCTTTAACAAGTTTCATCACGCTTTGAAGCTCATCAATTTGCTTAGAGACGACGCGAATTTCTTCGCCTCTAATGCTTGAACTTACCTTAAGTTTGCTATCTTTTATGGCTTTGTTGATTTTTTTAGCATTTTCACTATCTATGCTATCATTTACCTTTATATTAAGATGAAACATAGCACCGTTTTCGCGTGAAAGCTCCTTAATAGCCTTAGTGTTAATGCCTCTTTTAATGAGCTTTGAAACGAGTATGTCTTTTAAAACCTCGATTTTGCTTTCACTTGAAGAGCTTAAACGAAACACGCTTTCCTTTTCGTTTAAATTTAGCTCACTTTTAATGCCCTTTAAATCATAACGCGTATCAAGCTCTTTTTTAGCCTGTTCTAAGGCGTTTTTAAGCTCTTGCTTATCCACAGCCCCGCTTATATCAAAACTATGCTCACTTGCCATTTTCTATCCATTCTTTAAGATTATTATAAACAATGTTCATTAAATTTTGCAAAGATTCCTCACTTGCCCAAGCTATATGCGGAGTTATGATGAGACTATCTTTATTTTTAATGCTTAAAAGCGGGTGGTTTTTTACCATAGGCTCAAATTCAAGCACATCAAGCCCTACGCGTATGTTTTTTTCATCTAAAATCCGTGCTAAGTCTTTTTCGTTTATAATTCCGCCTCTGCCGACATTAATCAAAACCGCATTTTCTTTTAACAAAGCAAGTTCTTTATAGTTTAGCAAATTTCTAGTTTTTTCATTTAAAGGTGCGTGAATGCTTACTATATCGCTTTGCTTTAAAAGCTCTTCAAGGCTAAGCTCTTTAAAATTTGCGTCCTTATTTTTCCCGCTTGTTGAATAATAACAAATTTTAGCCCCAAAAGCACTTGAAATTCTAGCAACCTCTTTTCCTATGGTTCCAAGCCCTATTATGCCGTGCTTTTTGCCACTTAGATTGTTAAGAATTTTCGTATAATCTGTGAAAATTTCGCACTCGCACCACTTGCCCTCTTTGCTCCATTTATCGTAAAATGCGATTTGATTTAAAAAGGCAAACGCTAGTGCAAAAGTATGCTGAACTACGCTTTTTGTCGAGTATCCTGCGGCGTTTTTAACTATGATATTTTTAGAATTTGCATAAGCTACATCGATATTATTCACTCCTGTGGCGGTTTCTAAAATAAGCTTTAAATTTGTATTATCAAGCACTTCTTTATCTATAATGATCTTATTTACCATTGCCACATCGGCGTCTTTTAGCCTTTCTATAACCTTTTCTTTAGGAGTGGTTGCATAACTTTCAAACTCGCCAAATTCCTTAAACACCGATAAATCATAATTTCCCAAAGTCGCAGCGTCCAAACAAACAATCTTCATTTTCAATCCTCTTTTATAATGTGTCCAACGAATTTAGAAGCATTATCCAAAATCAAAGAACCCTTTCTAAAGCCAAGTCCGCAGCCCTCGTAAGCAAAGAAAACTCCAGCTTGATAAAAGGAACTTTCGTGAGAATTAAGCTCTGTGAATTCTTGATAAATGAATTTATTATTCGCGTAAGCTCCTGTATTTTCTTGCAAAATTTTGCCATCTTTAACCACGCTTACATTAGCACCTTCCCTACCAAACATAGGCTTTTTCACATAATCTTTACCCTCCAAAGGCTTATCTTTTGCCTCCAAAAGCAAAGGGTGGTTAGGATAAAGTTCCCATAAAATTTTTAAAATTCCCTTACTTTGAAAGAGTAAAGTATAAGCCGGATTTAAGATAATAGCCTTTTGATTGCGTATAATCTGCGTTAAAAGCATAGCAAGTTCGCCCTCTTCTATGGCTATATCCTCCCAAGGAATGAGCTTAAACCAGTATTCGTAGCTTTCATTGCCTTTAAAAATCCCACCTTCGCTAAATCCCACCTCATCAACATAAGCAAAATTCGTCTTAAAACCTGCTTCTTTAGCTATATGCTCGAGTAATTTTGTAGTCATTTGCTCCTCTTTATTTCCAGCAACGCTTGAAAAAAGAATTTTCCAGCCCTCGTAAAATTCCTCAAAACCCTCCACGCTTTGCTCTAAAGTAATAAGCCTTTTAAAATTATCGCTTAAAGCCTCGTAAATGCTGTTAAATTGTAAGCTCTCATCTAGGTTATTCTGTCTTAAAATCGCCCACTGCAAAATAGCACTTTCAAACAAAGCCGTAGGCGTATCGGCGTTAAATTCTATAAGCTTAATGCCCTTTCCATCAAGCCCACCGGCTAAATCAAAACGCCCGTATAAATGCCAATGCACATCATTTTCCCAGCTCATTTTAATCGCTTCAATGAGATTAAAAGGAATGTCAAGCTCCTCAAAGCGGTCATTATCGATAACTTCTTGTGCTGCAGCTGCGAACATATCATAAAGCTCGTTTGCTGCTTCATAATACGCATTTGCTTCGCTTTCTTTGACGCAAACTAAATTTTCATCTATATAATCACTCCCATCATCGTCAGTATGCCACGAAAAACCTATGCTTTCTAAATATTCTTTTTTGAGTTTTTCAAGTTTTAAAAATTTCATTATCAAGCCTTGAATTTAAGAGCCAAAAGAGCTTGAACTTGTCGCTTTAGAACCGCCACCAAAAAATCCTGATTTCGTTCCTGTTGTCCTTGTGCCACTTGTTTTTGCGTTGTTAAAACTGCTAACGCTTCTTTGATACGCGCTTTGATTAGAAAACGCTCCTCTTTGTTGGTTTGCAAAATTAGGATTGTTAAAAAGCTTTGAACCTATCCAACTGCCTATTATCGCACCTGCCGCGCTTGCAAGTATGGCTTCGCCAAGCCCTAAGCCTCCGGAGCTCATTTGTGCGTCTTTTGTGAGATTTGAAGTTCCAGCATCTATTTTAGCGGCTTCATCTTTGATGAGTTTATCCATTTCTTCTTTGCTTAAAACCCTCTCGCTTCCATCAAGAGCTTGCAAAACTACTCTAGTTTCATTGCTTGGAAACTGCTCTTTAATCTTATACTCGCCAGCAGCAACCTCTTCTATAATAACAAAAGCACCTTGCTGAATTTGCTCACTTGCATTTTCGCTACAAGCACTTAAAGCTCCCGCCGCAATAGCACTCATACCGCCTATCATACTGATTTGTATAATTTTTTTAATCATTTTCATAAGAATTCCTAAACTTAAAAATTTGAACTTCCAAACTTATTTTCTTAGATTTTAGCAAAAAACAATCAATTAAGCGTAAAAAAATACATTTTTAACATTTAACTTTAAAATTTCGTGTGAAATTTGCAAGAAATTTAAGATTTAAAAGCAAAATTTATTGAAATTTTAAACGGAATTTGAATTCGGCAAGGTTTGCTTTAATGCAATTTAAAAAAGTTGGAATTTGAAAAAAGGCTGAAATTTAAAAAAACTAAACTTACAAAAACATAGCAAAAGCCGAAAAATTCGGCTTTTAAAAATGTAGTTTTAAAGCTTTGACTCGTAGCGTCTTAGCATATAAAGTCTTTTAAGCATTTTTTTGCGTGCTGAAATTTTTTGCTTTTTACGCATTTCAGTTTTAGGCTCAAAAAATCTTCGTGCTCTAACCTCTGTTACAACGAGATTTCTATCTACTTGTTTTTTGAATTTGCGATACGCCTCGTCAAAAGACTCATTAGGATGCACCTTAATTCCGGGCACTTCCCTCACCACCTTTCATTTGAAATTTTAAAAATAATTTTAATGGATTTTTCTTTAAGCTTCACTTAAAGCAAGTTTTAGCGAATTTTTTAAAATTTTACAAGAAATTTTCATTTTTTAGCTATAATAATTCACAAAAAAGGAAAAGAAATGGCTTTGACTAATTATGCTAAAAAGCGTTATTTGCTTTATTTTATCATCGCTTTTATAGTGCTTGTTATGCCTTTTATAAGGATTAATGACAATCATTTTTTTCTTTTAAGTTTTGATCATAAAAAGCTTAATTTGCTTTTCTTTTCTTTTGATACTCAAGAATTTTATCTTATGCCTTTCGTGCTGATTTTGCTTTTTTTAAGCATATTTTTTATAACTACGCTTGCTGGGCGAATTTGGTGTGCTTGGAGCTGTCCGCAAACGATTTTTAGGGTGATTTTTAGGGATTTGATTCAAACAAAACTTTTAAAAATTCGCCAAAATATTCATAATAAACAAAAAGAATATCCCGGGCAGTTCTTTAAAAAACTCCTTGCTATTTTGCTTTTTTATATCTTTTCCATACTTGCAACCAGTGCTTTGCTTTGGTATTTTGTGCCTCCGGAGGATTTTTTTATTTATCTTAAAGATCCGGGCGAGCACTTGCTTTTGCTTGGAATTTTATTTTGTGCGTCTTTGTTTTTGACCTTTGATATAGTGTATTTACAAGAGAGATTTTGCGTTTATATCTGTCCTTATGCAAGAATTCAGTCTGTAATGTTCGACCACGATACTATTCAAGTTATTTATGATGAAAAAAGAGGCGGGGTGATTTATGAAAATAAAATCAAACTTCACAAAAAGCCGCCCGTTGGCGAGTGCGTGGGCTGCGAAGCCTGTGTGAGCGTTTGTCCTACTCACATTGACATAAGAAAAGGAATGCAACTTGAATGCATTAACTGCCTTGAATGTGCGGACGCTTGTTCTCAAATTCAAAGCAAATTTAATAGAACAAGTCTTATAAATTGGACGAGTGCGAGGGCTTTAGAAACGGGCGGAGGTGTTAGAATTTTTAGATTTAGGACTATTGCGTATTGCGTGGTTCTTAGCGTGGTTTTTGTGGCTTTAATGATGATGAGTAGCAAAAAAGAGCATATGCTTTTAAATATCAACCGAAATAGCGAGCTTTATCATATCTCTTCTAAGGGCGGGAATTTGGAGATTACAAATGCTTATACTTTCTTGTTTCAAAACACGGACAGCAGGTCGCACGAGTATTATTTTGAAGTGAATTTAGAAGGCTTTGAAAACGGGTTGAAAATTCAAAGACCAACTAAGGCTTTTAAGCTAGGTGCTGGCGAAAAAGCTAAAAAAATCATAGTCTTAGAAGCAACTCAAAAACTAGCAGATGACGATACAAAGGATACTATTATCCCGCTTCACATAAAAGCTTATGCCTTAGATGATGAAAAAATCGTTGTTTTTAGAGAAAGCATTTTTGTTTATCCTAAGAAAACGCTTTTAGATTAAGGCTGAATTTTTCTGCGTTTTCTTTGAAAAATTTACCTTTGATTAACTTATACTCTATAAAATGTTAAGTTTAAAAAATCAAGAAAAATCAAGGTTTAAGAAATGAAATTTTATAAAATCTTTTTAGCTTTAGTTTTTGTGCTTTTCTTAAGTGCTTGCGGAGGCGATAATAACGGCGTAGCTATGCCACCTCAAGGCGTTCATACTATCACTGCAAAAAGTGAGAATTTACCATTAAGATTTAGCTATCCTGCAACACTTGTAAGCGATTATGATGCCGTTTTAAAGCCCGAAGTTAGCGGAATGATAATAAAAAAATTTTTTAAAGCCGGGGACTTAGTTAAAGCTGGAGATAAACTTTTTTTGATAAATCCGGATAAATTTGAAGCAAATTTTAATGCGGCTTGGGGAAGGGCTTTAATGGCGAGGGCAGATTTTGACAATGTAAGCAAGGACTATGAAAGAAACAAAATTTTGTTCCAAAAAAAAGCCCTTTCTCAAAAAGAATACGACACAAGCCTAGCCTCTTTTAAAACTGCAAAAGCAAACCTCGAAAGCGCAAGGGCTGAAGTGGCAAATGCTAAAATAGATCTAGCACACACGGAGATTAAAGCGCCTTTTGATGGGGTCGTGGGCGATGCTTTGATTAACATAGGAGAGTATGTTAATGCTTCGGTTACTGAGCTTGTGCGGGTAACAAATTTAAATCCTATTTATGCTGATTTTTATATTTCAGATACCGATAAACTCAACATTTCGCGCAATACTAAAAGCGGCAAATGGGAGCTTGATAATTTTAAGGCAGATTTAAGTCTTAATGGTGAAAATTACAAGGGAAAATTGTATTTTATTGATTCTGTGATTGATTCAAAAAGCGGAACCGTGAAAGCTAAAGCCGTGTTTGATAATAATGCTTCAAAGCTTTTACCGGGTGCTTTTGCAAATGTCAGCACGGATGGCTTTATCCAAAGAAACGGCTTTAAAATTCCTCAAGTTGCAATCTTGCAAGATCAAAAAGAAGCTTATGTTTATACCATAAAAGACGCAAAGGTGAGTAAGACGCCCGTGCATATTAGCTTTCAAACTAGTGAATATGCAGTTATCGATAACGGGCTTAAAAACGGCGATAAAATCATAGTGGATAATTTCAAAAAAATTCGTCAAGGCTCTGAAGTTATAGAGCTTAAATAATGTTTTCTAAATTTTTCATAGAAAGACCTGTATTTGCTTCTATTGTGGCTATTATCATCACGCTTACGGGAATCATTGCCCTTTTTTCCTTGCCTGTTGAGCAGTATCCTTCCTTAACTCCGCCTACCGTGCAAGTGAGTGCGACCTACACAGGAGCGGACGCTCAGACCATAGCTAAAACCGTTGCGACGCCCATTGAGGACGCGATAAACGGCGTTGATAATATGATTTATATGGACTCAACGGCAAGTTCAGGCTCTTTAAGGCTCACCGTTTATTTTAACATAGGCACGGACCCAGATCAAGCAACGATAGATGTTAATAACAGAATTTCAAACGCCACTGCAAAATTACCAGAAGCAGTAAGAAAACTTGGCGTAACCGTTAGAAAGGCTTCTACAGCTACTCTTGAGGCTATCACTCTTACTTCAAGCGATGGAAGTATGAATTCAACCGAAGTTTATAATTACATAGTTTTAAATATACTAGATGACTTAAAAAGAGTTCCCGGCGTAGGCGATGCGACGGCTCTTGGGAATCAAAATTATTCTATGCGTTTATGGCTTGATCCGAATCTGTTGAATAAATTCGGCATTACTGCAAGTGATGTTATAAACGCCGTAAATGAACAAAACGCTCAATACGCCACTGGTAAAATAGGCGAAGAGCCTGTAAATCAAAAGTCTCCTTATGTGTATTCTATCGTTATGCAAGGGCAGCTTCAAAATGTGAGCGAATTTGAAAATATCATTTTAAGAGCGAACGAGGACGGCTCTTTTTTAAGAGTGAAAGATGTAGCTGAAGTTGAAATAGGCGCACAGCAATATGTCTCTCAAGGTAGGGACAACGGAAACGACGCTGTGCCTATTATGATA
>CAZWYE010000013.1:0-24356 GCA_964637895.1 uncultured Campylobacter sp. | reverse complement strand
TTAGGTTTTATTATCAAAAAAGGCTTTAAATGATAAAATCTATACCCGAATGGAGCGAACAAGAGTATTTGCTCCTCGCTATTCCGCACGAAAAAACGGATTGGAAGCCATATTTAAGTGAAATTTTAGAAAGCTATAAAGAATTTATAAAAATTGCTTCTTCCTTCCAAAAACTTTTGCTTATCGCACCTAGTGAGGAGGATTTCAAGTCTTTTTCTTGCTTTAAAAATGTGGAATTTTTCAAGTGTCCTACGAATGATACTTGGATAAGAGATTATGGGGCTATTGAAATTTTAGAGCAGGGCAGGGTGAAGGCACTTGATTTTACTTTTAATGCTTGGGGGAATAAATTCGAAAGTTCGCTTGATAATTGCGTAAATTCTAAGCTTTTTGCAAGTAAATTTAAACAAAAGCTTGAAAAAGTTGATCTTGTTTTAGAGGGCGGAAGCATTGATTTTAACGGAAAAGGCACTATGCTTACAAGCTCTTATTGTCTGCTAAATAAAAACCGCAACGCACATTTAAGTAAAGATACACTTGAAGCTAAGCTTAAGGAAATTTTTGGCTTAAAAGAGATTATTTGGCTTGAAAATGGCTTTATAAAAGGCGATGATACGGACAGACATATCGATACTTTGGCGCGTTTTATCAATGAAAACACCATAGCCTTTTGCACTTGCGAGGACGAAAAAGACGAGCATTTTAAGCCTTTAAATTTGATGAAAAAAGAGCTTGAAAAGACGCAGTTTAAGCTTTTAGAACTTCCCTTGCCTAAGCCTTTGTTTTATGAGAATCGAAGACTTGCGGCAAGTTATGTGAATTTTGTTTTTCTTAATAAAGCCTTAATAGTGCCTTTTTATAAGGATGCAAACGACGAAGTTGTTTTAAAAAAACTTCAAAAAGCCTTGCCGGATAGAGAAGTTATAGGCGTTGATGCAAGGGTGTTTTTAAGACAAAACGGCTCGATTCACTGTGCTTGTAAGAATTTTTTCAGGGGATTAAAATGAGCACGATAAAAGCAAATAAAAGCAAAATGAGTTTAGAAAAAAAAGCCACCATAATAGCGAGTTTTTGTGCTTTTTTCTTGGCTTTGGTGAAATTTATCGTAGGAATTTTAAGCGGTTTGGTGGCGGTGCTTTCAAGTGCTATAGATTCTATGATGGACTTTGCTATTTCGGCTTTTAATTTTTTAGCCCTTAAAAAATCTTCTCAAAAGGCGAATGAAAATTATAATTTCGGCTTTAGCAAAATCGAAGCTCTTATGGGAGTTTTGGAGAGCTGTTTTATCGCAGGAGTTGTGGTTTTTATCTTTTATCAAAGCATTTTGAAAATTTATTATAAAGAAGAAATTGCGGATTTAAATTCGGGTATTTTTGTGATGATTTTCGCCTTAGTTGTTACTTTTTTTCTCGTTGTTTTTCTAAATTTTGTTGCTAAAAAAAACTAAAAGTTTGATTATTGAGAGCGATTGTTTGCATTATAAGAGTGATTTTTTGACGAATTTTTGTGCTTTAGCGACCTTGATTTTAGTTTATTTTACGAATTTTCACCTAATTGATTCGATTTTTGGCATAATTATCAGCCTTTATACGATTTTTAGTTCTTTTAAGATCATCAAAAAAAAGCCTTATCTTTCTTAATGGACGCCGCACTTGATGGTCAAAAGATAGAAAAAATTTGTGAGATTATCAACAAAAATAGCGAAGTTATCAGCTTTCACGAGCTAAAAACGCGTAAAGCACCAAACATAAAACTATTTAAGCGTTCATTTGGTTTTCTGTCCTATAATTTCTCTTTTAAACGCTCATAAAATTTCAGACCACATCGAGCAAAGTATTAGAAAGGCTTTTGATGATGAAAAATGGGACATTCAAATTCATCTTGATCCTTACGATGATGAACTTGCAGAAAAGGAAAGACAATGAAACTTGCATTAATTCAACAAAAATTCCACAAAAATAAAGAAAAAACCATAGCGAAAACTTGCGAATTTATCGAGCTTGCAACCGAAAAAGGAGCAGAGCTTGTTTGTCTTAGTGAGCTTCATCAAAGCGAGTATTTTTGTCAAAGTGAGAATGTGGATTTTTTTGATTTAGCAGAGCATTACGAAAAAGATGTGGAATTTTGGGCTAAGATTGCTAAAAAAAACAAGGTGGTTTTAATCACTTCCTTGTTTGAAAAACGCAGTGCTGGGCTTTATCATAACACGGCTGTGGTTTTTGAGAAAGACGGCTCTGTTGCAGGAAAATACCGCAAAATGCATATTCCAGATGATCCTTGTTTTTATGAGAAATTTTATTTCACGCCCGGTGATTTAGGCTTTGAGCCTATACCTACTAGCGTTGGGAAGCTTGGAGTGTTGATTTGTTGGGATCAATGGTATCCTGAGGCGGCTAGGATTATGGCTTTAAAAGGTGCGCAAATGCTTATTTATCCTACGGCTATAGCTTGGTTTGATAAGGACGGTAAAGAGGAGCAGCAAAGACAGCTTGAGGCTTGGCTCGGTGTGCAAAAAGGACACGCAATTGCAAATTCGTTACCTGTAGTAACAATCAATCGCGTAGGTTTTGAAAAAGATAAAAGCGGAGTGGAAAAAGGCTTGAGATTTTGGGGGAATTCCTTTGTTTTAGGTCCTCAAGGCGAGGAGCTTTTTAGGGCTGGTAGCGAAGAAGAGCTTTGTAAGATTATTGAGCTTGATTTGAAAAAATGCGAACAAGTGCGTCGCTGGTGGCCATTTTTACGCGACAGACGCATAGAATATTTTAGCGATTTAAGCAAGAGGTTTATCGATTAAAAATTTCTTAAATACGACTTAGACATTTTGTATTTTTTGCTTTAAATGTGCTTATTTTGTTTGACGGATAAAAAGACTTATTGTAAGCTTTAAATTTGCTAAATTTAAGATTTTGCCTTTAAATTTAGTGTGTTTTTTTGTTTTTAAAATGCGTTTTTAGTGCGATTTAAAATTAAACAAAACTTTTTAGAGTTTCTGTGTGAATTAAAGGCAAAAATCAAAGTTTTTTCTATATTAAAAGCACTTAAAAATTTAAGTCTTAATAAAGCTTTATATTTAAAATGCGTTTAAATCACTTATTTTGTGTCTTTATTTTAAAACCAGTTTAAAATTTAGCCTTTCTAGTCAAAATAAGCATTTAAAAAATTCTAAAAAACTGCAAGAAATTTCAAATAAATTTCTAAATTTTATTTTATAGAAAAGCTAAAATGTCTTATAGAAAAATAGAATTTTAAAGTTTGCTTTCTAACTCTTCTTTGTTTGTGAGTTTGCTATCGAATTTTATAACGAGATTTTTTGAGTTTTTATAAATATCGACAACGCCTAAATTCTTAGAGAATTCGCTAAAATCAATGCTTGTATTTAAGGATAAATAAATGTTTTTAAAATCAAAGGGATTTTTAAGGAAAAAGAGGGCAAAAAGCCAAAACAAGCTTAAAATTATCAAAATGCTTGCTAAGAAATTTAGGCTTTCAAGGTGTAAAAAAATGCCGCCAACTATGCCACCAAAAAAGCTTCCGGCGTAACCAAAGGCATTAAATACGCCAAGAGCAGCTCCTTTTTCATTGACCTTGCAAAATTTCGACGCACAGCTTTGCATAATAGGCTCGTGCAGGTTAAAACCAACGAAAAATATCACAACTGCAAGTATGAAAATAAAGGCGTTGTGAGCCAAGATAAAAGCCGCGTAAGAAAGGATAAAAAACACCACTCCGCAGAGTAAAATGTGTTTAGCAAGACCCCTTTTCTCGCCTAAACTTCCTGCAAAGCCCATAGCGATAAAACCTGCAAACATAGCAAGGCTATAGACTTTCCAAAGCGCGTTTTTATCGTAAGAAAAATGAGAAACCAAGACTATGGGAATACTTAAAAAAGCTATGCTCATTAGCATTTTTTGCATAAAATTCGTAAGATTTATTAAGGCTAAATTTTTTTGTTTAAGCAGGTGAAGTAGTGGAGTTTTGGTATTTTCGTGCGTGATTTTGCCCTCTTTTGGAACTATGGTGTAAAGCAAGATTATACAAAGCAAACTCAAAATCGCACTTAAATCAAAGAGGCTTGAAAGTCCAAATTTTGCACTCATTAAAGGCGAAATCACCATAGAAGCGGCGAAAGAAAGTCCTATGAGAGAACCCATTAGAGCCATAGCCTTAGAGCGGTTTTCCTCGTTTATAAAATCGCTTATCATAGCCGTAGCTACTGCACCTATGGCACCGCTACCTTGCAAAATTCTACCTAAAAGCATAGTGTAAATATCTGTGGCAAGAGAACATATGATACAACCCATTATAAAAACTATGAGTCCTATAAGCATAGCTTTCTTGCGTCCTATTTTATCACTTAGCACTCCAAAAGGCACTTGTAAAAGCATTTGAGCTAAGGCATAAACGCCGACTAAAAGTCCTACTAAAAAATCGTTCGCACCTTTTAAATTTAGAGCGTAAAGGCTTAAGACGGGCAAAACTATGAAAAGCCCGAAAAACCTCGTCGCAACGATGAAAGATAAAGGTAAAATATTTTTTAGCATAACACTTTCCGTTTTTAAATTTAGCGGATAATTTTACTATGAATTGCATTAATGTATGTTTAAGTAAGTTTAAAGTTTTTGTGTTTTTAAATTTTACTAAAACCATCTATGTTTTATAAAAAACTTAAATATAAGCAAAAAACAAGTGGTGTCCCGTGTAGGATTCGAACCTACGACCACCTGATTAAGAGTCAGATGCTCTACCAGCTGAGCTAACGAGACTTAAGATATTTTAAGAAGCTATGAACAAGAGCAAAACACCAAAAAACTTAAAATGGCGCAGCGGACGGGGCTCGAACCCGCGACCTCCGCCGTGACAGGGCGGCATTCTAACCAGCTGAACTACCGCTGCGTGTAAGAATTATCGCAAAACCGCTTAAAGTCTCGCAAATATGGTGGTCGCTATAAGACTCGAACTTATGACATCCACCTTGTAAGGGTGGCGCTCTACCAACTGAGCTAAGCGACCAAATGGCGACCCCTAGAGGATTTGAACCTCTGTTTCCATACAGAGAGAATGTTGTCCTGGGCCACTAGACGAAAGGGTCTTACCCCAAAATGGTGTCCCGTGTTGGATTCGAACCAACGGCCCCCTCCTTAAAAGGGAGATGCTCTACCGGCTGAGCTAACGAGACTTAAATAAAGTAAATTATGATTTTAGCAAAATAAGGCTTAATTGTCAAGCTTTTTGAGAAATTTTTATAGAAATAAAACTCTAATTTTCAAAAAATACAGCTTAAATCAAAGCTTTTAAGAAAAAAACTAAGCCTAAAATTATTTAAAAAGCTTAAATTTAAAGAAGTTGGTAAACTTTTTTTAAAAAATAAATTTCAATTAAAAATTTAAATAAAATTTAATTTAAGTTTTATTTCAAAAAATATCAAAAAAAGATTTTAAGCTTAAAATAGTAAAATTGCTGAGTTTATTTTTAAGGCGGATTATGTTGATTTTCGGGCATAAACTTCATTGTGATAAGGATTTTTTTTGGCTAGGCGAATCTGAGGCAAAGAATTTAGAATTAGAAAAAAAAGGTTGTGTATTTAAAAAGGAAAAATTAAATCCGAATTCAAAGTCTGAAAAAAAGGATATTGAACTTGGAAAAATCCTTTTTAAAAAAGGGATTAATTGCTTTTTTTACGATGAAAAACTCATCGAACTAGCAAGGTGCAATAAGGCAGAATTTGCAATTCTTGCTAGAAATGAAGATGAAATTTTCCTTGCGAATCATTTTGGAGCAAGTTTTATACTTTTTAAAGATGAAAACTTGGCTCATTTTGGGGCAAAAGTTGCGGAATTTTATCTTTTTGATAGCAAAATTTTGCTTTTACTTAACGAGTTTAAAAATCTCACAAAAGCCTTTAAACTAGGCGTTGATGGAGTGATTTTAAAGAATTTCATTCAAAAATAAGTTTTATAACTGATAAAAAGACTTAAAAATTGCCCATAAATTTCCGTAATCGAAAATTCACAAGCAAGTCTAAAATTTATATAAAAGTGCGAAATTTTGCAAAGAATATTTGAAATTTTATTGTAATTTTTTTAAAAATTTAAAAAAAACAACCTGATAAACGAGTTTCAAGCTGTTTAAATTTTGCTTAAAAATTATTTTCAAAAATTAAGCTCTATTAAAAAATTATCATAATTGAAAGTTTAAAAATAATGACATTTTTAAACTCAAATTTATACAAAAATCGCATTTAATGCCTAAAATAGCTAATTTTTCAAAATCTTTAAAAACTGCAAGTCAAACGCTAAGTTGTATAAATTCCACCAAAATTTACTCGTTTCTTAAGGTGTCTAAGATATTTACTTCGGTAGCCTTTTTTGCTGGGTAAAAAGAAGATATTGCGATAATGAAAAGTGCACCTATGAGAGTGAGCGAAAAATCAAGCACGGAAAGATCCAAAGGAAGCTTAGAAGTGCCATAAACATCAGCCGGTAGGTGGATAATGTCAAAATTTCCTAAGACCCAAAGGGCTAAAAAAGCAAGGATAATCCCGCATAGCATTCCGCTACCACCTATGAGCATTCCTAGCGAGAAAAAGCTTTTTTTTACCTCCGCTTTGCTTACTCCAAGTGCGAGTAAAAGAGCGATTTCACTGCGCCTGTTCATTACTATCATAAGTAAGGAACTTACTATATTTAAACTTGCAACTAAGATTATTAGCATCAAAACTATAAAAAGTGCCCTTTTTTCAAGCTCTAAAGCGGAGAAAAAATTTTGATTTTGCTCCCACCAACCTATGCTTATGTAATCCTCCTTAAGATAATGCCTTAATTTTTCTATATCCTCAAAGGCGTTTTTGCTGTAAATATGAATGCCATCGTAATCCTTAGACGAACCTAAAATTTTCCTTAAAGTATCGACTTTTACATACATATAAGTCTTATCGAAAAAAGCAAGATTAGAACTAAAAAAGCCTTTTATATCAAATCTTTTGGTTGTTGGAGTAAGAGAAAAACCGCTGGGGCTTAAATTTGCAAAGATTAAAGAAAGCTTATCGTTCCGCCTTAAATCAAATTCCCTCACCAAACCAGCACCCACTAAAATTTCAAAATGCTCTAAATTCTCATCTTGCAAAGCCCTTGCAAGGACTTCATTAATCTTTTTTTCCTCTTCGAAATTCACCCCAAAAAGCACTCCGCCCTCAAAGCGATTCGCCTCTTTAGCTATGACTTGTGTACTAAGATAAGGGCTAAAAAGCAAATTAGGAAATTTAAGCCTTAAATCCTCTATCAAAGCATCATCAATCTTCGCGTAAAATTTAGGAAGCACGGTAATAGGATAGTTCATCACAAAAAATCTTTTTTGAAATTCTTTATCAAAGCCGTTCATAATAGCCATTGCAACGAGCAAAACGCAAAGCCCTACGCAAACGCCTAAAAACGCCAAAAGCATAGAAAGATTGATAAAAGGTTGTTCATTATCGAAACGCAAATACTTAAAAAGCAAATATCTAGGAATGCTTTTTTTCAAGCTAAAATTCCTTGTTTAGGTCCGCTTTTTCCGTGACATTCTTTGAATTTCTTGCCGCTTCCGCAAGGACAAGGAGCGTTTCTTGGAACTTTTTTAAACTCAGCCTCACCAAGCGCGTCCTCGTTAGCTCCCATTTGCACGGAGCTTTGCAGGATTTTTTCGTTTTCTTTGTTGGCTTTTTGCTCTAAATTTTCTGCATTTTGGGCACTAAATTGAACGCTAAAAAGAATTTTAATGCTATCGAATTTAATGCGTTCAACTAGCTCTAAGAAAAGATTATAACTTTCTTTTTTGTACTCGACTAAAGGATCTTTTTGATTATATCCTCTAAGTCCAATGCCTGTTTTTAGGATATCCATTTGATATAAATGCTCACGCCAAACCTTATCAAGCACTTGTAAATATAAAATCCTTTCTATGTGCCTTAGCTCGTTAGGATCGATTTTTTGCATTTTTTCATTATAGGAATTTTCTAAAGCCTCGCTAAGTTTAGGTACAAATTCCAAAAGGCTTAAATCCTTAAAATCCTTTTCGTCAAGCTCGGTTGAGCACTCAAAAAACACCCTTTGCTTTAGATTTTCAAATTCTATTTTATCCTCCGTGCTAAGCATAGTTTCGTTAATGACTTTTTGAGCGTATTCGGTGATATTTTGCGAAATTTTCGCCCTTATATCATAGCTTTCGTCTAAAAGTTCGTTGCGGTATTTATAAATAGTCTTTCTTTGCTCGTTTGCTACATCGTCGTATTCAAGCAGGTGTTTTCTGCTTTCAAAATGCAAATTTTCAACCTTTTTTTGTGCATTCTCAACCGCTCTTGTAACTATGCCTGATTCTATGCTCTCACCCTCTTTAATGCCTAGTTTTTCCATAATGCTTTTAATGCGCTCACCTCCAAAAATGCGTAGTAAATTATCCTCCAAGCTCAAATAAAAACGGCTCATTCCCGGATCTCCTTGTCTGCCTGAGCGTCCTCTAAGCTGGTTATCAATCCTCCTACTTTCGTGCCTTTCGGTGCCTATGATATAAAGTCCGCCCAAAGCTCTAACTTCATCATCTATCTTAATATCCACGCCGCGTCCTGCCATATTTGTCGCTATGGTTACAGCACTTTTTTTACCAGCATCTGCGATGATTAAGGCTTCTTGCTCGTGGTTTTTTGCGTTTAAAACATAATGTGGGATTTTTTCTTTAACCAAAAGTTTATGAAGAAGTTCGCTTCTTTCTATGCTTGCAGTGCCTACTAAAACAGGCTGTCCTTTGGAATTTGCTCTTTTAATCTCCTCAATCACAGCCTTAAATTTCTCATCCATTGACTTATAAATAAGATCGTCCTTATCTTGTCTTTTAATAGGAATATTCGTAGGAATGGAAATAACATCAAGCTTATAAATCTGAGAAAACTCACTGGCTTCAGTTTGTGCCGTGCCTGTCATACCGGCTAGTTTTTTATACATTCTAAAATAATTTTGAAAGGTAATATCAGCTAAAGTTTGGCTTTCTTCTTGGATTTTCACACCCTCTTTTGCCTCTAAGGCTTGGTGCAAACCCTCGCTAAACCTGCGTCCTTCGCTCAAACGACCTGTAAATTCATCGACTATTATCACTTCGTTATTTCTTAAAACATAATGCACATCTTTTTCAAAAAGATTGTGTGCTTTGAGGGCTTGGTCGAGTTGATGAGCTAAAATAGCATTATCAAGGCTGTATAAATTCTCCACGCCAAAAAGCTTTTCCGCCTTTGCAATGCCCTCTTCAGTAATAAGTATGCTGCGGTTTTTCTCATCGACTACAAAATCGCCCTCTGGCTTGTTTGGAGGCAAAACCTCTTTAGCCCTTTTTAAAGCCTTTGCAACCTCGTTGGCTTTAATGTATCCATCAAGCGTTCTATTTGTAGGACCGCTTATAATTAAAGGCGTTCTTGCTTCATCGATTAAAATACTATCAACTTCATCGACTATAACGAAATTATGCTCTCTTTGCACTTTTTGTTCTTTTGAAAATTTCATATTGTCTCTTAAATAATCAAAGCCAAATTCGTTATTTGTGCCATAAGTTATATCGCATTCGTAGGCTTCTTTGTGTGCGGCGTCGCTATTTTGACTTGAAAGCACCACGCCAACGCTAAAGCCCAAAAAATGATAAATCGCACTCATTTGCTCGGCATCTCTTTTTGCTAAATAATCATTGACAGTAACTATATGAACGCCCTTGCCACTCATAGCATTTAAAACAACAGCCAAAGTTGCGACCAAAGTCTTTCCCTCGCCCGTTTTCATCTCAGCGATTTTTCCATCGTGCAAAACCATTGCACCTATAAGTTGCACATCAAAATGCCTCATATTCAAGGTTCTTTTGCCAACTTCTCTTACAATAGCAAAAACATCGTTTAAAAGTGCATCTAAGCTTTTTTCTTTGTTTAAAACTTGATTTTTAAATTTTGTAAATTCTGCTTTTAATTCCTCATCGTTTAAATTTTCGTATTTTTTCTCTAAAGCGTTAATCTGCTCTACGCGTTTTAAGTATTTTTTAAGTTCTCTATCGTTTTTCGTTCCAAACACAGCTTTTAAGGCTTTTAAAACCATTTTCAGACCTTTTTAAAAATTTCAAATCTTTATTATAACTTTTAATGTTTAAAATTTGGCTAATATACAAAGTATTTAAGATATATTTAAGATTTTTTAAAATCTTGCTTATCTTGTTTGAAATTAAAAGCAAATTCTAAGCGGAAATTCTGTTTTTAACCAGCATTAAAGTTTAATTAAGTTAGAATGGGAACCCAAATTTTATTTTAAGAAAGCATTATGGATAATTACGAATTTAGCGAACTTTTAAAGGAACTTGACAACAAAGTAAGCAATATCGCTGCTATAATCAAGCCCGAGCTTTTAAAAAAAAGACTTGAGGAAATTTCAACGCTTGAAAATGCACCGGATTTTTGGCAGGACATCAAACAAGCAGGGCTTTTAGGCAAGGAAAAAAACAAAATTACGCTTTTGCTTAAAAACTACGAAAACGCTTTTAATTCCCTTAAAGACTCAGAGGAGCTTTTCGAACTTGCAAACGAAGAAAACGACAATGAAACCTTAGAAGCCTTGTATAACGATGCTTTTAAGCTTGAAGATTCCATTACAAAGCTTGAAATTTCAATGCTTTTAAGCGGAGAAAACGACAATAAAAACGCCATAGTTTCCATTCACCCAGGAGCCGGTGGCACGGAGAGTAATGATTGGGCAAGTATGCTTTATAGAATGTATTTAAGATTTTGCGAGAGGGAGGGCTTTAAGGTTGAGACTTTGGACTTTCAAGAAGGAGAAGAAGCCGGACTTAAAGATGTGAGCTTTTTGGTTAAGGGCGAGAATGCTTATGGGTATTTTAAGGCTGAAAATGGAATTCACCGCCTCGTTCGTACCAGTCCTTTTGATAGTGCTGGACGCAGACATACTAGCTTTTCTAGCGTTATGGTAAGCCCTGAACTTGATGATGATATTGAGATAGAAATCGATGAAAAGGACATAAGGATAGATTATTACAGGGCTAGTGGTGCTGGCGGTCAGCATATTAATAAAACCGAATCTGCTGTGAGAATCACGCATATGCCAAGCGGAATCGTCGTTCAATGCCAAAATGACAGAAGCCAACACAAAAACAAAGCAACGGCTTTTAAAATGCTAAAATCGCGCCTTTACGAACTTGAACTTTCAAAGCAGCAAGATAAAGCAAATCAAAACGAAAAAAGCGAGATAGCTTGGGGGCATCAAATACGCTCTTATGTTCTTTTTCCTTACCAGCAAGTAAAAGATAATCGTTCCAATGAAGCCTTTTCTCAGGTAGAAAGCATACTCGATGGAGACATTAAAAAGCTAATCGAGGGCGTTTTGATCGCTCTTAAAAACTAAATTTAAGCTTTAAATTTGTATTTGGCATGGTGTTTTAAAAAATTGGCTTTTAGCAAAGCTTTTTTAAATTTATTAAGTTTTGCTAAAATAGAGCTTAAAGGGCGTTAAAGGAGTTAAAATGATAATTACTCAAAGTTATGAGATAAAAAGTTGCGATGATGTAGAACTTGGGATAAAAAGAGAAAGCAAACTTGAATTTAAGCTTAGTTTTGATAACACTAAAGAAATTGAGACTTTGTTTTTCATAATCCCCGGGCTTGGTGGCGATGCGAGTGATAATTATAGGGATCATTTGGCTTCTTTTGTAGCTGAGAATTTTAATGTAGCCGTTTGTAGCATAAACTACCATAGCGTAGGCGTTTTGCCTCAAGTTGGAGCAAAGGCGTTTTTTGATGATACGGACAAGATGATTTTAAGCCAGTCTTGTAAAGCACTTGGTATAGAGCTTCCTTTTGGGCTTGATGAGCTTAGTCTTGATTGCCCTAAAGACCTTAAGCCTTATTATTGTAGTCATATTTCTAAAGAACTTCACTTTATCGATAGAGCTATAGAAGAAAAAAAGCAAAAAGGCGAGTTACTTGAAAATTATTTTTTAAGAATTCACACAACTTTCGCACCGACTAAAAACGAGTATCAAAATTTCGGCATTATGCAAGCTCAAGACATTATAAATGCTTTGCTTTTTATCAAGCAAAATCCGCCTTTTAAAACGGGGGGGGGGCTTTATAAAAACGAAAATTTTCGTGTGATTTTGCTTGGTAGCTCTCACGGAGGCTATTTAGCACACTTAGCGGCTAAAATGGCTCCTTATTTAATTGACGCTGTGATTGATAATTCCTCTTATGCGAAATTTTTATGGAATTTGGTTGGTTTTGGTAAGGAGATTGATTATATAAGATACAGCGGAAATGCCTTGAAATTATTCCCTCACATAATCGTTCATACCTCGCCTAAGACCCTTTGGACCATAAATAAGCATTCTAAAAACTTCTTTTCACCTTCAAGAAGGCAGATTAGAAACATACTTGAACCCGCCCACCTTGAAATTCAAAGTGCTTATCCAAAGCCTATTTATGTGAGTTATCACTCGATTTTTGACAGACTTATCGCGCCGCCTCAAGAAAAGGCTGAGCTTTACAAAATCTTAAAAAATTTAGGCTTTGATGCAACTCTTAATATGATAACATCGTCCTACGAAATCGATGGCAAATTCATTAAAAATCTCACGCACGGATTAGGAATGAGCTTAAAAAGCCTCATTCAAAAAGAACTTCCCGGAGTGCTTGAAAAGCTTAAAGAAAAACCAAAAGAAACTTGGCAAAACACAAACATAAGCTATCCGTGTGAGGAGTTGATTTATCATTTTTCCTTAAAAAAAGATAAAATTCTTTTAGAATGCGAGGATATAGAGCAAAATTAAAACTAACTTAAGAAAACTAGGGGTTTGAAAAATTTAATTTTTTTAGTTTTAAATGCTTTTAATTTTTAAGGTATTTTTTAAAGCTTTAAATTTAAGTTTTCAAAAAATATTTTAATCGGCTTTTTTCTTTTCAAATTCCCTCACAAGCTTAGGCAGGTCTTTGAGTAAAAATATCAAAGCCCCCCCCCCCGTACCAATTTTTCTGAGCTTTCATAAGAGCAAGTCCGAGCTTGTAGGCAGGGCATTCTTTTTCTTTTAAGGCTTCTTTGTAGTCGCTGTAAAATTCCAGAGGCGGCAGGGAAATTTTCTCTAAATTTCTTTGCTCCTCTTTATGAGCGAGGGCAAGAGAGCTTAAGATGAAAGGCATTTTTAAGTATCCTAAAAAGCTTTTTGAATTTCTTATCATCGCGGAGCCTAGTTTATAGGCTAAGTGGTTGCGAATTCTCATTTTTGCGTTGTTTGCTTTTGTCATTATTGAGTTTTGATCTTTTAACTTTTCAAGTTCGCTTAAGTTTATATAATCATAAAGCTCTGTTTTTATATCTTTCGTTGTTTCTCTTAAGATTATAAAATCTCTATAATGCTTATAATTGATAAAAATGTTTAATATACCAGGATACTTAAAAGCCGCCAAAGCGTCCATTTCGCCGCCTGAATAATTGCCAATCCAAAACAAATCGCTCTCATTTGGAAAACGATAATCCACCACAGGTAGATTATAAAACACAGGCTCTCTAAAAAAATAAGCCGGACAAAAATTAAATTTTTCGCCCAAAACTCTTTGCTCTCCAAAAGGCTTTTTGTCATAAAAATTCAAAAAGAAATCAAGCCTTAAGGGCTTTAAAAAAAGTATATCAGGCCTTGTTGTTATGAAATAATCATACTTTACGCCTTTTTCTTTTTCGTATTCTTGTCTTAGTCTTACGACGCTTCGCACGCTTTCATATCTGCCGGCTGCTAGTTGTCTTGAATCAAAATTTATATTTTTTGGCTTGTAAATTTTTATGATTTTATCTTTATTGGCTTGACTTAGTTTTTTGTTGCTAAGCGTTGGAAAATAGTTTCTGTTTTTGTGCCAAGCTTTTTCATCTGTAAGGTTGAAAATATCCCAAGTATGTATGAAAATATCTACCTCATAGCCGTCTTTTTCATTTACTTTTACCACATTTTCAAAGAAATTTTTATAAGTTCTTTCGTAAGTTCGCATATGCCCGTAAAGTTGAATGGCTATTTTTTTCATTTTTATCCTTGAATTTTAATTTTTCTTAAGTTTTTTCTTATTTTTCGGTAAAATAAGTCAAATTTTTCAAACAACACTTCATTGATCCCCCCCCCCGTTGGCTTAGAAAATTCTTTCATAAGTTCTTGCTGGAATAAAAACAAATCAAGCCCCAAATTTTCTTTTGAAATTTTATAATTATCTTTAAGCTCGTTGTAAATTTTCGTAAATGCTTTTTTGTCCGCGAAAAAGCTATAAATTTTAAGCTTTAAATAAGCAAATTCAAGCTCGTTTTCTCTTGGAATTTCGAGTTTTTCTAGCTTTTCTAAAGCTTGTTTTATTTTTTGAGCTTGGATTAAATTTTTAATGTATTCAAAGCAAAGCTTAAGATCCTCGTTAAAAAACGCTTGATAGTTCTTTTCTTCTACGAAATTCAAAGCCTCTTCGCTCTTAAGTGCAAGTCTTGAAGAAAAAAGAAAATTATAAAGATTTTCTTTGATTTCAAGGTTTTCATAGTCTTTAAAATTCTCTAAAATAAAGCAAAATCTCTCCCTTGCTTCCCTATAAATTCCTCGCTCTAAAGCATTTTTTGCCTTTTGCTCCACTTGTTTAAGGTCCCAAAGCTGTTTATAAGGTTCGTCAAGTTCTAAAAGCGTGTTATAAATTCGCTCACAACATTTTCCGTCTCTAAATTCAAAGGTATTTTCTATCCTGCTTTTGTAAGGCTCTTTAGGTTCGCAGTTGTTTTTAAAGGCAAGTTCAAGCTCTTGTAGTAAAGCCTTTTCAGTGTAGCACACAGGACCAAAGCCGTCTTCTTCGTAGGAGAAAAATCCCTGCTGGTAAGTATGATTTGCAAAAAATTCCTCCTTGTCAAACTGATAATACAGCACAGTTTTACCCAAATACGCCATTTCAAAGCCCACGC
The DNA here is from genome assembly GCA_964637895.1 of uncultured Campylobacter sp. Taxonomy (GTDB): domain Bacteria; phylum Campylobacterota; class Campylobacteria; order Campylobacterales; family Campylobacteraceae; genus Campylobacter_D. Next base: position 9,378 of record CAZWYE010000013.1, on the reverse strand, counting down.
TTGAATAATCAGTTATCATCAAGTCCGAATTTGTAAGAAAATTTGCAAAAGGTTCGGCTCCTTTTCTGTAACTTACTTCTAAAAAGTCTGGAAAAGTGCAAACTTTAAGCATATTTTTCATATTAAAATGAGGTAAAAAAACGATTTTTATGCCGTAATTTTGACTTAGTTTTTTTAATTTAGCATTATTTAAAAAAGAAAACCAAGCCTTATAATACTCGCTTTCTAAGAAATCATCATTAACCTTTCTGTTAAAATCTCCTTCTCTTTCTTTGATCAAATACTCTCTCCAAGTTGGCATAATGATGATTTGCTTATTGTTTGTCTTGTTATTTTTTAAAAGATTATCGTGTCTTGCATTGCCTGTTAGGGCTACTTCTTTTTTGGTAAGTTTATAAGGAGAAAAATCTTGACTTATGAATTCTAGCTCTCGTTTTAAGGTTGAGGTTCTTAAGCTTACATTAAGCCTATTAACATAAGTTGATAAATCTACATTATCTATCCCGTGTCCTAAAAAAATAAATCTTTGTCCGCTCTCTAATCTTACTCCAAATCCTATGGGCGTGTGAGAGCTTATGAAATTCCTGCATTTTTTAGCAAGTCTGTAAAATTCCTTGCTATAAACCTTGACGAGTTTAAAGCCTTCTTGTTCTAATCTTTGCCAGTCTGGGCATTTTGGATCCAGTGCAAAGCTTATATCTTTTTCTGGATAATTTTGCTTTACATAGCGATAAAATCTTTCAGCATTGTCATCAGCTTCTATGTCTCTGTCTATAAAAAGCCAAAAATTTTCTCTAGCACAGTTTCTAAATTCCAATCTAAGTTCTTTAGTGTGAATTCTATCTTTTCCGTATTCTTTTATAAAAGCTCTTTTTCCGTCTAAAAAAGCTTCTAAAAAGCCGTTTTTATCGTCAGGTATATGCACCCAAAGTCTTTTTTCGTAGCAAAAAGTGCGGTCGAAAATTCTATGCCTAACTATTTTTTCATAGTCCGGATAAAGCTCTTCGTTGTTGATTCTAATGCTTTCGCAAGCGTTTGGATCGTGCGTAAAGTAGTTTAAAAGAATTTGCTGTTTGTAAGGATCTATATTTTCTATAAAAACAACATTACTCGTAGTAAGCACCTCGTTTTTAAAGCAATTTAAAATTCCAATTTTTTTAAATATATCATTACCAAAACCCTTAAAATCCATAACAACTCTTTCGTCTATGTAAGAAAAAACTTCATCGCAAATTCTTAAAAACTCATCTTGTTCTTCTTTATTTAAGATAGAAATTTTTTGTTTGCCTAGAATTTGATTAAAGGTATTTAAAAACGACGCGAAAATGGTAGTTTGTGCGTAAAAACAAGGATCTTTTTTAATTCTTTGGAGCAAAAAATACGGAGTTTGTATAAAGGTTCTTTTATCTTTTAAGAAATTATTCATAGTCGAGCTGTTATTTGCTCTTTTTCTTATGTAGTATTTTGCATTATCCAAAAAGACAAAGAGCTCGTAAGGCTTACAAGAATTTGTGAAATTTAAAGTAAAGTCCACATCTTCGCTATGTCCCATAAGTTCATTAAAGCGAATATTTAAGTTTATAATGTTTTCTAGCTTAAAAACATTGCACGTCGCTGTTGAAATTTCGTAGGTTAGTTCGTTTATGAAGATTTTATTTATCTTGCTTGTGAATTTGTAGTGATGAAGCGGGTGATTTGTCGTGTGCTTTGTCTTTTCAAAATAAAGCTGGTTGTTAAGTCCTAGCACACTAACGCCACTTTGATTCTGCCTTAAAAATTCATCAACCTCATACAAACAAGAGCGGTCTAAAAAATCATCAGGGTCAGTAAAATTCACCCAAAAATCGCTTAAATTTGCGTTTAAAAATTCGTTTGCTGGAGTTTTTAAATTTGTATTGAAAATTTCGTCTGTTTGCGGTTTTGTTTGTGGATTTGCTTGTAAATTCTCGTTTGTTTGTAAATTTTGCTTTGTTTCTAAATTTAAGCTTAAATTCGCGTTTGATTCTAAATTTTGGCTTAAGTTTAAATTTGAGTTTGTTTGTGAATTCTGGTTTGTTTTTAAATTTAAATTCTCGTTTGTTTCTAAATTTAAATTCGGCTTAGTTTCTAAATTTGAGCTTAAATTTGTTTCTAAATTTGAGTTTTCGCTCGGCTTAGTTTCTAAATTTAAATACTCTTTTAAGTATTCTAAGCCTAAATTTCTAGCACTTGCTTGACCTCCGTTTTCTTTGTGGAGGTAGATTATGTTTTTAGGATATTTGCTTTGATATTTTTTGATGATACTTGCGCTTGTGTCAGTTGAGCCATCATCAACGAGGATTAAAAGAATGTTGTTTTCAAAGTCAAGCCTTTGATGAATAAATGAGTTAAAATAGGCTTTTAAATACTTTTCTACATTATAAACAGCTGAAATTATAATGTATTTTTGATAGCCTTTAAATTTTTTAGGAGCAAAAGCGGAGGCGATTTTTTGCACGGTGTGAATTCTGTTTCTAATGGCGTCTTTAAAAAAAAGTTTAGGGTCTCTTTTGAGTTTTGCCATTTTTCTAGCATTTAAAATTGCCATTTTTCTTCCTTTTTAAAGCTAAGCATTGAATTTAGTTTGAAAATAATGCTTTTCAAACTTTTTTTAGTGAAAAAATAAAGCTGAAATTTTGAAAGAAAATGCGGTAAAATCATTATTTGCGATGATATTTTTAAATTTTTAAGAAAAATTTTATTTTGATTTAAATTTTGTTTTTAAGCAAAAATAAAAATTTAAGCGAAAATTAAAATTTCAAAAGCAAAATTTCAACCCTGCTAAAATTCCCATAAAATAGGCATTTTTAAAAAAGAAAAATCGTTTTTTTTTTTTTGTTATTTGTTATGCTTTTTTTGTTATAATCTTTCTTTGCAAAAAAGTTTGAAAAGCATTATTTTCAAACTTTTTGAGTACAAGTGGGGAGAAACTTTACACCGTGATTAAACTCAATCGTAAGAGAGTTTTGACTTTTGGCACTTTTGATTTATTTCATTTTGGACATTTAAAGCTTTTAGAAAGGGCTTCTGAGCTTGGCGATGAGCTTTTTGTCGGTATTTCTTCAGATAAGCTTAATTTTGCTAAAAAAAATCGTTTTCCCATAATGAACGAGGAGCAAAGAGCGAGGATAGTCGCTTCTTTAAAATGCGTCAATAGTGTATTTTTAGAAGAGAGTTTGGAGCTTAAGAGAACTTATTTGCTTCGTTATGAGGCTGATATTTTGGTAATGGGCGATGATTGGACTGGAAGATTTGATGAGTTTAAGGACCTGTGCGAGGTACTTTACCTACCTAGAACGCGTGATATTTCCACAAGTGAGCTTTTAAACAGGATAAAGAATGACTTTTAAAGCCCTACTTAGGAAAACTTACAGAGAAACTAGGGGCTTTTTCTTTTTAAGTCGTTTTGCGTGTTTGGGCGTGGAGTTTTATTTACAAAGCTCTAAAAATCACAAAAAAGCCCTGTTGATTTTGCAGATTTTACAAGTCTTAAGACAGAGTTTAGCTTATTTTTATTCGGCAAAAATGGCTTATATTTACGGAGATTTTAAGCAGAGTTTAAAAAACTTAGAGCTTTTTTTGCAAAAAAATCCCAAGCACACAGATGCAACCTATCTCAAATGCCAAATTTTAGAGCTTTTAGAGCAAAAAGATGAGGCTTTTTTACTCCTTGAAACCTTGCTTAAAAACTCTTCAAGGGTGAAAACCTGGTTCATACTTGCAAGTTTGATTTCTTCTCAAAAAGACTTAGAAAAATTACAAAGGCTTTATAAGCAAAACATAAATAATTTCAAAAGATTCACGCAAAAACTCGATGAGATTTTAAGACATTTTACAAGGGCTGCCTTAAATGGGGGTGATTTTCTTTTGGCAAAGGTTTATTTAAAAGAAGCCTTGTTTATTTTCTTAAAAAGAGCTTACAAGGCAAAAGAAGCTCAAAAAGCTAAGTTTATCCCCAAAGAAAATATGCGTTTTAAGGACGCAAAAGAGGCTTTAAACGACTTAAAAAGCCTTTGTGAAAAAGAAAATATAACAATGTTTTTAATCAGCGGTACCTTTCTGGGCTGCGTGAGAGAAAAGAGCATTTTAGCTCACGATTACGATATCGATGTGGGCGTTTATTTTAGCGATTTAAACAGGCTTAGAGAGCTTTTTATAAAAAATCCTAACTTCGTCTTAAAAAGCCATACCTACCAGGGCGGGGTGCAAGTACATCACAACAACGGCGTTTATATCGATGTGTTTTTACATTATGAGGAAAACGGGCTTATTTATCACAACGGCGATTTTATGCGCTGGAAAAATACGCCTTTTGAGCTTATAAAGTATGAGTTTTTGGGGGATTTGTATTTAGTGCCTAAGGATTATGAACTGTATTTGAGAGAAAACTACGGCGAGGATTGGCGTGTGCCTAAAAACTCAAACGAGTTTAATAGCTTTTTAGATACGCCCAATATCGAGATTTTAGACAAGCAAAGAATGGTTATTTTTCTTTACGAACTGCTTTTTAAAAGTTTTGCCTTGAAAAATGAAAAGCAGATTTTAGAGGCTTTGCGTTTTTATAAAGAAGATGATTTTGTGAAAGAGTATTTAAGTTTTAAGGAAAGATTATGAGGAGCTTATTATTTTATATTTTCTACGCCTGGGCTATGAAGATTTATCACAGGGATAAAGACTACGAAAAGGCTAGGATTTACTACGAAAAAGCGGGAGTTTTCTTGCCTTTTCACGCGAAAAATCATTTTAAAATAGCAATGTGCTTTTATAAGCTTAAAGAATACGCCCTAGCTGATGAAAGCTTTGAAAAGGCTTTAGAGCTTAATCCTAAAAACGAGCAGTGGCAAGAGCAGGCTCAGCGTAATAGGAGCTTTCTCACTTCTATTTTCTTACCTCAAAAGCTGTGGTGGAAAAATATCATAGACCTTGAAGCTTTGATTGAGAAAAAAGGCGGGAGTTTTGCTATCTACGAGGAGCTTAGCACCTCTTTAAAGATGATGAACCGCTTTAGCGAAGCAGCCGCGGCTTATGAAAAAGCCCTTAAGCTTTGTAGTAAAGAGGAGCTTAAAAGTGAGCTTTGCTATGAAAAGGGCTTTTGCTATGAAAAGGCAGGGGCTAAAGACTTAGCAAAAAAGGCTTATGAAAACGCTATAAAGCTAGAAACAAAAGAAGAGGTGAAACAAGAGGCCTTGCTTTATGGTATAGGCGTTTTTCACGAGCTTAAAGAACGCTGGGTTTTAGCGAACAAGGCTTTTTTAGAAAAGGCTAAAGATAAGCCGGGTTATGGGATTTTTTGTAAGCTTGCAAACAGTTTTGCAAGGCTTTATGAGTGGGAGAGGGCACAAGAATACTACAAAAAGGCTTTAGAGCTTAATTTTCAAGAGGCACAAACTCATTTTAACCTAGCCTTAGCTTACGAAAGAGAGGAGAAGTTCTGTGAAGCGGTTGCCTCTTATGAGGAGGCTTTAAAAAGAAGCAGTAATTTTAAGATGAATTGGCACTACAGGCTTGGTCTGTGTTTAAACAAGCTTGGAGAAAAAGAAAAAGCCCTACAAGCCTTTTTAGCGATGCAAAGGATAGGGGCTCTAGCTTACGAGGGGGGGGGGATTTATGATTTTGAAGAACAAGAGCTTTAATCAAAAAGCCCTCTATACATATTTTTACGAGAGCTTAGAGCTTGAGGAGAAAACTATACTCTATGAGAGCTTTCACGGGCGGCTTATGTCTTGTAATCCTTACGCGATTTTTAGCTTTTTGCTTGAGGATGAGCGTTTTAAGGACTTTACTCATATTTGGGTCTTAGGAAGTAGCGATTTTATCAAGCCTGAGTTTAGAAAGCTAAAGAATCTAATCTTAGTCAGAAGGGGCTCTCATCTTTATTTACGCTATCTTGCAAGTGCGAAGTATCTTATAAACAACACGACTTTTCCGGATTATTTCATACGAAAAGAGGGGCAGCTTTATTTAAACACCTGGCACGGAACCCCTCTTAAATTTTTAGGAAAATTCATTAAAACAAGCTTTATGGAGCACAGAAACACTCAACGCAATTTCCTACAAACCACGCATATGATAAATCCTAACGAATTCACTCAAAATGTTTTGATAAAAGATTATGATATAGACGAGATTTATAAGGGTAAAGCCCTAGTAACAGGCTATGCTAGAAATGATTTAAACTTTAAAAAATCAAGCTTTGTTAAAGAAAGATTTAAGATAAAAGAAAACGAAAAAGTGCTTTTATACGCTCCTACTTATAGAGGTAGTTTTGGCGATCCGGAGTTTGATTTGCGATTCATCACGAAACTCTTGAAAGAGTTGACCGTAATGCCCTTTAAAGTCCTCTTTAAAGGGCATCACGAAACTCTTAGGCTCATTGAGGAGCAAGGATTAAAGATAGCCGATGCAAACGACAGAGACATAGACACAAACGAGCTTTTAAGCGTGGTGGATGTTTTAATCACTGATTATTCAAGCATAGCCTTTGACTTTATGCCTTTAGATAAGCCTATCATCTATTTTTGCTACGATTATGAAAAGTATAAAGAAGAAAGGGGAATGTATTTTGACCTGAAGGACTTGGGCTTTGAGTATTGCACGGATATAGAGCAGATTAAAAGGCTTTTGCAAGATGAAGAATTTCTAAGCCGCAAGGGACGCTACGAGCATTTAAGAGAAAAGTTTTTCGCCCTTGAGGACGGGAAATCCACCCAGAGGATAGTTGAGTTTTTCTTTTTTGATAAATTTGATGAAACCAAGCTTTTTAAGAATGAAAGCAAGAAGACTAAGCTTTTATTTTTTATGGGACCTTTTTTAAGAAACGGCATTTTAAGCGCGTTTAAAAATCTCGTTTTTCACTTAGAAAAGCAGGGCTTTAGCATCAATGTCGCTATAGATCCTTGGAGCATTTTTGGGCACGATGAGAGAATGGAGGCTTTTAATGAGCTTAAAAACAGGCTTAAGATTCTACCTAAAACGGGCACTTTTAATCTCCTACCCGAAGAGCAATGGCTGATGCGTGAAGATGTCTTCGGAGTAGAGAGAAACAACAAGGAGCAAGAAGAGCTTTTCGCAAGAGCTTATGCTAGAGAGTTTAGGAGGCTTTACGCAGATACGCATTTTCACACCCTCATTCAGTATGATGGATATCAAAGATACTGGAGTGCGCTTTTTGCTTGCGCTAAAGGAAATTTTAAGAAAATCATTTACGCTCACAACGATATGCAAGGCGAGTTTTATAAAAGATTCCCCTATCTTAGGGGAATTTTTTATCTTTATAAAAGATTTGATCTCATACTAAGCGTTTCTACAAAAACGAACGAGGATAATCTCAAAAACCTAGCCAAAGCCTACGACATACCCCAGAGCAAGTTTAAAACCGCCTTTAATTTCATCAATGAAAGCGAGGTCTTAGAAAAGGCTAAAGAAGCCCTGGCTAAGGAGCACTTAGGGCTTTTTAAGAAGGGGTATAAAATCTTTATCAATCTTGCTAGACTCAGCGTAGAAAAGGACCAAACAAGTCTCATCGAGGCTTTCGCACTCTTTCACGCTAAGTTTCCTAAAACCAGGCTTTTAATCTTAGGCGATGGACCCTTAAGAGACAATCTTGAAATTCTTGTCAAAAAGCTAGGTCTTAAAGACTCTGTGTTTCTTCTAGGCTTTATATCCAATCCTTTCCCCTATCTTGCAAAAAGCGACATTTTCGTTCTATCCAGCCAGCACGAGGGCCTGCCCCTCGTGCTGGCTGAGGCGATGATACTTAAAAAATCGATCCTCTGCACAAGCTTCGCTTGTGCAGAGGATTTTTTGGGCCACCACAGTGAGTACGGCCTCGTAGTTCCCATAGGCAAAAAGGGGCTTTACGAGGGGCTTTGCACTATGCTTGAGAATCCGCCCCAGTTTAAAGACTTTGACTTTAAAAGCTATAATCAAAACTGTCTTAAAAATATCTTAAGCTTTTACAAGGATAAAGATGGTATTTAAAACTTGCGATTTAGAAGAGCTTACGCTTCATAGAGAAAATTCGAGCTTTAAACTAGACTTTAAATGCGAGCTAGAATGCTTGCAGCTTTGTTTTAAAGAGCCTAAAGACTTAAAAGAGCTAGAAAAAATAAGGCTTTTTATAAACGGTGAAAAAATAGAGCTAGAAAACAGGCTTGAGCTTAAAGAAAACGCGGTTTTTATACTTTTAAACGAAGAATTTCCTTGCGAAAGCCTCAGGCTTGAATGTGCTTTTGAGTTTGAACTTAAGGCCTTTAAAAGAAAATTTCCCGCCCTTTTAATCGCCGGTCGTAGCGATGCTTTGGGCTCAAGAATGAGTGCTTTCATCAGTGCTATGTATTTTTCTCAAAAACTGGGCTTTAAGTTTGGCTTCGTCTGGCAGGAGAGATTTAAACACGAGGGCGTGGTGGTGGAGAGTGCGCAGAGCTTGTTTGAGGAGGATTTTTTAAAAGAGCACGACTATTCAGGCGTTTTACCCTTAAGAGGCGATACAAATACGCTTTGCTTTAAAAGCCTAAGCGAACTTAAGCAAAAACCATTTTTTAAGCCTTGGGGTTCTTTTGTGATGAATTATTATATAGTCAATTCAACGCATTTAAGCGATTTAGACGAGGCAGAGTATAAAAAAGAGTTTCAAAATATTTTTTATTCTCTGCCTTTTAAAGAGCCTTTTAAAGAGGCTAGAGCGAAGGGACTGAGTGAGGCTTTAAAGCTTAAAGATTTCGTAGCCATTCATATGCGAGGAGGCGATAGCATAGAGACGACGCATTATAGAAACTTCATTTTTTCACCTATAATTTATAAATACATTTTCCCTGTGGATTTAGCCATTTTTTCAGCCCTGCATTTTATGCAAAAGGGCTTTAAAGTGGTGCTTTTTTCCGCGGATAAAGAAGCGGCTTTTGCTATGAGAGAGTATTTAAAAGATGAGGCTTTAGAGGGAAGATTTTTTATAGCCAGTGAGCTAAGTGAGGGTCTTAGCAATATGCAAGCACAGATTTTTGAAGTAACTTTAATGTCAAGGGCTTGTAAAATCATAGCCAATCACTCTACCTACTCAAAATTTGCCGTGCATTTGGGCGAGGGCGAGCTTTTAAACTTCAATACTTATTTCAAGCCCGAAGAGCTTTTTAAAGCCTTTTTAGTGCCAAACTTAAAAGATACTCTAAAGATTTCCTCCATACAAAAAACAGCAAGTTGTGCTTATGCTTATATTTTAGCCTTAAAAATCAATGCTAGTTTTGAGGAGAAAATGAAGCTTTTGCACTTGGGATTAGAATTTGATACGAACAATTCTGCTTTTAGAGTACTCATACTCGATGAGCTTTTTAAAAAGGGCTTTGTCAATAGAGCAGAACACTA
>CAZWYE010000012.1:0-25049 GCA_964637895.1 uncultured Campylobacter sp. | reverse complement strand
AGGCTTAAAAGAGTGTTGTAAATACGCAGAACAAATTTTTAGGAGGCAAAAATGAAATTAATCTTACCTGTGGCAGGGAAAAGCTCGAGATTTCCAAATCTCAAACCAAAATGGCTTTTAACGCACCCTAATGGGAATTTGATGATTACCGAGGCGGTTAGAGGCTTAAATTTAAAGGATTTTAAGCAAATTTATGTCATCGCTCTTAAAGAGCATTGTGAGAAATTTAACTTAAAAGAAGTGCTTTTTAAGCAGTTTAAAATCTTAAACGCGCATAAAAAATTTCAAATTTTACCCTTAGAAAAACAAACCAATTCTCAGCCTCAAAGCGTCTATGAGGGCATTTCTTTAATAGATTTAGAGGGCGGAATTTATATCAAAGATAGCGATAATTTTTTCAAAGAAAGCGTTAAAGAAGGAAATTTCATTTCCATAGGCGACTTAAACGAGCTTGATTTAGCAAATGTCAAAAATAAAAGCTATATCAGCGTAAATGAGGACAATATCATCACAAATATAGTCGAAAAAAGAATCATCTCACCCTTTTTCAATGTCGGCGGTTACGGCTTTGAGGACGCTAAAGAATTTGCAAAATATTATAAGTTGCTTTCTAAAGAAAAGGAGCTTTATATCTCGCATATTATTTATAAAATGATACTTGATAAGCACATTTTCAAAAGCTCTAAGGTGAAGGATTATTTAGATTGGGGGACTTTGCAGGATTGGAACGCTTATAAGGCTTGTTTTAAGACGCTTTTTATCGATATTGATGGGGTTTTGCTTTATAATTCAAGCCAATTTTTCTCTCCAAAATGGGGGCAAACTAAGAAAATCAAAGAAAATGTTGAAATTCTAAACAAGCTTTATGAGAGCCAAAAAGTGCAAATCATACTCACCACAGCAAGAAGTTTAGAAAGTAAAGAGCTTACCGAAAAACAGCTTAAAAAAGAGAATATAAAATATCATCAAATCATTTTCAATCTTTATCACGCTAAGAGGATTATCATCAACGATTATGCCACTTCAAATCCTTACAAAAGTTGTGATTGTATCAATCTTCAAAGAGATAGCAAGGAGTTAAAACTTATGCTTGAGGGGGGTGGGTTGAGTTTATAATATGAGTTTAAAAAAAATTCCTAAAGCTTTAAAATTTTAAGCCAATGAGACCTTAAAAGCAATTTTAAACTAGTTAAAATAAATCTTAAGAGCGAATTTAAATCTAAAGCAAGTTTGAAAAATTTCAAAAAATCAAAGCTATTTTATCCTAATTAACTCAAAGATACTAGAATACCTTTGGAGGGTTAAGATGCTTAGATTTTTGTCGCTTTTATGTTTTTTAAGTTTTGCTTTTGCTAAGGATTTTTATGAAAAAGAAGAGCTTTTTAAGGATTTAAATTCCACGCAAAAAAGCCATAAACGCATTAAAATTCCAACGCATTAAGGCTTGATTTTGCAGCTTTTACGATTTGCTCAATTTAAAAAAACCTACCGCTACAGTAGCGATTCTTTGCTTTTAAGCGATTTTGCTTTAAACTTAGGGATTAAAGGTGAGCTTTTGGATATTGGTGCAGGTTGTGGAATTATAGGCATTTTACTTAAAAATTGCGTCCCTTATTTAAACTTAAATTTGCTTGAAATTCAAAAAGAAAATATAGTTTTAATACAAAAAAATTTAGAGAAAAATAATATAAAAGCACAAATTTTTCACGCAGATTTTAAGGAATTTGTAAGCGAGAAAAAATTCGATTGCTTGGTTTCAAATCCTCCTTTTTATAGAATAGGTGCGAAAATGGGCAAAAACGAACACGAAAATATCAGCAAATTTAGGAGTTTTTTACCGCTTGAAAGCTTTATTTCTAAGGCAAATTCGCTTTTAAAGCCAAGAGGGATTTTGTATTTTGCTTATGAGGCTTTGGCTCTACCTGAAATTTGCGTTTTTTTAGAAAATAAAAAGCTAAAACTCACTAAAATTCGCTTCGTTCATAGTGCGAAAAAACAAAGGGCAAGACTTGTTTTAATACAAGCTAGAAAGGGCGTTAAAAGCCCTTGCGAGGTGCTTAGTCCTTTGTTTATGCAAAAAGGAGGAAAATTGAGCAAAGAAATGCGAGAAATTTGCTCTAGGTTTAGGATAAAAAGCTATGATTTATGAAAAAGGTTTTGATTTTTCTTTCGATGAAAAAGCTTGTAAGAAGTGCGGGGGCAAATGCTGTATAGGCGAGAGTGGAAATATCTTTGCAAACAAAGAAGAATTAGAGCTTTTAAGGGTGTATTTGGGTTTGAGCGAAGAGGAATTTAGGCTTAAATTTTTAAGGAAAGTTGGCTTTAGAACGAGTTTTAAAGAAGTGGAATTTGAAGAGGGTTTTGCTTGTATATTTTTCGATCAAGTTAAAAGAAATTGTAAAATTTACCCTTACAGACCTTTACAATGCAGGACTTTTCCCTTTTGGAACTATTTTAAAAGCCACAAAGAGGACTTGAAAAAAGAATGTTTAGGAATTTGTTTTTTATCTTAGTTTGTGTTTTTTTAAGCTCTTGCGTGAAGCAAGAAATAACCGTAGTTTATAAGGATTATAAAGAGCAAAAAAGCAAGGAATTTGACTCAAGGGTGATGAGGGTTTTTACTTATAGTCATTTTAACGAATTTAAAGAGGCTAGAGACGAATTTTTAGCACTTTTTGAGGATTATAAAATCTTAAGCTTTTTAGAAAATGCTTATTTGCTAAGCTTAGCCAACAACCTTGATAAAACGGATGCACTTAACGAACTTGCCAAGCCTTATCTTAAAGAAAGCGACACGCTTAAACGCTTAAGTGTGCTTTATGATTTGCAAAATTTAAACCTTACAAGAGCGGAAAAACTTATCAAAGAACTTCTTAAAAGCAAGGGGGAAAATCCGCGAGATTTCGAGCTTTACGGCGATGTTTTGTTTGCAAAAGGTGATTTCAAAGATGCTTTAAAATACTATAAAATGGCACTTAAGCATTATCAAAGCGAGGAGCTTTTGTTTAAGATTATAGGAATTTATGCGAATGCTAACGATATAAAAAATGTCAAAATTTTGCTTGAAAATTTCAAAAAAAACCATTCTTGCACTCTAAAAACTTGTCTTTTACTTGCTAAAATTTACAGAGAGGAAAGGAATTTCAAGGCTTTGGAGCAAATTTATCTAAGCCTTTACGATCTTACGAATAGCAAAGATTTTATTTTGGCTTTAATCGAGCTTTTAACTTCGCAAAATAAAAAGCAAGAAGCACTAAATTACGCTTTAAAATACGAAGTTAAAGACGAGATTAAGATTTTTTTATATCAAAGCTTAAAGCAGTTTAAAGAAGCAAAAGAGCTTAGCCTTGAGCTTTACAAGCAAAGCAAAAACAAAGAATTCTTACTTCGTGCGGCTGTGTTTGAATTTGAAGAGGCAAACTCTAAAGGACAAATTCCGCCAGAAAAAATCGCTCAAATCATAGATAAATTCGAAGAAGGCATAGAAGAAAACTCGGACGCTTTGTATCTAAACTACTACGGGTATTTGCTAATAGATTATGATTTAGACCTTAAAAAGGGCATAAGGCTTGTTAAGCTTGCTTTAGAGCAAGATCCTAGCAATTTTTATTACTTAGACTCTTTAGCGTGGGGATACTATAAACTTGGAGCTTGTAAAGAAGCTTACGAACTTTTAGAACAAACCTTTAGCGATAAAGAATTCACAGAAACAGAAGAAAGTAAAGCTCATATAAAAGCCATAAAAAGGTGTTTAACAAATGATACTAGATGAAATTTTAAAAAAGAGCAAAGAGAGCTTAGAAAAAAGAAAAAAAGAACTACCCTTTGAAACCTTAGGCAGATCCTTAGCGGCAAATCCTTTCTTCCCAAAAGATGTCCGCAAAGTGCTTAAAAGAAATCAAAATGAAGTTAAAATCATAGCCGAAGTGAAAAAAGCAAGCCCTAGCAAGGGCGTGATAAGAGAGGATTTTGATCCTTTAAATATCGCTTTAAACTACGAAAAAGCAGGAGCTGCGGCAATTTCTGTTCTAACAGAGCCGTATTTTTTTCAAGGAAGCCTTGAAAATTTAAGCATCATACGCAGATACACGCAAATTCCGCTTTTAAGAAAGGATTTTATTGTTGAAGAGTATCAAATTTTAGAAGCTTTGGTTTATGGGGCTGATTTTATACTTTTAATCGCAAAAATTTTAAGCACGAAAGAACTTAAAGCTTTGCTTGAATTTGCAAGGCGTTTAGGGCTTGAGGCTTTGGTTGAAATTCACGATAAAGAAGATTTAAGTAAGGCTGTTTTAGCCGGAGCTGATATTATAGGGATTAACCACCGAAATTTAAACGATTTTTCTATGGATATGAAGCTTTGCCAAAATCTTATTCCTCACATTCCAAATTCAAAAATCATAGTTGCAGAAAGCGGACTTGATGATAAAAATTTCATTAAAGATTTACAAAATTTGGGCGTTGATGCCTTTTTGATTGGCGAGTATTTTATGCGTCAAGAAGATGAATTTAAAGCTTTAAAAGAATTTATCGAGGCTTAGATGGATTATTTATACGCACCTTGGAGAGAAAAATATCACAAAGAAAAGCCCAAAACTTGCCCGTTTTGCGAGTGTGCAAACAAGCTTAAAAGCGATGAAGAACTTGGCGTGATTTTTAGGGCAGAGCATTGTTTTGCTGTGCTTAACCGCTATCCTTATACGCCGGGGCATTTTATGATTATACCTTATTTGCACGATAAAAATATAGAAAATTTAAGCGAGGAAACTTGGCAGGAAATGAGCCATTTTGTGAGAAAAGGTGTGCAAATTCTTAAAAGCGAATTTAACGCAAAAGGCGTAAATATCGGTATGAATTTAGGCAAACAAGCAGGAGCTGGCATAGCACCTCATTGTCATTATCATATTTTGCCGCGTTATTACGGAGATACGAATTTCATCACAAGCATAGCTCAAACAAGGGTTTGCGGTAGCGATATGGAAAAAATTTATCAAAAACTAACTCTTGCTTTTAAAAAATTTTCTTAAATCTCACTTGTAAAATTTTCGAGCAGAAATTTGGTTTTGATTTTGTCTTTTAAAAAAGTTTTTATTAAATTTTGGTTAGAATTTTTGACTTTTTTAACGAAATTTAAAGGAAAAGTAAATTTATTTTTAAGAAGGAGGTTTGAACCGTTATATTAAAACTAGGTTTTATCAGTGTTCCACTTGCACTTTGCATTTGCGGGTGCGCGGTTAATAGCGATAATATAGGCAAGGTGAGCGGGACGACTTTAGGTGTTCTTGGCGGTGTTGCTGCAGGTGTTGCAGTGGGCAAGAAAGCAGGTGGCGATTCGGGTGCTATCGTGGTGCTGTGGTAGGTGCTTTAGCGGGGGGCAACCGGTTATTTTATAGGTAGTTATATCGATGAAAGACGCGCAGAACAAAAGAAAATTTCACAAGCTAAAAATGTAAAAATAGAATTCGAAAACATAGCAAAAAAAAGATCAAAAAGCAAGCAACGACAAGGCGATTATAAACGACAAAGGTCAGTTTCAAACCGCAAGTTCGAATCTAAACAAAGACGCAAAAGACTACTACACTCAGATTGCAAAAACTTACAAAACCAGCGATAAAAAAAATTCTCATCGTAGGACATACCGATGATACGGGAAATGAAGCATTAAACCAGCAATTAAGCGAAAAACGCGCAAGGGTTGTTGGTAAAATTTTCGCACAAAATGGAGTGAAAACTCAAAATATTTACTATCAAGGTGCAGGTTCTACAAAGCCTAGAGCGGATAATAATAGTGCAAAAGGCAGGGAGGAAAACCGCCGCGTGGAGATTGTCGAGCTTGATAACACACAAGATGTCGCACTTTATGCCTCGCAAAACACTGCTAAAACGGAGTATTTTACAAAACAAACTCAAAAAAAACCTAGCAAAAACTTGCAAAAAACTTCTCAAACAAAAGAAACTTCAAAGGATAGCCTAGAATTTGGTGGAAAAACAAGCAAAGGCGCGGCTTTAGCTTTAAAAGATGAATTTGGAAAAACACAAAATGACGGCTTTTCGCTCGTTACAAAGGCTTATGCGAGTGAGGAAGTTGCGAAATTTAACTGCGTTAATACAAGATATTTAGAGCAAAGTTCTGCAAAATCTTTAGCAAACGATAAAGCCATACACAAAACTTCAGAATTTAGAAAGGGCTTGAACGGAAGTTCTTGGAGTGCGAGTTTAAATAAACATTTAATAGGTTTTGCACCTGTGGCTGTGCTAAGTGATGGCAAAATCGCACAAAATCCTAAGTTGTATCTTTATAAGGATTATGTGGTGGGCTCTAAAGCAAGGGCAAATGAAACTTTACCTGCAAAAACCAATGCTTACAAAGGCACGAACGGCTTACTTTATAGGGTTTATGTGAATGATAAAAGCTCAGCCCTAAATTGTGCGGACATTGTTTTTGACAATAAAGACGCGAGCAGGGCTAAGGGAGTTTTGTATTATGGCTCTACAGATGGGACTTTATTAGAAAAAGAATTTGAATTAAATCCTATAAAAAATAAGGAGAAAAAATGAGTGATATTATAGCTTGGATTATGCTCAATAGGCTTTTAGCAGCTGGTATCGGGGTGGTTTTAATTTTTCTTTCTTTTGTGATTTTGTATTTTGCAAATAAAAAATTTAGAGAGGCTGTAAATTTTTGATGGCTTAATTTTAGGGTGAGTTTTCCTATTTTTGGAATGATTGCTAAGGTAAAAATAATGAGAATATCGAAAGTAAGGGCAATGTTTTTAGTATTTGCGAGAAAGAGCTTTTAAGCAAATATTATACTTTTTATGAGGATTATGCTAAAAGAGATTCTAGTTATTATCAAAAATGCAAAGATTATCTAGCAAAAATGGGTGAGCAAGGCAGAAAACCTTTGCCGATTTTTATGTGGCTTGTCGTGCTTGGCTTGGTTGTAGCGGAGGCTTTAGGATTTGCTTATGTTTTAGCCGGTTATACCTTGCCAGGTGCAAGTGAGAGTTTGCAACAAAAAGGAGCACTTGGTATAGCCTTTGTATTATCGGCAATTTTGGTTGGTCTTACTCACGCTATGGGTGGTGAGCTTTATAGCAATAGTGTTATTAAGCGTTTTAATAGAATTTGGAGCGAAGAAAGAAGGAATTTAAGAGAAGAAGAAAAACAAGAATTCTCACCAAACTATGATACTCTAACAATTGAAACGAATGAAGTTGATGATAATTCTAAGCGTTGGCAGCAGGTATTAAATAGAATTAAAAAATGGGAAGAAGGTAGAGTTCTTAGCATTGTTACGGTGGTTTTTATCGTAATTGTAGCCGTTGGAGCGACTTACATACGGGGGCAGGTTTTAGAAAAGCAACTCATACAAGAGATTTCAAGTGCTACGACAAATGTTTATGAGAGTGCTCCAGCAGAACTTGGCGAACTTCAAGCAAATGCGGACGATAAAGCCTTAAAAGAGCAGCAAGATGCCGATAGAAAAGGCGGTTGGGCGACTTTTATTGTTTTGGCTGTGCTTTTTGTGTTTATCCAAATTCTAGGAATTTTATTTGGCTTTAAATGGGGATTTGCAGGAAACCAAAGTAAAAATGCACATAAGGAAATACATCGGTTTAAAAATTTAACAGACTATGAAAACTACTATTCTATGTTTAACAAACAAGTAGAGGCAAAGGCTAATGAAAAATTATCTCAAATGAAAGATAAAATCAAAAAAATAAAATCCCCATACCCTATGAGTGAAGGAAAATCATTTGCAGAATACATTAAACAGCAAGACGATGAGGCACGAAAACAAAGGATAAATGAGGCACTTAAAGATGAACGAGAAAAGCTTGAAATAGAGCACGAACGAAATAAGCTTCGAAAACAAATGGAGACTTTAAGACAAGAAAGTGCCAATCCAACGCCAACTACGCAAAATAGCGAAATTTCAAGCACGAATTCCGCTACGCAAAACATTCAGCCTCAAGATTTAGCACAGACCGATACAAAAGACGATTTGAGTGCGAATAAAAATATGGCAGAAAGTGCAAATAGAATCGCTCAATTGAATAAAACTATCGCAAAACTTGAGGAAAATAAAGCTAATTTGCTTAAAAATGGTGCGGACGAATTCGATAATGAAATTTTGGATATCGATAGTAAAATCGACAAAGCAAAAGAAAAACTCAAAGGACTTGAAAATGCTTAGAAAATTTTTGCTTTTATTTTTTGGATTTTTGGCGTTTTTAAATGCGGTTCCGAGTTGTTATGAAATTTATAAAATTACAAAACAAAGCCAAATAGACACCGCCGTTTTCGTTCTTATCGATGAAACTACGCCCTTTAATAAGACCTTAAAGGAGCAAATTCTCTCAAATGTCTTAGCCTTCACTCAAAGCTCAAATCATATTTTTATAGGCAAATTTTCAAGTCTCATAGGAGAAAAATACAATGAAACCTTATTTGAAACGACTCTTGATGCACATTTGAGCGAAGATGAGAGGTTTGAAATCAATAAATCCTTGCTCCTAAAAATCGACAAATGCCTTAAAGATCAAATAGGCTTTGTAAGAGAGAGCGTAAAAAACTCTATAAATTCAGCATTCAGCAAGGATAATATAGCCAAATCAGATATTTTCTTTGCCTTGCAAGATTTTGCAAAAAGCTCTATAGAGCCCTTAAATGCAAAAAGAAAAATAGTCATTTTAGCCTCTGATATGCTTGAAAATTCAGCACTTACAAGCTTTTATGCGAAAAATTCTCCAAGGCAGATTGAAGTGAAAAAAGAGCTTTTTGCGGACTTTGGCGAGGCTGAAATTTTTGTCATAGGAGCAGGGCTTAATGCGAATTCAAAAAGCTATGTGAATACTAAAATTTTAGCAAATTTAAAGGCTTTTTGGCAAGAATATTTCGCAAAATCTAACGCTGTTTTAAAAGAATTTGGAACTCCGGCGTTAAAAACTTCTATAAAATAAGCTCCGGCTAAGCCGGAGTTTGACCTTAAAATAAAGCTTGATTGTTTAAAATTTTATCTTATACTTTGCTTTATTTGAAAGGAAAATTCGGTAAAAAAGATTTTATTAGGAGTGATTTTTATGTTAAGTGTGGCGGGTGCTGAGCAAAAAAGCATTATTTTAGGCGGAGGTTGTTTTTGGTGTGTTGAGGCGGTTTTTGAAAATGTAAAAGGCGTAACTCACACCGAAGTAGGATACAGCGGAGGCAGGGAAAATCCAAGCTATGAGAGCGTTTCAAATGGCGATGGAAATATAGAGGTTGCAAAAATTAGTTTTGATAACACGCAACTTTCTTTAGAAAAAATTTTAGAAATCTTTTTTAAAATGCACGATCCAACAAGCCTTGACAGGCAAGGAGCAGACGAGGGTATTCAATACCGCTCAGCCATTTTTTACGAGGACGAAGAGGATAAAAAAATCATAGAAAATTTTTTCAAAAAAGCACAGCAAAATTATGATTTACCCATAGTTACAAGGCTTTATGAGCTTAAGAAATATTATAAGGCAGAAGAATATCATCAGCATTATTTTAAGAAAAATCCTAATAATGCTTATTGTCGTTTCGTTATAGCACCAAAGCTTAAAAAATTAAGCAAAGATTAAGCTTTTTAAAGGCTTAGGTCTTTTAAAAAATTTAAAATCTTGTGAGTAAATTTTATTTATAGCAAATTTTAATTGTTTTAGAATTTTTATTTATAAGGAGTAAAATTTGCTTTAAGCTAAAAAAAAATTAGGCTTTATTCACAGCCTTTTCACGCTGTGAATTCTCAAGCAAAATACCATAAAATAGAACTTTAAGCTTTTAAATTTCGCAAAAAAATTTTATTAATTTTTAAGCTTTTTTGTGAATTTAAAGCAAGGAGGCTAAAAAAGTCTAGTCTTTAAAAAATGAAGCTTGTTTTAAGCTCTGCTTTAAGTTAGAATTTATATCTTAAAAAATTTTTAAAGCTTAAATTTCACATAAAATTAAAAAAGCATTGGAATTTTAAATTCGCATAAATTCACATTAAATTTAAAATAGAATTTCAAAAAAAGCAAAATTTAAGATAAAAATTAGGGTAGATAAAATAAAACAAAATATCAAGCAATTTAAAATTTGAAATTTTTTAAAAACCTTGCGTATTCTTCGTAAAAATTAAGATTTAAAAAAGCATTTTCGTCTTTGAATTCTACGAATTTTGTTTTCACTTTGTCGAATAAAACGCCGATTTTTTGCTGGTTAATTTCTAGCATTTCTTTGCAGAGTAGAGCGAGTGAGCTGTGATAAAAGCCGTACAGAGAATGCTTGTGATTTTTAGTTTTTGCTATGATAATTTTAAAATCATCATTTAAAAAAGAAGCCATTTTTAAAAGCTCACTTTTGCCAAAATTCGGGCTATCTACGCAGATAATAAAAACAAATTCGTCCTTAAAATGTTTAAGCACAGAGTAAAGTGCTAACATAGGCGAGCAAAGCTCGTAGTTTTGATTATCTTTAAGCAAAGCAAACACACCTTGCCATTTGTCTTCTTTAGCACTTATAAAAACCTGTTTAAAAAAAGGTGAAAATTTCGCAACCATAAAGTGCGTAAGTGTGCTTGAACCTAGTGGTAAAAGGCTTTTATCCTGCTTCATACGCGAGGATTTTCCTCCGCATAAAATCACGCAATTTAAGTTTGAAAATTCTTTCATAAACAAGCCACCTTTAAAAAATACGCAAATTTTAACATAAAAACGCAAAAAATATCTTATAATTTAGTTATGAAATACAAAGAACTTTTGCAACTTAGCGGATTTTTCGGTGCTTTTAAAAAAATAGATTTTATAAGGCGCATAGACGATAATATTTTTAAAATAAGCCTTGATGGGAAGCGTTTTATTTTCGATTTAAGTCGCGATGAAAGCGGAATTTATACGGCAGAACTTGAGGAAAAAGAGTATAGTGCCCCTTTTGATTTTATGCTTAAAAAATACTTTAGCGGTGCTGTTTTAAACAAGGTTTGTGTGCTAGAAAATAACCGCATTTTGCGTTTTTTTGCAAGTGCGAAAAGGGCTTACAAGTATTATGAAAGCGTGATTGACTTTGAATTTACGGGCAAAAATACGAACGCGATAATAAGCGATTTAAAGAGCATTATCATTGAGGCTTTAAGGCATAGGGATAAAAACTACCGCGTTATTAAGCCTCATTATGAGCTAATTGCTTTAAAACCTTGTAAAATAAACGAAAAAGGTGGCGAGGATATTGGGGATTTTTATGCGTATTTTGATAAAAAATTCCAAATTCTTTACGCAAAAAGGCTTGAGCTTTGCAAGAAAATTAAACTTGAGCAAATACAAAAAAAGATGCAAAAAATTAAAGCCCTTTTACAAGGCTTAGAAGATGAAGAAAACTTGCTTTTAAAGGCTAAAGATTTGAGTTTTAAAGCGGATATTTTGTTTGCAAATTTGAGTTTTTTAAAAGATTATGAAAGGGCGTTTGAACTTAAAGATTTTGAGGGGAAAGAGGTTGAATTTAAGCTTGATTTAAGCCCAAAACAAAGCGCGAATGAATTTTATAAACAAGCAAAAAAACTAAGGCAAAGGGCGAAAAATATGCACTTGCAAAGACAAAATTTAGAAGAAAAGCTGGAATTTTATACGAATTTAGAAAGGCTTTTAAAAGAGAGCAAAAGCGTTTTCGAGCTTGAAATTTTGCTTCCTAAAAAAGATAAAAATACGCACAAAAAGGACGAAAAAAGCGTTTTTGGCGTGGAGAGTTTTTATTTTAAAGACTTTAAAATCAGCGTTGGGAAAAACGAAAAAGCAAATGAAATTTTGCTTAAAAACGCTAGAAAAAATGATCTTTGGTTTCATATCAAAGATTTGCCAAGCGCACACACTCTTGTTTCGTCAAATAAACAAAAAATCAGCGAAGAAGTGGTAAAATTTGCCGCAAAGCTTTGTGTGAATTTTTCAAATTTAAAGCAAGGTGCTTATTTTGTCGATTATACTACTAGAAATTTCGTAAAGCTTAAGCAAAAGGCGTTTGTAGAATATACAAATTTTAAAAGTATCAAAATTTTAAAGGATTAAAAATGCCAGTTAGTCCCATAGGAAATATGAATTTTATCAATCAAAATGTCGCTTATCAATCCACGCAAGTAAGCAATGAAGTTGCTAAAGAGGGTTTTGCAAGTCTTATGAATATGGCTGAATTTAACGAGAAAGAAAAGGCTGTTGCTAAGCTTGAAAAGGTAAATGAGTCTTTAGAAGTGCAAGAAGAGATCAAAGAAAAAAGCGAGGAAGAGGAAAAGAAAAAGAAAGAAAGGCGCGATAAAAAAGAAGCCAAGCAAGATGAAGAGGACTTAGAGGAGCAAGTTGAAGATGGCTCAAATAGCATTCATCGCTTAGATATGAGTATTTAAAGGAAAGAAATGTTTGATTCAACAAGGATAATTTGGGGTGTAGGAATCGTTTTAGCCTTTGTTTTAATCGCTTTAATAGATAATTTTTTCATAAATTTCATAGTCTTTGCCGCCTTGTTTTACTTAGCCTTTGAGGAGGCTAAAAGGCTTTTTGGTTTAGAAAATATTTCTATCATTCCTTTAGCTCTTGCTTTTTTAGTGGGAGCTTATAGCGAAAAAACCTTGCTTTGTGGCATTTTCGTGCTTGTTTTGGCACTTGGATATTTAGTTTATAAAAAAAGCGAGAATTTAAAGCCTATTTTGCTTTATCTTTATCCGGCTCTTCCTTTGTTTGCACTTTGGCAGCTTTATGTTGATGAGGGAATGTTTGCAGTATTTTGGCTCGTTGTTATCGTTGCAAGTTGTGATAGTGGTGCGTATTTCATAGGAAAGCTTGCAGGAAAAACGCCTTTTTCTAAGACAAGTCCGAATAAAACCTTAGAAGGCGTGGTAGGCGGGGTGGTTTTTGCCGTGCTTATAGGAAGCTTTGTAGGAACTTTCGTGTATGGTTTTTGGCTTAGTTTCTTTTGTGCTTTAGCGGTGGGTGTTTTTGCGGTGATTGGCGATTTATTAGAAAGCTATTTTAAAAGACTTGCAGGAGTTAAGGATAGCGGCACACTCATACCCGGACACGGAGGAATTTTAGATAGAATCGATGCCGTGCTTATGGCAAGTTTTGCTATGGTTACGCTTTTATGATAGTTTTTGGAAGCACAGGAAGCATAGGGGTTAATGCTTTAAAGCTTGCTCACTCTAAAAATATCAAAATTTCAGCTCTTGCTTGTGGGGAAAATATCAAGCTTTTAAACGAGCAAATCGAGCTTTTTAAGCCCGAATTCGTTTGCATTAAAAATCAAAAAGATAAAGCCTTAGTCAAGCACAAAAGAGTTTTTATAGGGCAAGAGGGTTTAGAAAATATTTTAACAGAATGCCAAGACAAGCTTTTCCTTAATGCCATAGTCGGTTTTGCAGGGTTAAAAAGCTCTTTAAAGGCTAAGGAGTTAAACAAAACTATAGCCTTAGCAAATAAAGAAAGCCTCGTAGTTGCCGGACAATTTTTAAAAGGAGCTAAAATCATTCCCATAGATAGCGAACACTCGGCTTTAAATTTCTTGCTTAAAGATCAAAAAAATGTTAGAAAGCTTTATATCACGGCAAGTGGAGGGGCTTTTTTAAAAAGCAAACTCAAAGATTTAAAGCATATGAGAGCAAAAGACGCGCTAAAGCATCCTACTTGGAAAATGGGAGCTAAGATTACGATAGACAGCGCGACTATGGCAAATAAGCTTTTCGAGCTTATAGAGGCTTATCATCTTTATGGTTTTAAGGAGCTTGATGCTTTGATAGAACCAAAATCTATTATCCACGCTTTGTGCGAATTTCAAAACGGCTCAAGCACGGCTTATTTTTCTTACGCGCATATGGATTTAGCAATATCTGTAGCGATTTTTAAAAAACAAGATATAAAAATTCTTGAATATATAGACTTCGTTAAACTTTCTAGTTTAAAATTCCATAAAATCAGTGAGAGGAAATATCCTATTTTTAAGCTTAAAAATGCCTTATTAAACGAGCCAAATTTAGGTGTTTTAATCAATGCAGCTAATGAGGTTTTGGTTTATAAATTTTTAGAGGATAGATGCGGATTTTTGGATATTTCTAGCGGAATTTTTAAGGTGCTTGATCATTTTGGAGTGCCAAAACTCGAAGATATTTCGTGCGTGTTTGAATTCGATAAAAAAGTTAGAGAATATTTAAGATGAGAATTTTACTTGTTTTTTTAGGTTTTTTATGCAGTGTTTTTGCCTTTGAGCTTGATTTTAGCGTGGGTGAAAATGGAAAAAGCTTGGATGATAATAATACTATTTTAATCTTTGGCGGAATACAAGGCGATGAGCCGGGCGGCTTTCACGCTGCTAGCTTGCTTTTGAGCGATTATAATATTACTAAGGGTAAGATCATAGTCGCGCCAAATTTAGCCTTTGATAGCATTATCAAAAGAAGCCGCGGAGTGAGAGGAGATTTAAACCGCAAATTTGCAAATCTTAGCCCAAAGGATCCCGATTTTAACACCATTGCGCGCATAAAAGAGCTTATTTTAAGACCTGAAGTAAGTATGGTTATAAATTTGCACGATGGCTGGGGATTTTATCGCCCAACTTATGAAGATGCGATGAAAAATCCTAAGCGTTGGGGAAATTCAAGCGTTATTGACACAAGCGAGATTAACGCAAGCAAATATAACGACCTTGAGACCATAGCAAATAAAACCGTAGATAGCGTAAATGCATCTTTGACCGATCCAAAACACGAATATCATCTTAAAAACACGAAAACAGAAGAGCTAAACGATACTGAAATGCTTAAGGCTTTGACTTATTTTGTTATTTCTAACAATAAAGCCGCTTTTGCAAACGAATCGAGCAAGAATTTGCCCGTGCATTTGCGCGTTTATTATCATCTTTTGGCGGTGGAAAATTACCTTAAAACCGCAGGGCTTGAATTCACAAGAAGCTTCGAGCTAAGCCCTGAGGGCGTGAATAAAGCTATTAATAGAGAGCTTGAAGTAAGGCTTTTTGATAATAAAATTCTGCTTTTCCTAAACAGCCCAAGAAATATTATAAGATATGTTCCTTTTCCTATTAATAAAGAGCTAAACTACAGCACGAGCAACGAACTTACCGCAGTCATAGGCGATACAGATTCTTTTTTCGTGCAGTATGGAAATAATTTTCAAGCAAGAATTTATCCCGAGTATTTTGAATTTAGCGACGCTTTTAACGAGGTTGATATAGAGCTTGATTCAAACCGCACCTCCGTGCATTTTGGGACTAAGCTTATTGTGAAAAAGAATTTTCTTATACCAAAAATTCAAAGCGTTCGCGTCAATGTTATAGGCTTTAACCATTCTAAAGATGAAAGCAATATTTTAGTCAGCAAAAAAGATATGCAAAAGCAGTATTCTCTAGATATGTCGGGCAAAATTTACCGCGTGGAATTTTACGAACTAAGAGGAGCAGACCTGCCGCAGCTTTTAGAATACGATAGCAAAAGCAAGATTATAAGCAATATCCCAGACTTAGACGAAAAAGACATAGTCGCAGCAAATTCTAAAGATAGATTTTTAGGCTCGATCCTTGTTGAGTTTGAATGAAAAATTTAATATTAGGCATTGAAAGTTCTTGCGATGACAGCGGCATAGCCCTTATCGACAAGGATACTCTTAGCTGTGTTTTTGAAAAGAAAATTTCACAAGATAGTGCTCATAGTGCCTTTGGAGGCGTCGTGCCTGAGCTAGCTTCTAGGCTTCATTGTTCGGCTTTAACAAGCATTTTAGCCCAGTGCAAGGAATTTTTTCCTAAACTCTGCGCGGTAGCAGTTACGAACGAGCCGGGTCTTAGCGTGAGTTTGCTAAGCGGAATTTCTATGGCAAAAACCCTAGCCCTAGCTCTAAATTTACCACTCATCGCGATAAATCATCTCAAAGGTCATATTTATTCTCTTTTTCTAAACGAAAAACTTTGTTTTAATATGGGAATTTTGCTTGTTAGCGGGGGGCATACTATGGTTTTAAGCATTGATAATAAAGGCTTTTTAAAGATCTTAGCAAGAACAACTGACGATAGCTTTGGTGAGAGTTTTGATAAACTTGCTAAAATGATGAATTTAGGCTATCCCGGAGGAGTTATAATAGAAAATTTAGCTAAAAAGGCTAAGAAAAAAAACATAAAATTTTCTGTGCCTATGAAGCATTCTAAAGAGCTAAACTACAGCTTTTCAGGACTTAAAAATCAAGCAAGATTAGAGCTTTTAAAACACGAAAAATTAAATGAAAATTTAAAAAGTGAAATCGCTTACGCCTTTGAAAACGCAGCTTGTGAGCATATTTTAGATAAGCTTGAGAAAATTTTTGAGCAAGAAAAATTTAAAATTTTTGGTGTAGTAGGCGGTGCTAGTGCTAATCTTAATTTACGCACTAGAGTTCAAAACTTGTGCGAGACATTTAAGTGCGAACTTAAACTTGCACCGCTAAAATACTGCTCTGATAATGCTTTAATGATAGCAAGGGCTGCGGTGGATAGTTTTTTGAAAAAAGATTTTGTAGAGATTGAAGATGAAATTTTAAGTCCTAAAAATAAAAATTTCGCAAGGATATAAAATGCAAGAGTTTAAATTTCTAAAAGGCAAAGACGAAAAATTCACAAGGCAGAATTTGCAAAAAAATTTGAAATTCAAAAAGGCTTTTACCATTTTAGAACTTGTTTTTGTCATTATCATACTTGGAATTTTAGCCGCCATTGCCCTGCCGCAGTTTAGCTCAAGCAAAGACGAAGCCGAGATTAGCAAGAGTTTGAATAATCTTAGAACGCTTGTAAATGACATTAGCATTTATGCCCTAAGGAACGACGCTTTAAATTCCATAAAAATTATGAGCGGAGTAAGCGGGATTGAAAATCTTGATCCTAGCAATGCCAATATCGTGGCAGGTTTTAAGGTAGGCGATGATGAAAACTGCGTAAAGCTTGTTTTTATCCATAAAAATGATTTTGTAATGCTAGGAATTTCAAGCAATGACAGCGTAAAAAACGCACTTGAAAATATAGCAAACGGAGGCGATCAAGAACTGCTAGAAAAGCTTGATTTTACAAGCACTTCGCAGAATAAAACCTGCGTGGCTCTAAGCAAAAAAGAGAATTTCAAGGCTTTAGCAAGTAAAATTTATGTCCTATTAGGAGCGATGTGATGATAGTTGATAAAAGTTATGAGATAGAAAGTTGCGATGATGTCGAGCTTGGCTTGAAAAGAGAAAACAAGCTTGAATTTAGACTTTGCTTTGATGATGAAAAGAAAATTGATTTTTTATTTTGCGTGATTTCTGGTTTTGGAGGCGACGCGGATAGCAATTATAGAGAGCATTTAGCCTCTTTTGTGGCTGAAAATTTCAACGCTGCAGTTTTTAGCGTGAATTATCACTGCATAGCAAATAGAGAACAGCTTGGTGCGAAATATTTCTTTGATGAGATCGCAAAAATCATCATTAGCGAGAGTTTGAAAATTTTTAACATACCTTATAAAGTGCCCCTAAATTTAATGGATACTGAAGAGCTGGATAAAGAACTTTGCAAGCTTGACGCGCTTTTAGACGAGCAAAAAGCTAAGCAAAATATCGCTTCAAATTTCATACTTGAAATTCCAGTTACCATACAACCAACTAAGAACGAGTATCAGAATTTTGGCATTATGCAAGCACAAGACATTCTAAACGCCTTGCTTTTCATCAAAGAAAATCCGCCTTTTAAAACGGGGGGGGGGCTTCGTGTTGTTTTGCTTGGTAGCTCTCACGGAGGATATTTGGTGCATTTGACGGCTAAGCTGGCACCTTATTTAATCGACGCTGTGATTGATAATTCTTCTTACGCGAAAGCCTCTTTGCAGTATTGCGGAGTGGGAAAGGAGATTGATTTTAGGGATATTAAATATAGAGAACTGCAACCTTACAAGGGAAAAAATGTAAATGTTTATTTTTTCACAAAAACCCTTTGGACCATAAATAAGCATTCTAAAAACTTCTTTTCACCTTCAAGAAGGCAGATTAGAAACATACTTGAACCCGCCCACCTTGAAATTCAAAGTGCTTATCCAAAGCCTATTTATGTGAGTTATCACTCGATTTTTGACAGACTTATCGCGCCACCTCAAGAAAAGGCTGAGCTTTACAAAATCTTAAAAAATTTAGGCTTTGATGCGACCTTAAATATGATAACATCGCCCTACGAAGTAGATGGCAAATTTAT
This sequence comes from uncultured Campylobacter sp., assembly GCA_964637895.1. Lineage (GTDB taxonomy): Bacteria > Campylobacterota > Campylobacteria > Campylobacterales > Campylobacteraceae > Campylobacter_D. The sequence continues at coordinate 6,824 of CAZWYE010000012.1, read as the reverse complement.
CAAAAATTTAAGGCACGGAATGGGAATGAGCTTAAAAAGCCTCATTCAAAAAGAACTTCCCGCAGTGCTTGAAAAACTCAAAGAAAAGCCTAAAGAAAAATGGCAAAAAACTAGCATAAGCTACACCTGCGACGAGCTGGTTTATCATTTTTCTGTGAAAAAAGACAAAATTCTTTTAGAATGCGAGAGTTTAAAAACAGAGTCGACTTAAAAGCTAATTATTTTTAGGTAGGCTTATATATTTGCATAAAATATATTTTTAGCTTAACTAAACATTGAATCTAAAGTGCATAACATCGCCGTCTTTAACCTCGTAATCCTTTCCTTCTAAGCGAAGTTTTCCTGCTTCTTTGGCTGCGTTTTCTCCTTTATAAGCGATAAAATCCTCATAACTTATCACTTCAGCCTTGATAAAGCCTTTTTCAAAGTCGTTATGTATCACTCCTGCGGCTTTTGGGGCTTTATCGCCCTTGTGTATGGTCCAAGAACGCACTTCAATTTCACCAGCGGTAAAATAGCTTATAAGTCCAAGTTTAGCAAAGGCTTTGCGTATGATTTGAGCAAGTCCGCTTTCTTTAACGCCTAAAGAGTTTAGAAATTCAACCGCTTCCTCATCGCTTAAACCTACTAGCTCTTCTTCTATTTTCGCACAAAGCTTTATCACTTCACTATTTTGCTTTATGGCGTATTCTTTAAGCACTCTAATATAATCATTTTCCTTGCTTAAGCCATCCTCATCGACATTTGCACCATAAATCACTTCTTTAGCCGAAAGTAGTCTTAGTTCTTTATTTAGGCTTTTAAAAATAGGATTTTCCTTGTCTTTAAAGCTGTTTGCACTTAAATTTTCATTGAGATGTTCTAGTAAAGAATTTGCAAGTTCTAAGCTTTCTTTAGCACCTTTTTGATTTGCTTTTGCTTCTTTATTAAGCTTTTCGATTTTCTTGCTAAGTTGTTCAATGTCTGCTAAAATAAGTTCTGTGTTGATAATCTCAATATCCCTTAAAGGATCGACATTTCCTTCAATATGCGTGATATTTTCTTCATCAAAACAACGCACTATATGCAAAATCACTTCTGTTTCTCTTATGTTTGAGAGGAATTGATTGCCAAGTCCTTCGCCCTTGCTTGCACCCTTAACAAGCCCTGCTATATCGACAAATTCTATCAAAGAATGAATGATTTTTTCTGGTTTTACGATTTTTGCAAGTTCGTTAAGCCTTAAATCAGGCACTTCAACCATAGCTTTATTAGGCTCAATAGTGCAAAAAGGATAATTCGCACTTTGAGCGTTTTGCGCTTTGGTTAAGGCGTTGAAAGTTGTGGATTTTCCTACATTTGGAAGACCTACTATACCGACTTTAAGGCTCACTTATTTTTCCTTAAAAGGTGGATTAAAAAGCCAACACACATTCTAACTCCCGCTCCAGAAGCTCCAAAACTCGTATATCCCCAAGCTTTTTCTGTGTAAGCCGGTCCTGCTATGTCAAGGTGAAGCCATTTGTCTTTGTATTCTTTGCGAATAAATTTATCAAGGAAAATTCCTGCCGTAATCGCTCCGCCGTATCTGCTTGAAGCGGTGTTGCTAATGTCTGCTATGTTTGATTTTATAAGCTCTTTTAAGTAAGGGTTAAAATGAAGCACGGTGGTAAATTCCCCGCTTTTTTTACTGCTAAGATAAAACTCGTTTTGAAGTTCCTCGTTGTTTCCCATAATAGCACTTGTATATTCGCCAAGTCCTACCACACAAGCACCCGTTAAGGTTGCCATATCGATGAGTAAATCAGGCTTTAAATCTTGTGCAAAAGAAAGACAGTCCGCAAGAACTAATCTGCCCTCAGCGTCGGTATTACGCACTTCTATGCTTACGCCCTCGCGTGAAATTAGCACATCATCAGGCTTGTAAGCATTGCCTCCTATCATATTTTCGGTTGCTCCTAAGATGGAGTGAATTTCAAGCTCTAAACCAAGCTCACAAGCCGCTTTGATAATACCCATAGCAGCCGCTGCTCCGCTTTTATCCGCTTTCATAGTAAGCATATAATCAGCCGGCTTTAAGCTAAGTCCTCCGCTATCGTAAGTTAGTCCTTTTCCTACAAAAACTACGCGTTTTTTCGCGTTTTTGTGCTTATAGCTTAGATGGATAAGACGCGGCGGGTGGATTGAGGCACGATTTACTGCTAAAAAAGCGTTCATTTTTTCTTTAGCAAGGAATTTTTCATCATAAATTTTGCAGGTGATATTTTTGTTTTCTTTGGCTAAGTTTTGTGCATCTTCTGCCATTTTTAAAGGTGTGTAAAGCTCTGGAATTTCATTGACTATATTTTTAGTAAAATTCGTTGCGTTTGCGAGAATTTTACCTCTTTTAAGTCCTAGTTTTGCTTCATCGGCGTTAAATTTTTTATTATTAAGCTCTTCTTGCGAGATGATGATTTTTTCAAGGCTTGTTTGTTTTTTTTCGCTTTTGTATTTATCGAAATTATAACTTGCAAATTCCACGCCTTGTGCTAAAGAATCAAAGCTTCTTACAACACAATCTCCCACAATAGAGGGTGTTTTAACGCTTTTAATGCGAAGATTTTCAAGGCTTTTGTAGGCTTTAAAAAAAGCTAGTCTTATGTCTTCATAATCTAAGCTTTTAAGCTCTATGAAAAGCTTTTTGTTTGCTAAATCAAGGCAGTTTCCCTCGCCTTTGTAATTATTTAGCTTAAAAAATTCCTTTTCTTTGGAGGAAAATTTTTTCAAATTTTTATCCTGCACGAAAACAAGTTCAAAATCTGCTTCGATTTTGCTTAAATTTTCGTTACTTAGTTCTATTTTCATTTTTAATCCTTTTTGCGTTTAAGTATAGCTTTTTCCATTTGTTTAAAGGAAAAAAGCAAGAGAGATAAAAAAGCTAGAACAAGAATCATAGCATAATACCAATGATTCTTTGCCCAAGTAAGCAATTCTTCAATCAAAGATCCAAAATACCAAGCCAAAAGTATGGTTATAGCAGCCCAAATCCAAGCACTAATGAGATTGATAAGGGCGAATTTTTTCGCACTATAACGCGTGATACCTATACTCATAGGAATTATGGTTCTAAAACCATACATATATCTTTGAATGAAGATTATAGGCCAACCGAATTTTTGTAGCAAAAGGTGAGCTACGGCGAATTTGCGTCTTTGAGTGTGAAGTTTTTTTTGTATGAATTTTTTATTGTATCTGCCTATGTAAAAATAAATTTGATCGCCGACAAAACCGCCAATTCCTGCTACAAAAATAGCTAAGGCTACATTCATTTTTCCCTCATGAGCGGCAAAACCTGCAAAGATAAGCCCAAGCTCACCCTCTAAAATACTCCAAAAGAAAAGTATCGCATAACCCCAAGTTTCAACATGTTTATTCCATATGCCAACGATGAATTCTTCAAGAGAAAAGTCGTTTTTCACAAGAGAGTGAATTCCAAAAATTACAAAACAAACAAGCACAAGAAAAATAAAAATTTTAATCCCTTTTTTCATAACTTACCTTTAAATTCTTAAGATGCTATAAACCGGAGTGAGTTTTTTAAGCTTTTCTTTGCCTTTTAAGTCTTTAAGTTCTAGCAAAAAACATGCCTCAACGCATACTCCGCCGGCTTTTTTAATAAGCTCACAAGAAGCCATAGCCGTTCCTCCTGTGGCGATTAAATCATCGATCAATAAAACCTTAGCGTCTTTAATCCCTCTAAAAGCGTCTTTATGAATTTCTACCTTGTCAGTGCCGTATTCAAGCTCATATTCGCAACTAAAGGTCTCAAAGGGAAGTTTTTTAGGTTTTCTTATAGGCACGAAAGGCAAAGAAAGTTTCGCACAAAGCATAGCAGCGAAGATAAAACCTCTGCTTTCAGCTCCTGCGATAAAGTCTAAATTCAAGTCTTTATAACGCTTTTCTAAGTGGGAGAGCAAGAAGCTTAAAGCCTTTTTGTTATTAAGCAAGGTTGTAATATCTTTAAACAAAATTCCTTTTTTAGGAAAATCCGGAATGGTTCTTATATTTTCAAGCAAATAATTTTGCTCTTTTTCGCTAAGTTTTATCATAGTAACGCCTCGATTTTTGCTTCTAGTTCTTTGATTCTTTGTCTTAGTTTATCGTTTTCTAAGCGGTATTGAGAATTTCTTGTTCTAAGTGAGGTAAGATCGCTTTTGATTTTATTAAGCTCTTCTGTGAGTATGTCGATATTTCCTAAGCTTCTTTGAAGTTGCACCTGAAGTTTTCGGATGACGATTTCTGTGTCATCAAGATTGTTTTTGATAAAATCTTTGGAATTTTTCTCCTTAGAAAGCAAGGTTTTATAGTAAAACAACATAACGATTAAGTAAATTGTAATGCAAATAAGCAGGGTCAAAACAAGCCAATTTCCAAACATTATAAGCCTTCCTCAATTTTTTGAATTCTTTTTATATGTCTTCCCTCATCAAATGGAGTTTGAATGAAATTTTCAACAATATCCAAAGCCAAATCCACGCCCACAATGCGTGCTCCAAGTGCTAAGACATTAGCATCGTTATGCTTTCTAGCAAGTCTTGCACTTAAATTCTCACTACATAAAGCACAGCGAATTCCTTTGTGTTTGTTTGCAGCGATTGAAATTCCAATGCCTGTGCCACAGATTAAAATTCCAAAGCTTTTAGAGTCGATTTTACTTGCAAGTAAATGTGCAAAATCAGGATAATCGCAGCTTTCTAAGTCGTTCGTGCCAAGATTTGTAAAAGGAATTTGCTTTTGTTCTAAAAAGGCACAAATTTCTTCTTTAAGCTTAAATCCAGCGTGATCGCTTGCAATGTAAATTTTTTCTCTTAGCATTTTAAACACCCAAAAATAAGTTGCTTTTATATTTGCTTTAAATTTAAAAAATAAATTTTTCTTTTGTTTTCATTTTTTGCTATAATTATATTCTAAAAAATTTAATAAAAAATTATCATTAAAAGAAAGATAGTGATGAAACTTGTATTAATAGGCTCTTCAACAGGCGGACCTAACCAACTTAGGTATCTTCTTGAGGATATAAAAATAAAAAATACTTGCATTATCGTAGCCCAGCATATGACAGAAAATTTTATTCCCTCTTTTATCAAGCAGTTTGACCAGCATTCTTTAAGCGAAGTTTCTGTGCTAAATGATAAAGAAATTTTGAGTAATAAAATTTATATTTGTTGCAAAAATACTACTTTATCGAAATGTAGTAGCATTTTAAAAAGAAGCTCAGACATTGTTTCATCGTGGCAGGATATTCAAACGCCTTATCAGCCGAGCGTGGATTTGCTTTTTGATTCTGCTGTGAGTTTTGCTAGAATTAGCGAAATGTTAGCCATAGTTTTAACAGGAATGGGCGATGACGGGGCGAAATCTTTGCTTAAACTGCATCAAGCAGGGGTAAAATGCCTAGCAGAAAATGAGGAAGATTCTGTAGTTTATGGAATGCCAAAGAGAGCAAAACAGCTTAATCCAGACTTAAAACAAATGAGTTTAAAAGACATTAAAAAAGAAATTATAAGCTTTATCAATTAAGCAGAAAAGTTGCGGGGGGGGGGTTGTATATAATGAATAACGAATTTTTAAAAAATCAAGAATTGGACTATTTTATAAAAATCATCGATGAGCTAAGTGGAATGGATTTAAGCGATAAAAAAAACACTTTAGCGTTAAAACTTCCTAAATTTCTTAAAGAATTGAAGCTCAATTCTTTAAGCGAATTGCTCGTTAAAATAAGAATTAACAAAGAGTTAAGGCAAAAAACCTTAAATTTCGTTAGTATAAGTGAGACTTATTTTTTAAGGGAGCTTTCGCAGTTGCAAGAGATTATTTATTACATAAAAAGCCTTGATAGAAGGGTTAGCGTTTTAAGTGCTCCTTGTGCGAGTGGTGAGGAGGTGTATTCTTTGGCGATTTTAGCTCACAAGAATTTCATTAAAGAGCTTGAAATTGTCGGTGTGGATATAAATTCTGAAATCATAGAAGAAGCAAAAGAGGGCAGATATAACGGCAGAACCTTGCAAAAATTCAATCAAACGGAAAAAAATAATTTTTTTATAGAAGATCAAGGCTGTTATAAAATCAACAAGAAAAAACTTTGCTCCTGTAAATTCGAAATTTGCAATGTTTTAGACAATAATTTTTTGCAGTCGAAAAAATTCGATGTGATTTTGTCAAGGAATATGCTGATTTATTTTGATTACGATTCCAAGATTAAGCTTATGAAAAATTTCCACAAAGTCCTAAACGACAACGGTCGTTTATATATAGGAAGTGCGGATTTACTTCCGGAGAATGAATTTTTTAAAAAAGTGTTTTTGTCTAAGGGAAATTATTATGAGAAAATTTAATGTTACTATAGGTTACATTTTTCTTTTTAGCTTGAGTTATTTAAGCTATTTTTATATATAAATTTGATAACACTAAAGCTTAGAGTTTGATTTTGATAATTTAAGGATAAATTTTGATAGAACTTAAAAATGTGAATAAATTCTACGGAAAAAACCAAGTTTTAAAAGATATTAATCTTAGAATAGAAGAGGGCGAAAAACTCGTCATCATAGGACCTAGTGGAAGCGGTAAAAGCACAACTATTCGTTGTATGAACGGACTTGAAGAGGTAAGTTCTGGCGAGGTTATAGTAGGTGGCATTAAGCTTACTCATAAGAATAAAATTGAAATTTGTAGGAAGTATTGTGCTATGGTTTTTCAGCATTTTAACCTTTATCCGCATATGAATGTTTTAGAGAATTTAACCTTAGCTCCCATAAAACTTCAAAAAAAGAGTAAAAAAGAAGCCGAAGAAATCGCTTATCATTACC
>CAZWYE010000011.1:0-25135 GCA_964637895.1 uncultured Campylobacter sp. | reverse complement strand
CTTAAAAAAGCCTGAACCACTGGCAAAAACGAGTAAGTTGCAAGTGCTGGAGACTCATCAGTTAGAGTATAAGTTATATGCATTTTTGTCCTTTCTTATAAAAATTTAATTTCAAATATAAAAGTATATTACAAATAAAAAATTTTTCAAGGGTAAATTTAAACTTCGTTTTATATTAAATGCGTTTGCGTTTTTCATTGAAATAAATTCATAGGAAGCTGGATAATGTTTTTAATTAAATTAAAAGGCATTTTTAAGGTATCGCTTAAGATTTGCGTGTGGAATTTAGGCTCATCAAAACTCCCATCTATCTTTAAAATCGTGCTAATTTCTTGGTCTTTTCCTAAAATAACATAGTTTATAAAAGGCACTTTTGAAATAACAGAAGAGGCTGATTTTAAGGTCTTTAGTTCTAAATCAAAATCCAAAGTTTGCAAACGCAAATTCGCACTTCCTAATCCGAAAATATCCACGCTATCGCCCTTTAAATTAATGGCTTTTACAGTTAATAAATCTTTTTTGCGTTTAAATACCACCTCGCCACCAGAAAGGCTTAAGCCTTTTTGATTGAAACTTGGCGGCTTAAATAAAAGCAAACTAGGCACCGTATCGATGAAAGAAATGAGTGTATTAACGACTTTTAAATCCTTTAAAAAAGTTTCTTTAAGCGTGAATTTACCCTCGAAAAATTCCATCCCACTACCACTAACTTGCAAGTTAAAAACGCCACTTTCCACCGCTTCTTTTTGTAAAAAAGTGTTGATAAATTTATCGTTCATATTTTTTGCTTCAAGTTTTAAATCATCATTTGAGTAAAAAAGTCTAAAATCCGCTTCATCTTTATTTGCCTTTGCGTTTATAACGCCCTTATTTAAGGAGGCTTCAAGGCGGTCAAACTCTAAAGTTTTATTCATATCATTTAAGATAATACCAAAATTTGCACCGCCAAAAATAATATTTTCTTTTTCAAGCTCAAAACCGCTTTTCTCGCTTTTTTTATAGATATAAGTAAGATTGTTTATGTGAATTTCTTTTTTTGTTTTGTCTAAATTTGCACTTATAAGATTGCTTTTTGAGCTAATTTGCATAGTTTCATTTAAATTTTTTATGCTAAAACTATCTTTTTGATAAGGCTTTTTATCAGCGGTTAAAAAATCGCTTTCAAATTCCGCGTCGTCGATTTGCAGGGTAAAATCTTTAAAATTCTCGCTTTTATAATAGGCATTAGAAACATTTTTAAGCTTAAATTTTTGAAGCAAAGAAGAGTGCGGAATAAGGGCTGAAATTTTGCTTAAACTCGCCTCTAATCCATTTTTAAAGCTCATTTCAAGTCCCCATTTTGGCACTAAAATTTTTACAAAATTGGAAAAATCCAAACCAAGCTCCACCCTTTCGTTACGCAAATTAATAAATTCATTATAAAGCCTTGAAATTTGTGCATCAAATACTCCATTTTTGGTCGATAAATCAATATTTGCGTCAAATTCTCCCTCTAAAAAATCGTTTTTTACTTTCGCGTTTTTTATGCTTAAATGATTTTGTTTAAGATTTAATAAAGCTTTGCTTGTATTAAAATCAAGCAAAGACAAAGCCGAATTTTCAAACTCAAACACGCCCTCATACTCTGCAAAATCTTTTAAAAAATTCATTTTTAGCTTAAAATCAGCCTTAAGAATTCCGCTTTTTTGATAAAAAGGCAAAGTTAAGCCATAAATTTTTAAAGCCTCTAAAAGCTTTTCATCGACCGTAAAATTAGAACTTTTAAGGTGCAAAAACATTCCTATATTTTCATTAAAAAGCTCGTAAAAATAAATCTTGCTTCCGCTTAAATCAGCTCCCTTATAACTTGCTTTATCAAAATTTAAATCAAGTTTTTGTTCTTTAAGACTAAGTTTAAGTGCTGGAATTTTAACGCTTTGCATATGTTCTTCAAGCCTTAGTTCCACATTTTGCAAAAAACCTTCCGCCTCAAATTCGTTTAAATAAAATTTTTTCTTTTTAAGGTCTGCAAAGCCTTTAAGCGAGGAAAGTTCATATTTTTGTGCCTTAATGCCCTTTGTAAGTAGCCAAATTATGTGCTTTGGAAGCTTTATTTGCTCTTGAAAGCTCTTTGCATTTAAAATAGCAGAAATATCTTTTGCGTTTAAATTTGAAAGTTCGTAAGAAAGCTGATTTTTTTTGTAAGAAATACTCGCATTAAAATCCGCCAAATGAGAGTTCGCTTTAGCATTTAGATGATAAAATTCGCTCTTTGTATCTATGCTTAAAACGCCCTCTACGCTTAGATTATAATCTTTAAACAAGAATTTTTTAATATCCGCATTAAGTAGGTGTTGGCTTGGTTTTTGAAGATTTAGCCTTAAAAAAAAGGCGTGATTGTCTATCAAAAAATCGTCGTTTTTAAACAAAATTCTTAGCTTATCTTGCTTAAAAGAAAGGTTTGCAATGTCGATTTCTTGCACGAAAAAATAAAGCAAGTCTATATTTTTTACAAACTCTAAAAGTTCTTTTAAGCTACTTTCTGTGTTGTTTTGACTTTGATTTTGCGAATTTAAAACGATATTTTTTGCTCTTAAAATGAGTTTTTTATCTAATTTTATATATAATTGCTCTAATTTTAAAAAATCAAACTGGACGCTAGATATGGAAATTCCGTTTTTTAAAACCAAAAATGAAGCGAATATAAGCACACAAAACAAGGCTAAAAGGTATAAAATTTTCTTTTTCATTAAAAACTTCTTTTTAATTTTTATTATAGGGCTTTTTTATTATCTCACCCAGCCTTTAAAAAGCGATTCTGTGGTTTATATCCCTAAAGGCTCGGTGTCTGGGATTATAACATATTTAAACCAAAATAATTATGAAATGAACGCACTTGATAAATATATTTTATTTTTGCTGGGTCGCCCACAATCAGGCTGGATAAACATAGGAACAAAGCCCTTAAACCGCGTGGAATTTTTACAAAAACTTACAAAAGCTAAAGCGGCTTTAGTAAATATCACTTTGATTCCGGGCGAGACTAGCGTGGTTTTTTTAAGCGAAGTGGCTAAAAATTTAGGACTTGATAAAAACAAGCTTTTGAGCGAATTTAAAAAACAAGCACCTTTTGAAGAGGGAGTTTTCACGCCTCAAACTTATAAAATTCCAAAGGGAATCACGGAGGATTTACTCGTTTATTTCTTGCTTAAATACAGCGAAAATGTCTATAAACAAACCGCGCAAAAATTTTTTGGAACATACAATGCTAAAAAATGGCATCAATATGTAATCACCGCTTCGATAATCCAAAAAGAAGCTGCAAACGATGAGGAAATGCCCATTGTTGCAAGCGTGATTTATAACAGGCTTAAAAAAAATATGAAGCTTCAAATGGACGGGACGCTAAATTATGGCATATATTCGCACACGAAAATCACTCCGCAAAGAATTAGAGAGGATACAAGTTTTTACAATACTTATAAATTCGAAGGTCTGCCAAAAGAGGCAGTTTGTAATGTGTCTTTAAATGCGATTAAGGCGGCAATTTTTCCTGCAAAAACGGAGTATTTATACTTTATGCGCGATAAAAGCACAGGTGCACATATTTTCACAAAAAGCTTTGAAGAGCATAATAAAATCGTTCAAAAACAAAAATAAATTTTACAAATTTAAGCCTTTTTATTTAAATAAAGCCTTTTGAATTTTTTATTTAAACAAAAATGAGAAAATTTAAAAAAACGATTTTTTGTAATAATTTTACAAGCTTTGTTTATAATATTTTTAAGTTAAGACTTATTGCAAGAAAGCTTGTAAATCTTAAAAGCTTTATCCTTTGTATTTTCGTCGCGTTTTTTAAAAAAATAAACCTTTTATTCTTTAGAATTTATCAATAATTTTAAGTTGTTTAAAATTTTAGCATAACTTTGAAAAACTCAAGGTTAAATGCTATAATTTTAATATTATTTCGCAAAGGAAAATTATGCAAAAAATTACAAAATGTTTGAAAGAATTTAAAGAACTCATAGAACAAAAAAAGCAAAGAACATCAAAAGGCTAAATTTTTAAAAATTTACAAAGAAAACGAGGAAAATTTAAAAAAACTTTTAGAAGTTTATAAAGATTATGAAGCACTTTTGACGACTATGAGAGAAAATATTTTTTATTTTTTCTTGCATTTTAAGGAAATTCAAACTTGGCTTTTAAGTGCCAAATTTAAAGATGAATTTTACAAAACAAAGCACCCTTATCCTGCTTTTATAAATCCTTCAAAAGCCGATTATCAAGCACTTGGAGCGGATTTAGCTTGGGGCTTAAACCTGCCTCTGCCTTACCGTCCTAAGCTTGTTTTTCTTGCCATTCAAAGTAGCGGGACTTACCTAGCTATACTTGCTTGTGAATTTATCAACAAAAGCAAATTTTACGAAGCAAATGGCACTTTAGGAAGCTGGAACGCGCAAGGTTTTTGGGACAATACAAACAGAATTTATAAAATTTGCCTAGAGCAAAAGCCCGAATTTATCGTTGTTGGCTTTAGAAATTACAAATTTTTCAATCTCTTAGTCCCTCACACTAAAGTCGCTTACGCTTTAAGAGATCCTATATCTTTGTTTAAAACCGCTGTAAATCACATAGATAACACGAATTTGCAAAGTGGGGTGGAGGAATTTGAGCTTGATGAAAATTCGCTTAAGGGCGATATTTTTGCGAAAATTTCATATTATGGAAACAAGGATAATCCTGATTTAGATAGGATAAAACTTTATCAAGATAAAGGCTGGTTCGGCTTTTGCTTTGATTTTTATAAAAGCATTTTGAATTTAAAGGCTAGAAATTGTGAGCTTATCTGCCTTGAATTTGACGAACTTAGCACGAAAAATGCTTTTAAGACTTTTTTAAAACTTGCCAAAGATTGCAAATTTCAAATAAGCGATGAAAGTGCTTTTAAAAAGCTTCTTTCTCACAAGATAAACCGCTTTTGTGGCGAACTTTTGAGCCTACCTATAAAACTTAGGGCGAGCAAAAATTTAAGCTTTATTCTCACAACTCACGCTTTGTGCCCTGATACAAGGGATTTTAAAGAACTAACTAGCGAAATTTTTAAGGATAGAAAATTAAATTTTAACAATATAATTTTGCTTGTTAAAAAGCAAGAATTTAAGTTTTTAAGTGCTGAAATTTTAGAAAAAGCAAGCGCGTGGCTAAACAAATACATGAACCTTTTAGAACAAAATGAAAAGAAAATTAAAGAAAGACTTTATGATGAGGTGCGAATTTTAGAGTATTTTAAACGCAATAAAAATTTAGCCCTAAAACTCAAACTAAGCCTTGATAAATGCTACGAACTTACCAAAAAAGAATATCCTGCCTACATAGAAAAATGGAAATTTTATAAAGAATTTGAAAAAATTTGTGCGGATTTTAAGTAAATATCAAGCAGGTTAAATTAGAATTTTTTGGGATTTTAAATTTTTGTTTTGAGTTTTAATTTTTGAATTTTGTTTTTTTTGGGTTTTGAAATTTAAGTTTTTTTGAATTTATTTTTTAAATATTTTTTGGCTTACATTTTTAGTTTTTTTGAGTTTCTTAAATCTTGAATTTTTGCTTTTTGAATTTTTTGATTTTTATTTTCTTTGTTAAATCTGATTTTTTAGAATCTTATTTTCTTTGGAATTTTTTTGATTTTTTAAATTTTACTTTTTTTAAAATTCAAGTCTTTGGAATTTTAAGACTTTTGAAATTTTATAGGCTTTAATTTTTTTAAAAAATTGAATTTTTTAAGAAGCTTTAAAAATTTAAAATTTAGAAATTTAGCTTAAAAATTCCACCTAGAATTTTGTTTAAAAAATTTAAATTTTTAAAGTTGTTTTGTTTAAATTTAAGCTTTCAAAAATTCCCAAAATCTTGCATTTTTTTTATTTTTTAAGTTTTGTTTAGCTATTTAAATCCCAATCAATCTCCTTTTTGCCAAGTTTTCTTAAAATTTCATTCGCCTTAGAAAAATGTTTGCAACCTAAAAATCCACCCCTTGCCAAAGGACTTGGGTGAGCTGCTTCTAAGATAAAATGCTTGTTAGTATTGATAAAAAGCTTTTTGCTTTTTGCATAATTTCCCCAGAGCATAAAAATAAGCCCCGATTTTTCCTCGCTTAGTTTTTTAATCACAGCGTCGCTAAATTCGCACCAGCCCCATTCGCTATGACTTGCCGCCTTGTTTTCCTCCACGCTTAAAACGCAATTTAAAAGCAAAACGCCTTGCCTCGCCCACGCACTTAAATCGCCATTTTTAGGTGGATTTAAATTTAAATCCGCTTGCAATTCTTTAAAAATATTCCGCAAAGATGGCGGAATTTTCACTCCTTTTGGCACGGAAAAACTAAGCCCCATTGCTTCTTTAGGCTGGTGGTAAGGATCTTGCCCTAAAATAATGATTTTAAGCGAATTTAAAGGCGTGAGCTTAAAGGCATTAAAGGTCAAATTCGCTGGCGGAAAAATGACTTTTTTAAGCCTTAAAGCCTCAATATATCTTCTTTTAAGCTCCAAAAAATAAGGCTTTTCAAACTCTTCTTTTAAAAATTCTTTCCAATCTTCGCTCATTTTGATATTTTGAAGTTTTATAGAAATTGCGTCCATTTTTTTCTTTAACAAAGCAAATTTAAAGCCTTTATTTTAGCAAAAAAATTTTAAATTTAAAAGCAAATAAAAAAATGTGTTATAATTTAAACCAAATTTAAAAAAGGATTTAAAATGCCAACGAGAAAAGAACATGATTTTTTAGGTGAGTTGGAGCTTTCTGATGAGCTTTATTATGGGATACAGACCTTTAGAGCGCTTACGAATTTTGACATTTCGCACGATAAATTGAAAAATTTTCCCCGTTTTGTTCGTGCTTTAGCAAGGGTGAAAAAAGCCGCTGCTATGGCAAATGCCGAACTTGGCTTGTTAAGCAAGGCTAAAGAAGAAGCCATAGTTAAGGCTTGTGATAAAATTTTAGAGGGCGGATATTATGATCATTTTGTCGTGGATATGATTCAAGGCGGTGCAGGAACTAGCACAAATATGAACGCAAACGAGGTCATAGCCAACATAGGTTTAGAGCTTATGGGACATAAAAAGGGCGAGTATGAATACTTGCACCCAAATGATGATGTGAATTTATCGCAAAGCACGAACGATGCGTATCCAACGGCTATAAGAATGGCATTGTATGATTATTTAAGCGATTTGGCTAAGGCTATGGAGCATCTTAAAAAGGCTTACGAAAAAAAGGCGGTTGAATTTAAAGATGTCTTAAAAATGGGTAGAACACAACTTCAAGATGCCGTTCCTATGACCTTAGGGCGCGAATTTCAAAGCTTTGCGGTGATGATGGAAGATGATATTCAAAGGGTTTTAGAAGCTAGAAAACTCATACTTGAAATAAATTTAGGTGCAACAGCCATAGGAACGGGCATAAACTCGCATCCGGATTATGCAAAAGTCGTAGAAAGGAAGCTAAGAGAAGTTACGAGCTATGATTATGTCGTAGCACAAGATTTAATCGAAGCTACGCAAGATACGGGAGCTTTCGTGCAAATTAGCGGGGTTTTAAAAAGGGTTGCAACCAAGCTTTCTAAGGTTTGTAACGATTTAAGACTTTTAAGTTCGGGTCCAAGGTGTGGTTTAAATGAGATTAATCTTCCTAAAATGCAGCCCGGAAGCTCCATAATGCCCGGAAAAGTAAATCCTGTAATCCCAGAAGTGGTCAATCAAGTGTGCTTTTTTGTAATAGGTGCTGATGTTACGGTTACTTTTGCGTGTGAGGGCGGACAATTACAGCTTAATGTTTTCGAACCTGTCGTGGCGTATAGTTTGTTTAATTCTATCGTTATGCTTGAAAAAGCTATGCGCACTTTGGCGGATAAATGCATAAATGGCATTAGTGCTAATGAAAAAATTTGCTCGGATTTTGTTTATAATTCTGTGGGCATAGTAACAGCTTTAAATCCTTATATAGGCTATGAAAACTCCGCGGCAATTGCAAAAGAAGCCTTAAATTTAGGCAAGAGCGTAGCGGAGCTTGTGCTTGAAAAAGGACTTTTAAGCAAGGAAAAAATCGATGAAATTTTAAGCCCACAAAATATGCTAAATGCACAAATGATGAGTAGAAAATGAAAATTTATTGCAAAGTAAATTTGCTAAAAAACACGGCTTTAAAAACGCTTTTAAGCCTTATTTTTGCGGGGCTTTTTAGCTCTTGTTCAACTCATCAAGCATTTAATCTTGCTTATCAAGAACAGCTTATTTCGCAAGATTGTAGCGATGATTTTTTTAACGATGAATTTGAGGAGCTTAAAAAAGAAAAAGATGTGATTTTTAAAGGCTTAAACGCCGGCTATATTGCAAGAGATTGTGATAAATTTAAGCTTAGCAATGATTTTTTAGACTTAAGCGAGGAATCTTATAAATACGATGTGGATTTGCAAAGTAATTCGAATAAGATTTTTAAATTTGGTGCTTCGACTTTGATAAACGATACTATTTTTGATTATGAGGGCTTTTACTACGAAAGAACTATGTTAAATTTAATTAAGGGCTTAAATTTTATGAGTTTAAAAGACTTTGAGAACGCAAGGGTGGAGTTTAACCGTGCCCTAATGCGTCAGCAAAAGGCTGAAGAATACTTTGCTTATTATATCAAACGCTTAAGAGAGGAGCTTGAAAAAAAGCGCAATGATGATAAAAACTACGAGCAAAATATAGAAAGAAATTCCAAACGCATAACAAAACAATACGAAAATCTTTTCAACGATTTTAAGTCCATAGAGCAGTTTAGCAATCCTTATGTTAGCTATGTGAGTGCCGTTTTTTTCTTTATGGATAAGGATTATAGAAAAGCTTATGATTTGCTTAAAGAGGTCTTTGTTTTGCATGGAAAGGATAAGGAAATACGCAAACAGTTTGGAATTTTCGATACATTTGCAAGTTCTTTAAATCCAAAAAAGCTTAAAAAATATGTTTTTGTGATTTACGAAAACGGCTTAGCACCAGCACTTGATGAGGTAAGTTTTACTTTGCCTTTTATTTACGATGATGCGTTTGTAAGGGCTGATGTGGCTTTACCCGTGCTTAAAAAACGCGCTTCTTCTTTTGAATATTTAAATGTTTTAAATTCGAGCGAAAATTTGCAAACACGCAATTTATTCGACTTTGACTCCATAGTGGCGAGTGAATTTAAGGCGAATTTAAACCTTATTATCGCTAAAGCCTTGCTTACAACGACTTTAAAAACAACTTTAAATGTCGCCGTTTCAAAAAACGACAGCACGGGAATTTTGTCTTTGATTAGCGGTCTTTTTACTATGTTAAGCACAAAAGTGGATGTTAGATTTTGGAATTTCTTGCCTAAAAATATGCAGGTTGTAATGCTTGAAAACGAAGGTTTTGTTGAAATTTTAAATCCTAATCAAGGCTTGATTTTCAGCTCAAATTTAAACCCAAACAAAGATGTTTTAATCTTAGTGCGTTCTTTTGCAAAAGAAATTAAACCACGAATTTACTTGATTGAAAATTAGATTTACTATAATAATTAAAAAAAGGAGAAAAGATGAAAACTATATTTTTAGCTTTTTTAATGCTTGTATTTGTGGCGTGTTCAAGCCCTGTTTATACGGACGGAAAGGCGACGCAAAAGGAATTAGGCGAGGCTTTGACCTTAGGACTTGATAGGGATGATTTTGAAAAAACGGCTGAACTTATGGTGGAGAGTATGCTTAAAGATCCAGCATTTTTAAACATTCCAAGCGGACAAAGAAAGGTCCTAGCCATAGGAAAAATCACCAACGACACTTCGCAGAGGATAGACACGGACAAGCTTATTTCTAAAATTACCATAGCCTTAAGAAAATCGGGCAAATTTATACTCACAACAGCAGTAGCAGTAGGCGGTGCAAGAGACGAGCTTAGCGAAGCGGTCAGAGAACTTAGGGATAATGAAGAATTTAACCAAAACACCATAGCTCAAAAGGGCACTTTGGTAGCACCGGATTTTTCCTTAAGCGGAAAGATAAGGCAGGATAATGTGCGTTTAAGAAATGGCGATATTCAGGCTGAATATTTCTTTTATCTTAGCGTAACCGATCTTACTTCTGGCTTGGCATTTTGGGAAGATGAACGCACTATTGATAAAGTAGGCTCTAAAAAATCGGTAACTTGGTGATGAGAATTTTCATAGTTTTTTTAAGCCTTCTAAGCTTGGTTTTGGGCGAAAATATCGAGGTGAATGTAACGAATAATTCTAAAAATTCCAAAATGATAAGTGCGAAAACTAAGGACGCTATCATTTATGATTATGTTCCGCAAGAGCTTGACTTAAGTGATGAAAATACTACTCAAAACGCCCTTGAAAACAGCACACAAGAAAGTGAAAAGCAAGAAGAGGCTTTAAAAGGCACTAAAAATTCGCTTAAAACAAGAATCACCACTAAAATCATAGACTCCAAAGGAAGTGGAAGCGACGCACAAGAAGCCTTAAATAATGCTTTGATTAACGCTTTATCGCAGCTTCGTGGGGTAAGTGGTGAAAATTTAAGAAAAGAGGTTAAAAGCGTGAAATTCGCCCTTACTCCGCTAGGGCAAATAGAACAAAGCTCGAACGAATTTTTGCAAAACGCCTCTAAAGGTCGCATCGATACTTATAAAATTAATGCTATAAATTCCACGCAAAATGGCGTTGAAGTTGAAATTTCAGCTTATAAATACATTTTTAAGGGCACACAAAAAAACAAACTCGTGCTTTTGGATTTAAGCAAAACGGATTTGAGTGAGAAGATTAAGCAAGCCTTAAACGATTCCTTTTCACAAAGCGAAAATTTTACTATTCTTCAAAGAGATGAGAATTATAAAAGTGAAAACGATTTGCTTAAAAGCGAGGATATTTCTAGCGAAGAAGTCTATAAACTAGGCAATGTTTTGGGTGCGGATTATATTTTGGAATTTAAGATTTTAAATACGCAAAAATTTGAGAGTAAGCTAAATTCTAAAGATAAATTAAGCTTAAATATAGCTTACAAGCTCGTTTTCTTTCCTACAAGAGAGGTGCTTTACTCAAGGACTTTAAATTTTAAGCTTAATCTAAGCGATGATATTAAAAAAAAGCAAAAAGATTTTGAAAAAATAGCCTTTGAATTTAGAAAAGAGCTTGAAGATTCTTTATTTTCCGGCGGACAAAATTTACAAGGCGAAGTCCAAAAAACCGCACAAGAAAAAGGAATAACTTATAAACTTGGCGGAAAAGGCGGAGTGGATTTGGGATTTTAACCAAAAATTAAAGAAAAATTTCGTATAATTTGGGCTTTTTAAACCATTGAAGCTTTTAAATCCTAAATGGTGCTTTGTGGTAACTTACCTTAAGGAAAGTTTATGTATGCTATTTTCAAACACGGCTCGAAACAGTATAAGGTGAGCGTTGGCGATGAGCTAAGGCTTGATCGTTTCGAAGCTGAAAAAAAGTCAAGCGTTGAAGTGAGCGAAATTCTTGCTATCAACGATAAAGAATTAAAACTAGGTTCGCCCTTTGTAGCGGGTGCAAAGGTGGTTTTGGAAGTGATTGCTCACGGAAAAGACAAAAAGGTTGTGATTTACAAAAAAAGACGCAGGAAAGACTCAAAGCTTAAAAGAGGCTTTAGAAGACAATTCACACGTGTTTTAGTTAAAGACATTCAAGGAGCTTAAAATGGCACACAAAAAAGGTCAAGGTTCGACTCAAAACAATCGCGATTCTATCGGTCGTCGTTTGGGGATTAAAAAATTCGGTGGTGAATTTGTTCGTGCGGGCAATATCATCGTGCGCCAAAGAGGCACTGCAACTCACACAGGAAACAATGTCGGCATAGGAAAAGACCATACAATTTTTGCTTTAATTGACGGCTTTGTCAAATTCGAAAGAAAAGACAAAAATAGAAAAAAAGTTTCCGTGTATCCTGCTTGATTTAAATTTCAAAACGACTTGTTTGTAGCTTTTTTATCTTGGTTTTAGACCTTTTTGTTTAGTCGTTTTGGATATTTTTTATTTAGATAGTTAAAATTATTCGAATTTTTAAATCTTTTAAGTTTTTTATATATGTATAGATATAAATATTATTTTTAAAACGAGGAGAAAAATGAGTTTTTTACTAAAAGAACTTAGGTATATTTAAGGTAAAAAAAATACATAATTATTAAAATTAATTTTTTAGGATATAAATGCGAATAATACGAATAGTATGCAAGAAACAAAAATGAAAAAATACAAATTCAAAGCTAATATTATTTCAAAATAAAAATTTTAAAAAACTAGACAAAGATGGCTTGAAATTATTTCAAGACCTAGAAAATAGATATGTTTTTAAAAGATTAAAATACAAATAGTAAATGATGGAGTATTTTAATTTGACTTATGTGATTAAATTTCACGAATATTTGTTTGAGTTAGTGGTTGCTAAAAGCTTATAGTAAATCACAAATAATTTATTTAGATTTGGCATTAGAGCAAATTTAAAACGATGATTTTTATCTAGCTTTTTTTAGATAAAATCACCTATCTTATTTCTTCTTGTATAAAATTCACCATTTTTTAAACTTGCGTATATTTAAGCTATCATTTTACCAATATAAATGGTGTTTTTTGTGATAAAGAATATATAAAAGCAATGTAAGACATTGTAGCAAAAGTGGCTGAAAATTCAATATCAAAAGATGATTTAAAAATATTCTTGTCAAATTTTTTGTTCTAAACATTGGGCAACCTAAATGCTTCAAAGTGCTAGAAATTCAAATTCTAAAAGTTTTTTAAGAGAGCTTGAAAACGCTTTAGCACTCATTGAAAAAGAAAAAGATAGGGCTTATTTTCTAAGTAAATTCCAAGAAGTATTTTTAAAAAGACAAGATGAGAATGCGATTTTTACAGGCGAAAAGGCTTTAAAATCCGAACTTTTAGTTTATTTTAAACAGCTTGGATATGTTAGAACCGCAAACATTTGGGCTAGAAATATTCCTAAAAGCAATAGATGAGCTTTTAGCCCTTTTACAGCAAAGGCTTTTAGAAAATGATATTCAAGGAATTTTAGAACTTCATTTACAAGATAGAGAAATAAACTCACCTCACATACAATTTGTAGGCATTAAAGCAGAATTAGCAGAAAGAATTATCGCTCAAACTTTAGTTGATTTTAAATACGAAATAAGCTTAGAAAGTGCCTTATGAAAGAAATATTTTATTCCGTATTACGAACAAAACTCAAAAGCAAGAGTGCAAGAGCTTGAAACTATGCTTGAGTATAAAGAAAAACAAAAAAAGCAAGAAGAGCTTAAATTTATAGAAAAATTAGACGAAAATTTAGAAGAGTTAGCAAAGCTTTTAAATGAGATCAAAGCTTTAAGAAAAGACTTTTCTCAAAGAACACAAAGAATGCAAGCTTACAAAGCAAATTTACAAAAAGAAAACACCAAGCTTAAAAGATTAAGAATGAGAATAGGCAAAAGGAGGTAAGATTAAGTTTTTTTGATATAATCTTGCTTATTTGTTTTAAAGGTGATTTAAAACAAATTTAAAACTTCATAAGTAAAAAATTTACTATTTTCTAACTGCAATTTGCACACTTTAAGCCAATTTTTATATTTAGCTTTTCCTTTTTTTCTATAATGCCAAAAAATTATACAACAATTTTAAAATTTTAAAAATAAAGATAAAAAGGATTAATTATGAGTGTAATAAGCGATATAGAGAATATCTACGAATTTTCTAAGCAAGTAGAAAATAAGGATTTTAAAGATTTTGCAAAGAATCTTTTATGCTTTTGCGAGGAACAAAAAGAAAAAAC
Source organism: uncultured Campylobacter sp. (assembly GCA_964637895.1). Classification (GTDB taxonomy): domain Bacteria; phylum Campylobacterota; class Campylobacteria; order Campylobacterales; family Campylobacteraceae; genus Campylobacter_D. Next base: position 11,319 of record CAZWYE010000011.1, on the reverse strand, counting down.
AAATATCAATAATATTGATATTTTTGATACTTTGATTAAAAAACAATTTAGCGTTAATGAGGATAAAAACTATCAAAACATTCTTACTGATTTTATCGAGGTTTTAAAGAAAAAAGGCTTTATAGATTATGATAAATTTTACAATCATTTCATCCTTAATTTTAAAACTCAAAAGAATGAAGAAGATAATTCTTTAAGCGATTCTATAGTTAGCGAACTAAGTGCTAATGCTAATTTTTCCAAACTTCTAAAAGCTCAAAAAGCTGTGGAAAATATGGAAAAAGATAATAATGAAGAGAATTTAGAACAAGATTTAACTTTAAATGAAAACAAAGAAATATCAGTTACGCCGGAACAAATGATAGCTTTTATTAAAGATGAAAAAACTTTAATGTTTCCTTTTTCTAAAGAAAGCACACTTGAAAATAAAGATTTTATGAGAGCTTTTTATAAGGATTTAAATTCAAAAAGTAAGCAAGAATTAGAAATGCTTCTTGCAAAAATAAGAGCTAAAAACGAAGCCTTAAGGGCTGAGCTTTTAAATTTAAAGCAAGAAAACACGCAAGAAAAAATTGTTAAAGAATTAGAAATTAATAGCAATTTAAAAGAACAAAATAAAACAATAAACATAAATGAATTAAATGCTAAGCTTGAAAAATCCAAAGAAAATTTAAAACAAAGCAGGAAAAACTACAGCAATAATAAATGGTTCTTGTTTAATAAAAAGCAAAAAAACAATGCACAAAAGAATGAGGAATAAGAAAACGAAAATTCTCAAGCAAGGAGAATGAAATGACGCAAACTGCTTCAATAATTTTAAACGAGCTTGAAATTTCTAAAGAACTTAAAGAAAAAATAGAATTTATCAAATTTTCTAAAATGAATTTTAAAGATTTTAACGATTTTAAAATTTTAATAAATTCTTTAGAAAACTTCGAACCCAACTCAAAACTTAGCCAAGAAACGCGTAAAAAACAAATAAATGAAAAAATCGTTCATATCTTAGAAAAGCTTGATAATTTTATAAAAATCATTAATGATAATAAAGAAAATTCTAATTTAGAACAAGATTTAAATTCTAAAGAGAATTTAGACGCGAAAGAAAATTTAAACGAAAAGGAGAATTTAAATAACGAAACAAATTCAAACAAAGAAAGATTTACAAAATTTTTATTAAAACTTGATGAGTTTGATACTAATGAGGAGGCAGGTTTAAACGAAGAAGAATATCAAATTTTGCTTAAAGAAATTAATGAGCTTTTAACGAAAGATTTAAGCGAGAGTGAGAATGAGTTTTTAAAAAAGATTAAAGAGGAAGTTACAAGATATGGAACGATTTTTAAAGAAAATTTAAATGAGGATTCTTTTAAAAAGAATGAAAGTTTAAACGAAAATCCAAAGGATTTACCCTTAAGTTATTATGAGGAAGTTAAAACAAAAATTATTGAAGAGCCTATTGAAAACGATGAGCTTTTAAAATCTTTTGCTAAAACAGATAGAGCAGAATTTGAGCTTGATTTTAATGAACTAAGTATGCACGAAGCTATCAATGCTGCAACTGATTTAAACAATAACAATGACGATAAATTTTATGAAAAATATTTTAACGATGCAGATTTTAAAAATAAATTCAATAAAGAAATGTTTTTAAGATTCGTTTCATTTGCAGAAAAAACAAACTTTCATAGACGATAAAGAAAACTTTTTAGAAACTTTTGAATATATAAAAAATAGCTTTTTAACGCAGTTAGAATTTAAGCCTATTCTTATGCTTATGGCTAATTCTAAAGAAAACAAGATAATACATTATAAAGACTTTAACGAGGCTTTAGAAAAAGCACTTAGAAGTGATTATGAGAGCATACCTATTGATTACGAACTTACTAAGGCTTATTTTAAGGATAAAGATTTTGCCCAATATTTTATGATAAATGTTTTTTTTAAAACTTTATGATGATAATAAGTTTATGCAAATTTGCACTCATATACAAGAAGAAGCAATTAAAGAACAAAACAAAAAAATACAAGAAGAAACGTAAATGCAAGAGGCTATAAAAGAACATATAGAAAAAATCAAAGAAAGTCAGGCAGGAAAGCATTTTGAAAAAATAATGATTGTAGATGATAACAATGCTTTAGAACATAAAGAAGAAGTTCAAAATACTTCGCTTTTTAACAACGAAGAATTAAAGCAAAGTTTTGATTCTAATAAAGTTCAAAGTTATGATGAGCTTATGGAAAAAAAGATAAGAAAGAGAGGAAAACCTTAAAAGAAAAAAGCCTTATTAAAATTAATTTTAAAGAGTAACACTAAAAACTCCGCATTGACAGCCTTTCTTATCCAAAAGTGTTACTCTTTAAGATTAAATCAAAAGGAGAAAAGATGAAAGAAAAAATAAACAATATTCTTAAAAATCTAAATTTTAACGCAAAAAACAAAAATATTTTATTTGCTCTAATAGGAGTTATTGTTTTAATACCTTTAACTTTTTGGCTTCTTAGTAGCAGTGAAAACCAACAACTTTCCCAAAATTTCGAAAATTCCATTAAAGAAAACAAAGAAGAACAAAAAGAACAAGGTTTTATCCCTCCAAAGCTTGATAGTCCTTTTAATACTAAAGAAACAAGCAAAGACACAAACAACACTCAAAACAAGCAAGAACAAAGCTTTAAACAAGAACAAAATTCTAAACAAGAGCAAAAAGAACAAAATTTAGCTTCTTTTGCAAAGGATAAAAACGAAGTAGAGGCTGAAGCTAGAATATTAGAGCTTTCTAATGATAATTTAGACCAAGAAGAAGCTATAAGAGAAATTGCTAAAACTCAAAGACCAAAGGATATGATAGAGTTTTTAAAAGAAAAGCAAAAGGATATTGAACTTTTAGCAAGTAAAAACGATTTTAAATATGATTTAAAAGAATACAAAGTAGGAGATAAATTCTTAGAATGGTTTGAGATTGAAAGTATAAATAAAAATTTCATTCGTTTTAAGGATAAAGACTATGCTTATAATTTAAGATTTTTAGGAGATTAAAAATAGATATTAACGAACTTTTAGTGAATTTAAGGGCTGAGTTTTCTAAATTACAAGCCTTGCTTACAAAACTAGGTGAGAGAATACACGAAATAGAGAGCTTTTGCGAAGAACAAGGACTTTTAGAAAAAAATAAGAAAAAATTTAGGAGATAAAATGAAAACATTTAAAAAACTTAGCATAGTTTTAATATTTGGAGCGAATTTATGCTTTGGGAATTCTTTTTATGAGGTCAATCACATAAGCTTTAAAGAGGGCTTTGAGGCTGGACTTAAAGCTTTAGAATTTCAAGCTAAACAAGATGGTTTTAAGGCTAAGCAAATTCTTGTTTCTAAGCCTTTTTTACTTGTTTATGAAATTAAAAACACTCCTTTAGATGAAGCCTTATTTTTGCAAATTATAGCTGATAAAGAAGGCTTTGAAACGCATTTAAGTAGGGACTTTGTAAGTTTTGGAGCTTTTGATAGAGAAATTGACGCAAAGGCTAAAGCTAAAAGAGCTTTTAGATAAATTTAAGCTGGATAAAAATGCTATTAAGGTTCTTAAAAATTCAATGAGTTTTCACACTTATCCTTTTTTATGGCAGGATTTTCATAACACGCTTTTAAATGATGCTATACAAGCAGGAGTTATAGTAGAGGAAAAAGAAAAAATCGTTTATAAAACTTCGAGCAAAAATGAAAAGAAAACTCAAACAGAAACTAAAGCTAAAGCCCCAAGCAAAAAAATCATTTTTAAGAATGCTAAGGCTATGAGTTATCAAAGTTTAGGCGGTGTAGAAAATGATAGTCTTAATTTCACAGAAAACAAGCTTTTAAATCAAAAAGAATTCGAATTTGAAAAAGAAATCACTACCAGTCAAGGTGAAAGCTTTATAAAGGTAAAGGGTGAAAATCTTTATTTTTCTACCTTAGATGTGAAGCTTGAGGAGTCAAAAGAATGAAAATGCGTTTTTTTGCTATGAATTTGCTTATTGCTATGAGTTTTTGTGCTTGTAGTTCTAAGGTGCAAACCAATAAGATTCCTGATGATAAAAAATATATCTTACCTAAAAATACTTCAGCTAAAGAATTAAGGCTTAATACTCAAAGTCAAAACTCTTTTGAAGAGGCTCTAAGGACTTTTTTAAGGTTAAAGATAAGGAACAAGAGAGTATTTATGATATAGGTTTAAAAAGAGGGCATTTCATTCAAAATGATTAAGGATAAAAAATGAAGCGATTAAAAATATTATTTTTTGCATTTTTAAGTGTGAATTTTGCCTTTGCAAATAATGAGGATATATCAAGCAATATCATTAAATCTGCAAGTGAGGGAAGAAATGTCATTGAGGAACAAAAGCTAGAAAAACTTGATAAAAAGACTGATAAAGAAAACAGAATGCGTCAAGCTGTAATTTTAACTATATTAATTACTACGAAAACGCTAAAAACAATCCAAGAGCTAAAGAATCTATAGGAACTAAGCTTGAAAATGCTTTTGTGCAAAACATAACAAAACAAGACACGCCTAGCGATAATAATCAAAGTCAAAACGCTGAACTTGTCAATGTAAAAGGATATTGTTTTATAAAAGAAGAAATCAATGCTGGAATGCAACCTGCAAGTATGAGGATAGAATGTAATACTAATGTAGGCTTTGTAACCTTATTTGCAAATTTAGTTAATGTTAATGAAAAATATTCCTTAATGGCTGACCCTAAATACATAGAAAAAAATAAGGTGAGATTTAATGTCAAAACCGCCATAGTTTTAAATGAGGAAAAAACAAGCTATAACTTAGCTACTTATGTCAATGATAGAAAAATAGAGGAAATAGGTTGGAATTCTCTTTCTTATTCAAGCGATGAGATTAAAAACGCTACCAATTAATATTTAAAAGCCCTGCAAGAGAGTAATAAAAAGCAAGATGTGCAATACATTACCACCTCAGATGGAGCAGGAAATTCTTATATGTCTCCTATACAATCAACCAATACAGAAAAGCCTAAGGCAAGTGATTATTTCGCAACAGCTGGAGTGAATATCATAGCAGATATTGTAAAAAGCACAGCAGAAGTGTTTAAAAAAGACCTACCTTATCTTTATCAAATCGTGCCTAAAACCAAAATTTGGATAGATTTAGAGGTTGAAAAGAAAGGAGTTTATGTAAGATGAAAAAAGGAGAAAAACTAATGAAAATTAAAATTACAAGCCTAGCTTTAATATTTCTTGCAAACCTTGCTTATGCCGATAGCACAGAGGACTTTTTCTATCAAAGGGGCTATGAAAAAGGAGTTCAAGACGCTTTTGATGAAGCAAAGGCTATGCTAAGTAAGTATAAAGACTCTTTAAAAGCCTATGAAATAGGAAAATATTTAATCAAAAATCAAAACCTTACTTATCCTCAAGTCTGGCAAGAAATAGGACAAGATGGCTTAGTCAAGCTTAGAATACTTCCTAGTGAAATTCAAAAAGAACTTGATGTCGAAGCTCTTTTTTCTAGATTTGCAAACATACCTACGCTCAAAGAAAATATTTCTAAAGAGCTTGACTTAAGCATAGAAGAGCAAAATGCTGTGCTTTTAAATAACAGGGATAGCAATATTAATCATCTAACTCAAAAAGTTAGCGAACAAGCTAACAAACAAACCCTACAAATTAAAAAAAATGCAAAGAATTTAGACATTTTAAAAAGGGCTAATGTTGTTTTTTCTGATGAAGGAAATTTTTACAATGTGCTTTTCTTTACAAAAACAGAAAAGCAAGATTTTTGTAAGCAATATGAAATTTGTAAATAAGGAGCATCTATGAAGACAAAAAAAGTTTGTGTAATTTTAGCTTTAGCGAGTGCTTTAAGCTGTGTTAATGCTGCGAGTGTTGATGATTTTCTAGGTGGTATTAAAGATAGTATTCTTGGAAAATTAGACGAGCAATTTGACGGACTTTTTAAAGAAGGACTGGGTTTTTTAGAGGCTTGTTATGGCACAGAAACGGATATTAATTTTGACAATACCGATTTTTGTTCTATAGCTGATGAAGTGGATAAACTTAAGCTTAATGTTTGTGGGCTCTTTGGAGGCAGTGGGAATAAAAACTTAGGCATTACAGGAGCAAAAGATTTTGCGAGGATAAGGCAAAGAAATTTGCAGAATATGAAAGCAAAAAAAGCTGTTGAAGCTTTAGAATATGCAAGTTTAGATACAGAAAATAATGATTTAAGTGCTAAGCTTCCTAACGGAAAAACTCTAAGTCAGTTTTATAAGACTTGGGATATTCATTCAGTTTTAAATAGCGATTCTACAAATAATGTTGTAAAAAACTATCTTTTAAATGGTAATACAGAAGCTGTAAATATGTTTATGGAGGCGTCAAAATACCTAAACAAAGATGTATCTCAGCTTACAATTGAAGATTTAGAAGCCCCAGCAACTTTAGAGGATTATAAAAAGGGCGTTGATGATAATGTTAAATCTTATAAGAACTTAATCAAAAGCACAAATTCTAGCAATGCCTCCTCTCTTATTAATGCTAAAATTGAAGCAGGTGAAGTAGCTAATGAAAGCTCTAAAGAGGTTACAAAAACCTTAAAAAAAGAATTTGACCTAGCAAAAAATGCCGAAATTTCTATGAGTTTAGCCAACAGTTCTTATAAAAAAATCCCCATTCCTACTCAAGAATATGTCTTAAGTTTAAGGAAGGATTTACAACCCGAAGCCATAGCTCAAATTCGAAAACAACAAGCCTTTGAAAGTGCAAAAATCGTTGAAATAGAAGAGAAATGGAATAAAAAATACGAACTTGCAAAGCTCATTGCAGAAAAAGAAGTTATTATGGCTCAAAAATTCGATGAAGCAAGTGCAAAAAGTGAAATTGACAACCTTGTTAATAGCGTTCAGTAAGGAAAATAAAAGTGGAAGAAGTTATTTCTAAAAAGCAATACACTTTAAAACTAAAACCGCTTTATTTTCTAGCAACAAGGCTTAATATTTTTGTATTTATCTTATGTTTCTTTTTTTGTGAAAACTCAAAGCAATTTTTTATGATTTATCCTGTTTTTGGATTTTTGCTTTATCGTTTTGTATTTAAGGAGGATAAGCTTAGCAATCCTTATTCGATTTTTCTTTTAAAAAATCTTTCGAGTTTTCTTAGAATTTTAAGAAAAGAAAGGAAAAAATATTGAATAAATTTTTCTTTTTAATTTCTTTTGTTTTTATGGTTTTTTTGTTCGCAAATCCTATAGATTCTATGAGTGATAAAATAGTAAAACTTGATGAAATGCAAACAGAACAAAACCTAAAGCACAGGCAAAACATTCAAGCAACAATCAACACGCTCACTCAAAAAGAACAGAATTTATTCTTGCTTAAACAAGGAAACGAGCTTTTACTTAACGAGCAAAAAACAAGGGCAGTCAATGGGAAATAGTGCTTCTCAGCTTATAGCCTCTGCTTATACCTTTGGAACGGGTGCTCTTGTTTTTGCAACCCTACCTTTTTTATTCGTGCTTTTAAAAGGAATTTTTAAAGCAAATTCAGGGCATAACGCACATTCTAGCTCTATTTTAAGTGTTTTTGCAATGGCTTTTAGCGTGCATTTTATCTCTTGTATTTTTTTTATGCTTGCTATTAAAACCCTTGATGCTCTAAATGCTGTTTATGAGAGCAATTATCTTCAAGGAAAAATCTTTGGAATTTTTTGGGCTAGAGGCGAAGACCAAGTGTTTTCTCTAGCTGGAGTAAGCGGAGGATTCGAAGATAAGGGGCTTTATTTACAACTTCATTTAGTTCAAGCCGTAACGGATTGGTTATTTTTGCTAATGTATTGGGTTGTTTTTGTCGTAAGCTCTGCTTATGGATTAAGAGAAGCTAAAAAAGACGCTTTGCAGAGCAATACTATGCAAATTTTTGTTTGGCTTGTGATAGCCAATGTGGTAGGAATTTTTATTTTTTATTTGTGGGCTAAAATAGCTAGTTTAGCAATGTTCATTCCTGATGGTGATATTATTACTAAAATTATAGAAGGCTATATGGCTTTGATAAATTAAGAAAGGAAAAAATATGTTTGTTTTAATCTTTTTTCTAGTATTAGCCTTGATACTTTTTTTAAATTCAGGTAATTTTTTTGACGCACAAGAACTTCTTTAAAATGCAACATACATAGTAGGACTGAGTGCTATAATGTGCTTTGTCTTTTTATATATAGGCGATTTTGAAAAGAAAGTTAATCCTTATTTCTTATTTCTCTTGCCTTTTTATGTCTTAAGCATTTATCTTATAAAGACAAAAACCCGAGCAAAACCACTTGATATCATAGCCAATCAGCAAAGATATTTTAAAGAAGCGAAGGCAAAAGATATAGTTAATTTTTACAAAGTGCGTAAAAGTGTAAAAAGCAACAGAGTCGAAGCCCTTGTCAATAAAGAGAGCAAAAAGCTTATAAAAAATGGTTTTATAGTTCCGCAGTTCTTTTTAGATTTTCATAATTTTAAGCTTAGTGAGCTTAAAAGTATAGATGAGCTAAACGATAATATGCTTTATAAAGCCATATTTGAAAAGGTGAAAGAATTCATAAAAGCTAGAGAGCTTAACCTAGACTATAATAAAATTTTACAAGAAAACGACAACAAAGCGGAATTTTTCTTAATGACTTTATGGGAAGAAAACACTAAGCCTTTTAATATTTCTTTAGCGAATTTGGAACTTCTTGCTAAAAATGAAAAGGAACTTGAACTTTTAGGAGCCCTAGATTTGCTTAATCTTAATTGCGTCAAAAGAAAAGGTGCTGTGCTTTTCTATAAATATATGGAATTTAAAGACAGAATTAAAGATTATATCAAACAAGAAAAGCAAGAAAACACTCCACAAGAAAAGGAATTTGACGAAGAATACGCAAAAGAAATGGACAATGATAAAACTCCCTATAAAGCGTGAGAGATTTTACGCTTATTTTAAAGGAAATTTAATATAATGTTAAAAAGGAAAATAGCCAAGAAAACAACTTAAACAACGAAATTTTAAAACACTAAAATTCAAACAAAAGGAAGCAAAGATGAAAAAAAATATTTTAGTTTTAATCTTAAGTATGATTTTTGTAAATGAAAGTTTTGCTTGTGGAGGTTGTGTGGATTCTTCTTTAGGCTCTTCTATGGCAAGTAATGGTATAAGCTCTTACGATAGAGGCGAGGAAAGTATTTTTCAAAGTATAGATGAGCTTAATTCTCTTTTAGAAAATGAAATTCTAAAAACAGAAAAGGAAGTTTTAAAAGAAAACAAAAGACTTTTAAGCTTAGAACAAAACATTAACATACAACAAAAAATGAAAATTTTCTTTTAAAAACACAAAACGAACTTCAAAGCCTAATCAACAGCATAAAGGCTGTAAAATGAAATACCTTTTAAAAAATAAAGATAAGGATATTTTGGAATTTGAGGTGGAGATACAAGAGGAGCTAAGATTTGGAAAATTCACAAGACTTAGAACAAGGCAAAGACTCTAAACGAAAATCAAAGAAAAGGTTGTAAAATGGAAATCATTCATTCTAAAGTAAGACATTATAAACCTAAGCAAGATAGGCTAGTAGAATATTTAAGCAAAGAAGAAATTCCTAGAAAATTTCTTTTATTTATTTTTTATGTGGGGATTTTTATCACCATACTTGCAAGTTTTTTGTGAATAATTTAGACCTTAGCCTTTATCTTTATGTAAGCACTATTCTTTCTTGCTTTAGCTCCCTTGCACTTTATCTTTATAAAGAGAAAAAAGACTCTAAAGAAGCGGTAATTTCTAACGAAGAAAAACAAGATTATCTTTTATGTTTAGGAACTGAGGTTAAGAAATTTTACGGCGATGCTGTAAAAAGTGGAAAAGCACTCAATAATAAAATTCGTCCTCTTCTCATCAACGCTGAAACAATGAAAAGGCACTTTCTCTGTATGGCAACCATAGGTGCTGGAAAATCTGTTTTAATGAAAGGTCTCATAGAGCAATATACGCTTTTAGGCGGTGGAATGCTTATCGTTGATGGTAAAGGAACGGACGAATTTGCTAAAGAAATTTACGGACTTGTAGCCTCCTTAGGAAGAGAAGATGACTTTGTCTATCTTAATTTCTTAGATATGGATAATACGCACACTATCAATCCTCTTTTAAGCGGAGGGGCTTTGAGTATTTATGAAATTATGATTGCTTTACTCATAGGTGAGGAAAACGAATGGAAAGAAAAACAAAAGGAATTTATGAAAAATATTTTAAAGCTTATGGTTTATAAAAGGGACAATGAAAAAGACTTTGTTTTTGATTTTAGCACACTTACTAATATGATGAGTTTGCAGACCTTACTTAAAGAAGCTATAGATTATAAGCATTTAGCCAAAAGCCACACAGGAATAATGGATTTTGTAAAATATGTAAGCTCTACTATAGAGGTAGATATTAATGACTTTTTAAAAGGCGATAAGAACGATAAAAAATGGGTTGATGAAATGTTTAAAAAAACTAGCGGAGATGGACAAGGTATTTATGATGTTTCTGTCTGTGTTGGAGCTTGGCGTAATGTTTTAACAAATCTAGCCTCAGACTATGGAAAGATTTTTAACGCCCCTCACCCTGATATATCTTTATGGGAAGCTACTCAAAGAAATAAAATTATTTTTGTAACCTTACCTACTATGGATAGTGATACCACGCCTAAAGAACTTGGTCGTCTTATTTTAGGACTTATAAAAGGCGTTGCCGCTCAAAAAGCAAAATTTGCAAAAGAGCCGAAAATTCCTTTCACTTGCTTTTTAGATGAGCTTGGTTCTTATGTTATAGAAGGTTTTGGACGCTTAGAATCTAAGAGTAGGAGTTTAGGAATTTCTGTTTTTCCTTTTTTTCAATCTCATGCACAAATTGATGTGGTTGCAAAAAATGATTATGAAAGAAAAGAGATTATTGATGTTACAGGCGTTCATATCTTAATGAAAAATATGCACCCTGAAACTACAGAATTTTATGCAAAAATGATTGAAAAAATTAAGATAATGTCAAGAGATTTTGTAAAAAGAAGAGAATTTGCAAAAGGTCAAGGTGCTATAGAAGATACTTATAAGGTAGAGGAAAAAGACGCCATAGAACATAATGAAGTAACCAATATGAATAATGGTGAAATGATGATTTTTGCAAATGGAAAACTGCATAGGGCTATAGCACAGGCTGAGAGTTCTTTACTTACACTAGGAAAAAAGACCACTTATGAGGGAATGAGTGATGAAAAGATTCCTTTAACTCAATATGTGAATAAAAAAGAGTTTTTTGCTAAGGCAAG
>CAZWYE010000010.1:0-25510 GCA_964637895.1 uncultured Campylobacter sp. | reverse complement strand
TGTCTTTTAAAACTGCGTAAATTTCATTAATACTTGCCTCGTGGCTTATGTATTTGTCCTTAAAAGAATTTATATAAAGTTTCAAGGCTTTAAGCTCGATAACAAACTCACCGGGCATATACTCAAAATGCAAGGTTGCAAAATCAGGATACCCGCTTCTGGGGCAAAGACAACAAAACTCAGGCAAGGTGATTTTAATGATATAATCATTTTTTGCTTCATTTTTCCAAAGTTCTAGGTCTTTTTCGGGATTGAAATTTTTGATTTCTTTTTCTCCATAACGCATAGTTTTTCCTTAAAAATAATTTTTGTGATTTTACAAAATGAGACTTGAAAAGCACTTAAAAGCTTTATTTTTAGTTAAGAAAATTTTTACAAAATGCCACCTTAATGCAAGAAATTTTTGATGTGATAAATTCTAGTTCGAGACTGAATTTACTTTGGTTAAAATAAGGGAAATTCTTATTTGTAGGCTCTTACAACGAAAATGCTATTTTAGAAAATGAAAAAGATTTAAAAGCTTAAGAAAAATAGGCTTTTAAATCTTTGATTAAATTTTCACTATTTTTAAGCTCTTTTAAATTTAAAGTAAGTTTCAAATTGACGGCATTTCCGGGATTCATACAAACGAGTTGTTTAAATTTTTCACCAATTTTTATAAATTCTTTTCTTGTTTTATGATCGTATTTATAATTTTGTTTTTTATCAACTATATAATAAAATATATCCTCATAAGTAATCCCAAGTAAGATAATATAATCATAATTGTATTTTGGATTAATACCATTAAACTGAAAAGTATCGTTTTTAAACCCTTTTCTTGCGGTTTTAATTTCTATTTTTTTATTATTAGAAAGTAGGTCGAATTCATCGTGTATGATTTTTTTATCGGTATTATCTATAGAAAGATTACATTTTTTAAAAAGTTCTTTAATAAATCTTTCACCAATCTGCCCTATAGCATTACCCTCAAAATCTTTGATTTTATGAAATATTCCGGTTTGTTCGTATTGCTTTAATTCTTGATGCTTTTCATCGATAATTTCTAATAAAAGTTCTTTAATCACTTTTAAACCCCTCATCTTGTAAAAGCTTGAAAATATGCGATTTTCCTATATGTCTGCAACCATTTGTCGCTAAGGAGCTGTATTTATTCCAATCGGCATTTAAAAAAATTTTATCCAGCTTGTTTTTAGGTGCATTTTCGTTATAAATGATAGCTACGCCACTTTTATACTTAACCTGTGAAAAATCTTTCACAACGCAATTTTCTTTAAAAAAAGTCGAACTTAAATAAAAATCGGCTTTTTTGTCAAAAATCCATTCCTTACCACATTCTCTATTTTTCGCTAAAGACACAGTTAAAACCTTTAAAAGTTTAGCAAAAGGCTCTTGTTTTTCCTTTTGTTTATACCAACTGAATTCATCTTTTAAACTTTTATAGTTTTTACTCCAAATTTGAAAACAAGTTTTAACATCTTTATCCTTGCCATTACTTAGATAAAAAGCATTATGAGGCAAACTTTCTTCATAAAGTAAATGAAAATTTTTTACCCTATACCTAATAGAACCTTTGCCTAAACTTTGAAAAAACATAGGCAAGATAAAGGCAACAAAATCAGCATTTTGCGAATGATTGATAAATTCTAAGGCTAAAACTCCGCGATGCCCAAAAGGTGGATTTCCTATGACAATCAAAGGCTTTTTAGGAAGTTTAAAGTTAAGATAATCGGTTTGCAAAGTATCAAAAGAAGTTTGATTTATATCTATGCCTATTTTTTTAGAAGGTAAAAGTTTATAAAAACAACCATCTCCAACACTTGGTTCAAGCCAAGTGAATTTTTTTAAATTTTCGTATTTAGAAACAATTTCTTTTGTTTTTTTAAATAAATACTTAGAAATTTCAGGCTTTGTGAAATATTCATCTAAGATATTGCCTTGATTTTGTTTCATCAAGGCTCCATTGACATATTTTAAAGCTTTAAACATCTAAATGCTTGACATCTTTAGCGTGAGCTTGGATATAATCGCGTCTAGGTTCGACCTCATCGCCCATAAAAAGATTAAAAGTATCACTTGCACTTTCTAAATTCTCTACGCTAATCCTTAAAAGTCTTCTCACGCTTGGATCCATAGTCGTTTCCCAAAGCTGCTCAGGGTTCATTTCACCTAAACCTTTATATCTTTGTATATAAGCACCTTTTTTGGAATTTTTCTCCACTTCGTCTAAAATTTCAAAAATATCGCGTCCGAAATCAAGCTCCCTTTCTTTAATCTTTTTTGAGATAAAAAGTGCTTCCTCGTAAAGCGGATGCGTGAAAAACTCATCATTTATGAGAAGTTCTTCTAAGCCGTTTGGAGTTTGCACAAAAATATGAATGCTTTCTTCATTAAGCGTATGATTTAGTATATTGTAAGCCTTTTTTTCAAGGAATTTTTTAAGCTCTTCAAAAAGCTCGTTATTTGGTTTTTTTATCAAATTTTCATTTTCTATCAAATGCCTCACAAGCTCTATAATATTAAACCTTTTTTCAAGCTCTTTTAACACCCTACGGTAAGCGGCAACTAGCTTTAAAAAGTCTTTTAAATCGTTTAAGCCTATGCCCTCATAGTTTGAATTTTCAATGCCTGTTTCTATTAAAAAATCGTTTAAAGCCTTTTCGTCTTTAAGATAAATTTCCTTTTTTTGTCCCTTTTTATAGCGGTAAAGCGGAGGCTGGGCAAGATAAATATGCCCGTTAATCACAAGTTCTTTCATAAAACGAAAGAAAAAGGTCAAAAGCAAGGTTTGAATGTGCGAACCATCGACATCGGCATCGGTCATAATAATGATTTTATGATACCTTAGCTTGTTAATATCAAATTCATCGCCTATACCGCAACCAAAAGCGGTTATCATATTTTTAATTTCTTCTGATTTTAAAATCTTATCAAGCCTTGATTTTTCTACATTTAAAATCTTTCCTCTTAAAGGTAAAATCGCTTGAAAAGCCCTCTCGCGTCCTTGTTTTGCCGAACCTCCCGCACTATCACCCTCGACAAGATAAATTTCACTTTGGGTAGGATCTTTACTTTGACAATCTGCAAGTTTTCCCGGCAAAGTTCCAACGCTTAGTCCCTCTTTTTTACGCGTAAGTTCTCTTGCTTTTTTCGCCGCTTCTCTACCTCTAGCTGCCATTAAAGCTTTACTCATAATGGCTTTTGCTTCTATAGGATTTTCCTCAAAATACTTGCTTAAATACTCAAAACTTGCTTTATTAACCACAGGACGCACATAAGAAGAACCTAATTTTCCTTTGGTTTGTCCCTCAAACTGCGGCTCTGGCACTTTCACACTAACAACTGCAATAAGCCCTTCTCTTATATCATCGCCTGTGATTTTAGAGTCTTTTTCCCTTGCGTTTGCATTTGCTTCTATGTAATTGCTAATAACTCTTGTAAGTCCCATTCTAAAGCCTGATTCGTGCGTTCCTCCATCGGGCGTTTTGATATTATTCACAAAAGAAAGTAAATTCTCGTTAAAGCCCTCATTATAAAGCAAAGCAACTTCAACATTAACATCTTCTTCATCGACGCTAAAATATATAGGCTTGGTTAGGGCTTCTTTTTTGTTTAAATCGCTTACAAATTGAGAAATTCCGCCCTCAAAATGAAAAATTTCTTCCTTTTCTATGCGTCTGTCTTTAAAAACTATGGTGATTTTTGGATTTAAATAAGCAAGTTCTTTAAATCTCTTTGCCAAAATTTCATAATCAAAGCTTGTTACTTCAAAAATGCTCTCATCAGGAAAAAACTCAATAGTCGTCCCGTTTTCCTTGCTTGAAGCGATTTTTTCAAGTTCGCTTGTGGCTTTTCCTTGTGCGAATTCTTGGCGGTAAATTCCACCCTCTCTTTTCACGGTTGCAATAAGTTTTTTAGAAAGAGCATTTACAACAGAAACGCCAACTCCGTGCAAACCTCCGGATACTTTGTAAGTGTCTTTATCAAATTTCCCTCCGGCGTGAAGAACGGTTAAAACCACCGTTAAAGTAGGAATTTTTTCAGTTGGGTGGATTCCTATTGGAATGCCGCGTCCGTTATCCCTTACTATACAGCTTCCCTCTGTGGTTAGCTCAATTTCTATTCTATCGCAATGTCCTGCCATAGCTTCGTCTATGGAGTTATCCACAACCTCGTAAATCATATGATGAAGTCCGCCAACATTGGTATCGCCTATATACATACCAGGGCGCTTTCTAACGGCTTCTAGACCTTTTAAGACTTTTATATTACTTTCGGCGTAATTTTGCGTTTGCATAAATTTTCATCCTTTATAAAACAGATGGCATAATAATCACTTCGAGCCCTAAAGAGCTTACTATAAAAGCAAGATTAGGCTCGTTAATCTTAATCTTAAATTCCTCTTCCTCTATAGAAGCTAAAAAGTCTAGTAAAAACTTAATCATAACTATCAAAGCAAAATCCTCTTTAACATCAAGTTCAAGTTCAAGCTCTGTTTTTGCTTCCATATTATCAAGGCTTATGCCCTCGAAAATAAGTTTATTTTTAGTAAAAGAAAGTTTCATTTTTTCGGTTAAAACATTAATTTTCTTTAAAGAATCGATAAAATCCTCTGTTTTAAATGTGAATTCATACTTAAATTCCTTAGGAACAACCTTAGCATAATCTGGGAATTTATCGTTAATAAGCTTAGTGAAAAATTCGAAATTTTCATTTTTAGCGATTAAAATATTTTCATCGTAAAAAATTTCAATTTTTTCGTAAAAGAGTTTGTGCATTTCTATAATGGCTTTTTTAGGTATGCTAAGATGAAATTCTTTGTCGTTTGCTTTATTCAAGGTTAAAATTCCAAGTCTTCTTGTATCCGTTCCTACAAAATTGATTCTATCTGTTTTTATATCTAAAAAAGCTCCGTTTAAAGAGTATTTTGGATTATTCGTATCTATGGTTGGTAGGATTTTTTTAAGGCAGCGATTAAGATCGCTTGAATCTATGTCGAATTTGTTTTTGTCTTCTGTGTTTGGAAATTCTGGGAAATCTTCAGGATTAAACATAGGAAATTTATATTTCGTGCTTTTTTGGCGTATGAATAAGAAATTATCTATAGTCTCTAAGGTAAGCTCCTCATTATTCAAATTTTTAATCACATCAACAATGTTTTTTGCATTTGCAGTTGCAAAGCCCGGAGTTTCTACGCGGATTTTTTTGATCTTATAGTTTATCCCTATTTCATAATCACTAGCTTTTATAGTAAGCCTATCCTCATCTGCGTGAAGATAAAGATGAGAAGTAATAGTGCTAGAATCCTTTTTTTCCACATAAGCATTACACAAAAGTATGGCGGATTCTAAAATATTTTTGTTGATGATAAGTTTCATTTTTTCTCCTTATTTTAAATTTTAAATTTCATCATAATAATAAGCTTGTTGAAAATGTGAAAAAGTGTTTTAAAAATTTATTTTACCATAGTTTCGGTCTTTTTTAAATTTTTTAGTTTTTCACATTCTTTCACCTAACTTTGACTTTTGGTTAAGATTTTGTTCTTTAACTCCTCGATTTTGTTTTTTAATTCTAAATTTTCTAAAATAAGTTCGTTGATTTTTTTCACATTATGTGAAATTGCCGTGTGGTCTTTCATATCAAAAAATATCGCAAGCTGCGGCATAGACATAGTAGTTAGCTCTCTTGCAAGGAAAATTACAATGCGTCTTACTGTAACTATGTTTTGCGTTTTTTTGTTTGATTTTATATCGCTTGTTTTTATGTTAAACTCCTTACTCACAGCGGCTAGAATATCGTTTATGCTTATGTTTTCTTTTTTGTCTTTAATGTGGTCTTTCATTAAAGATTTTGCAATATCAAGCGTTATTTCTTGGTTTATAAGCCTTGAATAAGCGTTTAAATTCGTAATCATTCCCTCAATTTCTCGTATATTATCTCCCATAGAAGTGGCTATATAATTAATCACTTCAGTATTTAAATGCACTTCGTTAAATTCGCATTTTTTGCGTATAATGGCAATTTTAGTATCAAGTTCTGGCGGAGTAATATCTGCGATAATGCCGTTTGCAAAGCGACTTTTAAGCCTTTCTGTGATGCCTTTTAACATATTTGGCGGATTATCGCTTGTCATTATGATTTGCCCGAATTTGTTTTTCACTTCGTTGAAAATGAAAAAAAACTCTTCTTGAATTTTATCCGTTTTACCTAAAAACTGCACATCGTCTATGAGTAAAGCGTCGCAGTTTCGGTATTTTTCTTGGAATTTTTCTAAGCTTCCGTTTTTTAAATTCGAAGTAAAATCGTTTATGAAATTCTCACTTGTCGCATAAATAACCTTTTTACCCATTTGCAAACACGCATTTCCCACCGCTTGAAGCAAATGAGTCTTGCCAAGTCCTGTAGGTCCGTAGATGAAAATAGGATTATAAAGCTTACCAAGCTTGTCTTTATCGATAATAGCTTTGCAAGTTGCGTGAGCGTATTGATTAGAAGCACCCTCAACGAAGCTTTCAAAGGTAAAAGAGGGATTTAAAATCGTGCTTTGCATTTTGATATTTGCTATGTCGATTTTGCTTATTTTGTTTTTAGAATAATTTTTTTGATTAGCAGTTTGTATGCTCACTTTTGCTTTATTTCCGCTTTTAACTTCGTAAAAATACGCGATCTTGCCACCGTATTTAGTCTGTATGAATTTAGCTAAAAACTCATTAGGAGCGTTAAAGCTTAAAAAGTCCGCCCTTGATAATTTTTCGTTAAATTTAAGATGAGAAATATAGTTTTCGTATTCGCTTTGGCTAAGTTCTTTTTTAAAATTCTCTAAAATTTCGCTTGTTTGCATTATCTTTCTCGTTTTTGGTTTTAAACTTGTCATTTTATCTTAAAATTCATAAAAAAAGGTTAAAATTTCACACTAATAATTTCACAGCCGTGAAAATTACCAAATTTAAAGGCGGAAAATTGAAAATTTTAGGCATAGACCCGGGTTCGAGATTTTGCGGTTACGCGGTTATAGAAGCGGATAAAAACAAAAAAACTCTTTTAGAAGCCGGACTTATCAAAATAAAACCCTCTACTTTACAGTATCAAATCACCGAACTTTGCGAGGGCTTAGACCTTATTTTTAAAGAACACAGCTTCGATGAGGTGGCGGTTGAGGACATTTTTTTTGCTTACAATCCTAAAAGCGTTTTAAAACTTGCACAGTTTCGCGGGGCTTTAAGCCTTAAAATCTTGCAAATTCACGGAGAATTTAGCGAATACACGCCCTTGCAAGTTAAAAAAGCCATCACAGGAAAGGCAAAAGCTAGCAAGGAACAAGTTGCTTTTATGGTGAAAAGAATTTTAGGAATTTCAAAGGAGCTTAAACCCCTTGACATAAGCGACGCGATCGCTGTGGCTCTTACGCATAGTGCAAATTTAAGAGCTAAAATTTGAGCAAATTAAATGTAAGTTTTAAGCAGAATTTTAAAGGTCAAACTCATCCGCCGCCGATGAAGTATTTTTCGACATCGTCAAGCAATTTTTCGCAAATGGCTGAATCTGTGTTCTTTTCGACTATGAGATTGATATAAGTTTTCGTATCTCTAAAACTTCCTGCGGATTTGCTGTTTTCTCTTGTTAGAGTTTCATTTTCTTTTGTGTATTTTATGTTGATATTAAATTTAAGCGCAGATGAAGCTTCTCCTAAGTTTGTTTCTACTTGCACATTAAGATGTGAAGCCTTACTTAAAGTAGTTTGAGTTTTAGATATAATTTCTTTAAATCTTTGACAAGATTTCATAAGCTGAGAAATGAATTTGTTATCAAACTGCTCGTAAGTTACTTTAAGCTTGTTTTTAATATCTTTGGTGCTTTCTTTCTCTGGTGCTACAAAAACCATATAAAAGCCCGTTTTTATATCGACTTTATCGCTTTTTGTGTCTCTACCGCTTGACATAACCTTGACATAAATGGCATTGTCTAAATACACACGATCTATCATAGGTCCGTAAATTTCGTATTCTTTTTTGCGTACTATAACCTCACGAGCTAGGTAATTAAGCTTAACATTAGCCTCTTTGATGATAGGATCCATTTCTTTTTTAATATCTAATAATTCTTTTAACATTAAAATCCTTTTCAATCATATCAAAAATCAATAGCTATTTGCTTGTAAAAATACTTCTTCACTAAAAATGGTGGCTCCGATTGGACTTGAACCAACGACCACTACCATGTCAAGGTAGTGCTCTACCAGCTGAGCTACGGAACCTTGGTGGAGCATAGCGGGTTCGAACCGCTGACCTCAACGCTGCCAGCGTTGCGCTCTCCCATCTGAGCTAATGCCCCTTAAAAAATAAAATTATGCCTGAATTTTGCTTAAATTTTTATTTTTTGCAAATAAGCACGGCATTTTTATTTTGTTGCTTGAAAACCAGTAAAATATTTTCTTTCACATCTTGACATATTTTAAAATTTTGAAAATAAAATACTGGATAAAAATAGCAAAATATTTATTTTAATATTTATTATCAATTTAATTTTTTTTTAAAATTTATTTTAATATACTTTCGCATTTTAAAAATTTTTTTAAATTAATAAAATAATTTTTATGAAAGAAATAAATGATAGATTATTCACAATTTAATTTTGAGTTTTTGCGTGGTTTAGGTGGTTTAATTTGTGTAGATAGTTCAGGTTTGAAAGATAATCATCTTTATGATGATGAATTATATCAAGGTCTTATAAAAAGAATAGATGCTTATTATCTATTTGAAAATAAAGAACTTTATAAATATAATATAATTATTTTTCCCTATGATATCGATCAAATTTTATTGTATGATAATCAAACTCAAATTAAAAAATTTTTAGATTCTGGAAAAATTATTTTAAATTTCACTCAAACTTATTTAGAATATTTGCCAAAGCTTCCTAAATATATTGTAAGCAAAACTCCTATTAAAGATAGAAATATACTTACAATGCAACATTCTATCACTAGAGGAGTTAAAGACTATGATATTACTTATAGAAGAGGAGTTAAGGGCTTTTTTTCTCGAGGTTTTATAGAGCCTCCTTTGGGAGCTGAAATTTTTATTGAGGATAGTGATGGAGAATGTGTAGCTTATGCAGATGCATCAAGCTTTAATGGACTTCTTATACATACTGCAGGAGCTGATTTACTAGGTTTTGGTCTTTTTGAAAATAGCACTTCAAAAAGACTTGGTTTAAACCTCTTGCTTTATCTTGAAAAATATTTAAGGAATAAAAAGTGAAAAAGGCTATTGTTTTAGGTGGAGCTTGTTTTAATCAAAATTTACTCAAGGCACATAATGCTAAGTTTTTGAAATATTTTGATGAACATATTTATCTTCCAAAGCTTCACAATAAGGATTTGAATGAATTTGATTGTGTTTTTTTAGCTTCTCGTTTGAATATTAAGTTTTTGATGCAAAATTCTCAAAAATTACTTGATTATTTAGAGTATGGCGGGAATTTAGTTATTTTAGGAGGTATAGAGGATAAGTTTTTGCCTTTTATGGATTATAAGCAAAGCGAGGTTAATTTTTGGTGGTGGATACATCAGGGTGCGGATTTACCTTTATATGCTTTCGATAAAAAACATAAATTTTGGGATTTTGTTGAACTTAATCAATGCAAGTGGCATTATCACGGAGTTTTTAAAACAAGCCCTGAGTGCGAGAGAATACTTGTTAATGAGCTTGGTGAAAATATATTTTATAAAGATGATTTTCATTTTAAAGGTTCGCTTTATGCCACTTCTTTAGATCCTGATTTTCATATAGGTCAAGGATTTATGCCAATTACAGTTCCATTTTTAGAAAATTTTATTTCTTATATAGAATACGATATTGCACACAAAAGGAGTGAGTAATGAGATTTTTATTTTTGTTTTTATTTTCTTTGCCTTTATTTGGTGTTACTAAGGTAGCTGTTGCTGGAGGAATGTGGCCTATACCTTCTTTGCTTAAGGTTTGGACGGATGCAGAGCTTATTTATATGCCTAAGGCTTCTTTAAATATGATTAAAAATTCTGTTCTCATAGATTTTTTTCCTGAGCTTGAAAAAATAAAAGTCGGTCCTAATAGCGATGATAGTGTAGAAGAGCTTTTAAAACTTAAAGCGGATTTATATATTTGTCATAATGCTCAAAAAAATCTTTGTTCTACCTTAGAAAAATCAGGAGCTAAAGCTTTGGATTTAGGGGTAAATATGCAAGATTATAATTCTAAGAAAACCTTAGAATACTGGCTTTCCTCGCTTGAAAAGTATTTTCCTGACATTAAAGAAAAAAATCAAAGACTTGTTGATAATATCACTCAAACCGAGCAATTTATCGCTGATAGTATTAAAGATAGACAAAAACCTAAAGTATTAATCATTCATAGGCTTGATAAGGGTGTAGTTACTACGGGATTTTTTGCAAATTATCTAAGCGAATATAGTGGTGGTGATATTTTTTCAAATCAAAAAGCCTTTGGTAATAATAGAATAAATATCAATTTAGAAGAGATTTACAAGAAAAATCCAGATATTATTTATATAAGCAATTTCACTTCTTTAATGCCTCAAGATCTTTTAGAAAATCAAGAATGGCAAGGTATAAAGGCTATTAAAGATAAAAAAATTTATAAGCTTCCTTTAGCCACTTATAGACCCTATGCACCAAGTTTAGATCTTGCTCCTTTGCTTCTTTATCTTGCAAAGCAAAATCACCCTGAAGTTTTTAAAGATTTAGATATAGCTAAGGCTTATAAAGAGCATTTTAAAACCTTTTACAGGCTTGATTTGAATGAAGAGCAGGTTGAAAAAATTTTAAATCCAAGTTCTAGTGCTGGAAAATTACAATAGGATCAAACTAAAATGAAAAACACAAAAATAGCTTTATGTATAGGACTTTTATGGTCTTTACTTAGTGCAGAGGATTTTTCCTTGGATAAAATAGAGATAAGCTCAAAAGAGCTTGGTGTGTTTGATTTTTCTTTGCAAAATCAAAGCAAAAGCGTGAGTATTTTAAAGCAAGATGATTTAATGAGGTATTCAAAAACAGGATCCATTCAAAGTGTTTTGGAAAATGCTCCTGGAATTTTATACTCAAGAAGCGGCGGAGCTAATGGACAAATTACAATAAGAGGTATGAACTCAAATAATTCAAGAAGTATAATAACCCTTGATGGCGTTCGTTTTAGTGGTCGCAATACTCTTGAGTTTAATATGTTTGATCCAAGTTCTATTGAAGAAATAGAAATAATAAGAGGACCTGCTTCTTCTTTATTTGGTTCTGATGCTATGAATGGGGTTATAAACTTTAAATCAAGGCATTATACAGGAGATATTTCTAAGCCTTTTGATATGAATTTTAAATTTAGATCCATAGAATATTCTAGTGTTAATAATATGTTTGCAAGTAGATTTGAAGCACTTGGAGGAGGAGATGGTTTTGATGCTCTCATAGGTGTTTATACTAGAAACGCTGGGGATTATAGAACCCCAGAGGGCAAATCTTTAAATTCAAA
Organism: uncultured Campylobacter sp.; assembly: GCA_964637895.1. GTDB lineage: Bacteria > Campylobacterota > Campylobacteria > Campylobacterales > Campylobacteraceae > Campylobacter_D. Next base: position 13,988 of record CAZWYE010000010.1, on the reverse strand, counting down.
ATACAATTCTTATGGATTTGATAGTAATATAGGTTATACTAATGTCGGCGGAGTGCGTTATTATTTACAAACAAGATTTGCACATATGCATTCAAGACGAGCTGGTGGTTTAGGTGCGACTCCTGGGAGTTCTTATGGAGTTTTTATGGAAGAGGATCCTATTAGAGAATACTATTTAAGAGTAGGTTTAGAAGCCGATTCAAAGCTTACTTTTGCAGATTCTTATAATGCTTATTTATATTTTAGGCATTGGGATACGGATATTATTAATAATAGAAAAGCTTTAAATAACGGCATTTATTTGGTTCAACAAGTATATAATAATAATTATGTAGGATCTAGGATACTCTTTAGTAAGAATTTGCAAAAGCATTTTTTAAATTATGGTTTAGAAACTCTTTCTTCTATATCTCCGCAAAGAGTAAAGCAAAAAGTAGGTTTGCCAGTAAGCACTATAAGATACTCAAATCGTGCTTCTCATTCTCATAATGTATCCGTGTTTTTAAAAGATGATTATAGTTTTAATGAGGCTTTATTGCTTAATGCTTCTTTAAGAGCTGATTATATTTTTCAATTTATAGGCAAGAAAAGATATTATAATGAAAGCTCACAAGATACCATAAAACTTAATAATGCCAGAGCTGACACCGGAGCTATTACGGGAGCTTTGGGGGCAGTTTATAATTTTACGGATTATTTTAGTGTTTTTGGAAATTTAAGTCATAATTTCAAGGCTCCAACTACATCTCATATGATGAACAGCACTCCAGCAGGAGGTTCAGGTCCTGGTTCTCCTGCAACCATAGCAAATCCGGATATTAAGTCCGAATATTCTCAAACTTTAGAACTTGGCACAAGATTTGAATTTGATGATGCTTATGTAGCATTTTCCGGTTTTTATACCAAATATAAAGATATGATATCTTTATCAGAAATTATGAAAGATGTTTCAGGTCTTGAGTTTAGGCAGTATAAGAATTTAGGAAAAGCGAGTATAAGAGGTGTCGAACTTGAAGCTTGGAAAAAAATAAATTCTTTTACTATATTAGGAAATCTTAGTAGCACTTATGGAACCGATGAAACTAATAATAAGCCTCTTTCTTACATTGCTCCTCTTTATGGAAAAATTGGATTAAATTATGATTTTGCTTGGGGTTTTGTTGGTTTTACTCAAAGAGCATATAAGGGTAAGAGTCGTATTGATATTAAGGAAGAAAGAAAAACTAGTTCTTATACTATGAGTGATTTTAATTTAGGAGTTGATTTAGGATATTTTAGCAAGGATATGAAAAATATGCAGCTTTTATTTGGTGTGGATAATATTTTCAACAAAAAAGCTATAAATCCAGTAAGTGTTGAAAGTATAGCTTATGCAAGAAGTATCACAAATCCTCTCTTAGAGCCGGGTAGGAATTTTTTTATGAAATTTGGGTATAAATATTAAATGCGTTATTTTTTACTTGTTTTGATATTGCTTTTAGTGTTTTTTTGGACCTTAAGTCTTGGTCGTTATGAAATTTCTTACGAAGATATTTTAAACCTTGTTTTATATAAGATAGGACTTAGAACTGAGCTTGAAGAAAGTTTAAAAAATGCAGAGTTTATACTATTTGCTCAGCGCTTTCCTAGAGCATTTTTAGCTGTTTTTGTTGGAGTTTCTTTAGGTGTTTGTGGGACTGTTTTTCAAGCTATTTTTAAAAATCCTCTTGCATCGCCTGATATTTTAGGTGTTACAAGCGGTTCAGCTTTTGGAGCAGTTTTAGCCTTGTGGTTTGGTCTAAATATTTATTTTCTAGGGATTTTTTCTTTTGTTTTTGGTATTTTAACCTTAGCTTTAACACTTTTAATCGCCAAAGGAGCAAGTAATCACATAATGGTCATTTTAGCAGGAATTATAGTCAGTGCTCTTTTTAGTAGTTTTATTTCTTTAGTAAAATATTTAGCAGATCCTCAAGATGTCTTGCCTACTATAACTTATTGGTTGCTTGGTTCTTTGCAAGTAAGCAATATTAATCAAATGATAATTTCTTGTATTTTAATGAGTATTGGTATTTATATTTTATTTATATTTAGGTGGAAAGTTAATATTTTAATGCTTGATGATAACGAAGCTAGAGCTTTAGGGCTTAATGTAGTTAGTTTAAGAATTATTCTTATCCTAGCTTCTACTTTGATTATATCTTGTGTTACAAGTATTTGTGGGATTATTTCTTGGGTAGGGCTTATTATCCCTCATATTTCAAGGCTTATTTGCGGGAGTGATAATTCTAAGATTATTCCAACAAGTATATTTATAGGAGCCATTTTTATGCTTTGTATAGATACTCTTAGTAGAGCTTTGCTAAGCCAAGAAATTCCTATTTCTATTTTGAGTGCGGTTTTGGGAGCTTTGATTTTTTTACTTATACTTTATAGGCTTAAAGGAGCGAGTTTATGAGTTTGTTCGAGCTTAAAGAGGCTAGTTTTTCGTATAATGATAGAACTGTTTTTGAGAATTTAAATTTTTGTTTAGCAGAGTCTGAAATTTTAGCTATATTGGGTCATAATGGAGTAGGAAAAACTACTTTGATTAAATGTTGTCTTGGTATATTAAAATGGAAAAAAGGAAAAAGCTTTTTGCAAGGCAAAGAAATTTCACATTTTAAACCAAAAGATCTTTTTTTAAAAATAGCCTATGTTCCTCAGGCTAAAACTTGCAGTATAAATTTAAGCGTTTTTGATATGGTGCTTTTAGGGTGCAATGTTCTTGTTTCAACTTGTCCTAAAAAAGAGCATTGTTCTAAGGTTTCTAAGATTTTAGAAAGGCTTAATATAGCCCATCTTAAAAATAAATCTTGTATGAATTTAAGCGGAGGTGAGCTTCAAATGGTTATTTTAGCAAGAGCTTTAATCAATGATCCGGTCCTAATTATCCTAGATGAGCCGGAATCGAATTTAGATTTTAAAAATCAAGATTGTATTTTAAATGCTTTATTAGAACTTAAAAATTCCGGAAAAGCCATCATTATAAACACCCATTTTCCACAAAATGCTTATAAGCTTGCCGATAAGATTTTAATTATGCAAGATAAAAAATTCACACTTGGAGGCAAAGAACTTATCAATAAAACTCAGCTTAGCCAAAGCTTTGATGTGAGTACTTCTTTTTTTGATTATTTAAATATATCCTAAGAACTCTAAAAACTTTTAATCAAATTGATTAGTTATAATTAGTTCAATGTTAAACAAAATTAAGCTAAAATTACGCATTTAACAAATAAGGAAAGCCTTGAAATACGATTTAATCTTGCAAGATGAAAACCAAACCATAGTTTCATCATACGCTTATGAACCAAAAGAGGACAAGCCTTATCAAAGCGAGGCGGATTTGGAAAAGTTTTTGCTTAAAGAGCTTGAAGCTCAAGGTTATGAAAGACTTGTTTTAAAAGACGAAGCAGAGCTTGAAAGCAATCTTAAAGCCCAGCTTGAAAGGCTTAATAATATAAATTTCACCCAAACACAGTGGCAAAACTTTTACAAACAAAACATAGCCAACGAAAAGCTAAAAATCGAGGATAAAACGAAAATCTTACAAACCGATAACGAAAGCCTTACTTTCACCAACGAAAAGGGCGAGCATAAAAATATTATCTTGCTTGATAGAAAAGAGCCTTTAAAAAATCATTTGCAAGTTACTTCCCAGCTAAGAGCTAGGGGGGGGGGAATCGTTATGATGTCGTTATACTTGTAAATGGCTTACCGCTTGTTTTTATCGAGCTTAAAAAACGAGGTATAGAGCTTAAAGAAGCCTTTCGTCAAATTCACCGCTACCAAAGAGAGGGCTTAAACCATCCGCTTTTTGAATTCATTCAAATATTTATCATAAGCAATGGCACTTTTACAAAATACTATTCCAACACCAAAAGAGATTTTAAAAGTCTTAATGATAATTACGCCTTTTGTTCGAGTTTTAGCGACCAAAAAAACAATGCCATTAACGATTTAGAGGACTTTACAAAAACCTTTCTAGCAAAACGAACGCTTTTAAATATACTTACTAAATACTGCGTTTTTAACGAAAACAAAGAGCTTTTAATAATGAGGCCCTATCAAATCGCCGCGTGTGAAAAAATCATCTTAAAAATCAACTCCGCTCATCATAACAAGCTTTATGGTAAAACAGGTGCAGGAGGCTATATCTGGCACAGCACGGGTAGCGGCAAGACCTTAACCTCTTTTAAAACCGCGCTTTTAGCGAGTAAATTTGATTTTATTTACAAAGTGCTTTTTGTAGTAGATAGAAAAGACCTTGATTATCAAATCTGCAAGGAATACGACAAATTCCAAAAAGACGCCGCAAATTCCATGCTTAACACAAAAGCCTTAAAACAAGCCCTAGAGGATAAACACTCAAAAATTCTCATAACAACCATTCAAAAGCTTTCAAATTTCATTAAAAAATACGAAAATTCAAAAGTCTTTAACGAGGAAATAGTCTTTATCTTCGATGAATGCCACAGAAGCCAGTTTGGAGCTATGCACGAAGCAATTATAAAAAAATTTAAAAAATACTATCTTTTTGGCTTCACAGGAACGCCTATTTTAACAAAAATGTTTGAAGAGGATACGACTTTAAGTAAAACTTATGGCGTGGATAAGACAAGCGGGAATTTAATGCTAAAGACCACAGATAGCGTTTTTGGAGATCGTTTGCATTCTTATGCCATTTTAAACGCGATTAGAGATAAAAATGTCCTGCCTTTTAAAGTGAGCTATTTTTCCACTATGCATCACAAAGACTCAAAACGACAAAAAGTCGCGCAAATCAACACCGAAGAAGCCTTAAAAAGCGATGAGCGAATTAGCAAGATTGTAAAATACATCTTAGAAAATTTCGACACGCACACCAAAAGAAAAAACGCCATAAAGATAGCAAACAAAAGAAAGCAAGGCTTTAATGCCATTTTTGCTACTTCTAGCGTGGATTTTGCGAAAAAATATTACGAGGAATTTCAAAGGCAAAACAAAGCTTTGCAAGAGCCATTAAAAATCGGGCTTATTTATTCTTATGAGGCAAACGAGGATTTAGATGATGAGTTTTTCCCAAGCGATTTTGAAGAGTATCAAGACGCAAACAGCCAAGCACAAAACACCACAGCAAAGGACTTTTTGAGCGAAGTGCTTAAAGATTATAATGCTTATTTTAAAAGTCATTTTGAGCTTAAAAATTTCGATCTTTATTACAAGGACATTTCACAAAAGACCAAAGATAAAGAGCTTGACTTGCTTATCGTGGTAAATATGTTTTTAACAGGTTTTGATTCTAAGACCATAAATACGCTTTATGTGGATAAGAATCTTAAATACCATTCCTTGCTTCAAGCCTTTTCGCGCACAAACCGTATTTTAAACGAATCTAAAGTCTATGGCAATATTATTTGCTTTAGAGATTTACGCGAGAATGTTACAAAAAGCCTTGAAATGTTTAGCACCGATGAAAAAGAAATTTATAAAACCGTGCTATTTAAGGATTTTGAATACTATTTTTCACTCTATACAAAAAAAATAAAAGAACTTAAAGAAAATTTCGCCCTTAAAAATTTAAGCAACTTAGGAGAAAAAAAGCAAAAAGAATTCATAAAGCTTTTTGGTGAAATTTTAAGACTTGATAATATCTTAAGCGTTTTTGATGAATTTAAAGACGCACAAAATCCGCTTTCACTTGGGCTTAAGCAAGATTATCAAAGCTTTTATTTAGAGTTTTATTACAAATTTAAAGAAAATGAAGAAAAAGAAGACATAAGAGAGGATTTAAACTTTGAGTTAGAACTTATCGATCAAAACGATATAAATGTGGATTTTATTTTATTCTTGCTTGAGAAATATTATAAAGAACACAAAGAGGAGATAAAAATTAGCATTACAAAAAGTTTGTTAGCCAGCAAAGTTTTGCGCGATAAAAAAGAGCTCATAGAGGAGTTTTTAGCACGTATGGATAAAACGAGCGAAAAATTTTCATTTAGAGATCTTTTTAAATCCTATATACAAGAGAAAAAAGACAAAGAGTTAAGTGAAATTATCGCTGCGTATAAGCTAGATTCTATTAAAACAAAAGAGTATTTGCAAAACGCCTTTGAACTTAGTTTTTTCCAAGATAAAGGCGAGAAAATTCAAAGCCTTTTGCCTAAGATAAGCATTAAAGAATTTGCAAACAAAGAACTTCTTAGCAAAAGAGAAGAAGCAAGGCAAAAGCTTAAAACTTTCTTTGAAAAATTTAAACTCTTCTTAAAAGGACTTGAAAATGAATAAAATAGAAAAGCTAATCAAAGAGCTTTGCCCTAAGGGCGTGGAGTTTAAGGCGTTGGGGGAGTTAGGAAGCTTTTTTAATGGTTTGAGTGGTAAAAATAAAGCTGATTTTGAAAATGGTAATGCAAGATATATTTCTTATATGAATGTTTTTAGCAACATAAAATCCGATTTAAAAGCAAATGATTTTGTAAAAATAAAGCCAAACGAACAGCAAAATTCTATAAAACTTGGTGATATATTTTTTACAAATTCTAGCGAAACACCGCAAGAGGTGGGAATGTCTTGTGTCGTTACCAAAGAGCCGCTAGAAAAAATCTATCTTAATAGTTTTTGTTTTGGATTCCGCTTTGATGATGAAAATTTGCTTTTACCAGATTTTAGCAAATACTTATTTAGAAGCGAAAGCGTAAGAAAGCAAATCATTAAAACAGCTAATGGCGTTACAAGATTTAATATTTCAAAAACTAAATTTACAACAATCCAAATCCCGCTTCCGCCTTTAGAACTTCAAAAAGAAATAGTGAGAATCTTAGACGCCTTTACAGAATTAGAAAGAGAATTAGAAAGAGAATTAGAAAGAGAATTAGAATTGCGTAAAAAACAATACGAATTTTACCGTAACAAGCTTTTAAGTAAAGAAGAACTAGAACACCGCACCGCAAAGCTAAATCCCGCTTTAAAAGTGGAAGTTAAAAGCTTGGGAGAGGTTTTTAACATTAAAAATGGCTACACGCCATCAAAAGCAAAAAAAGAATTTTGGCAAAACGGCACGATTCCTTGGTTTAGAATGGACGATATTCGCACAAATGGCAGAATCTTAAAAGATTCTATTCAGCACATTACGCCTCAAGCGGTTAAAGGAGGTAAGCTTTTTCCTGCAAATTCTATCATCATCGCCACCACTGCAACCATAGGCGAACACGCCTTAATAATTGTTGATTACTTAAGTAATCAACAATTCACTTGTTTAAGCTTAAAAAGTGAATTGTCAGATTCTGTAGATATGAAATTTATGTTTTATTATGGTTTTATTTTGAGCGAATTGTGCAAAAAGAATGTTAATTCTTCGGGTTTTGCTTCGGTTGATATGACAAAATTTAAAAATTTTAAAATCCCCATTCCGCCTTTAGAGATTCAAAAGCAAATCGTTGAAATTTTAGAGCGCTTTGATAGCTTAACAAACAGCCTCACAAGCGGAATCCCTGCAGAATTAACCGGACGCAAGAAACAATATGTGCATTATAGAGAAAGGCTTTTAAGCTTTAAAAATTTAGCACAAAAGGAGAGTAAATGCAAAGCATAGCACAAAGAGAAGAACTTCATAACACCTTATGGAAAATCGCAAACGAGCTTAGAGGAAGTATGGATAGCTCAGAATTTAAGTATTATATGTCGGGCTTTTTGTTTTATTATTTCATTAGCGAGAATTTAAAGGCTTTTGTTTTGGAAAACTTTAATGATAACTACGAGGAGCTAAGCGATGAGGAAGCTTTAGTGGCAAAAAATGAAATTTTAAATGCAAAGGGCTTTTATCTAAAGCCTAGCGGACTTTTTAGCCGTGTGCTTAAAAATCACAACTTAGAAAGGCTTAACGAGGATTTAACAAAGATTTTTAACGATATTGAAGCAAGTGCTAAGGAATACGAAAGCTTTAAGCAGTTTGAGGGCTTGTTTAATGATGTGAATTTGTATAACACAAAGCTTGGTAATACCAACGCCGAACGCAATGAGAATATTCTTAAAATTATGCAAGCCATTGATGGGCTAAATTTACATTATAACGAAAGCGAAATCGATATTCTTGGCGATGCTTATGAGTATTTGATGAAAATGTATGCAGGTGATGGAGGCAAAAAAGCCGGCGAGTTTTTCACTCCGCAAGAAGTAAGCAAACTTTTAGCAAAACTCACACTTTGTAATAACGCTAAGCCTAATAAGATCTACGATCCAGCTTGTGGAAGTGGCTCACTACTTTTGCAATATAAAAAGCTTTTAAAAAAAGATCCAGACCTTGGCTATTTTGGACAAGAAAAAATGAGTGCAACCCACAATCTTGCCAGAATGAATATGCTTTTACATAATGTAAATTACACCAAATGCGATATAGCACAAGGCGATACTTTAATAAATCCTAGCAAAAGTCATAAAGGAAATATACCCTTTGACGCCATAGTAAGCAATCCTCCTTATAGCACCAAATGGAAAGGAAACTCAAATCCGCTTTTAATCAACGATGAACGCTTTAGCCCTGCCGGAGTTTTAGCCCCTAAAAACTATGCGGACTTAGCCTTTATAATGCACGGCTTAGCTTGGCTTAGCGATAAAGGAAGTGCGGCTTTTGTGTGCTTTCCGGGCGTTATGTATAGATCTCACGCCGAAAGGGATATAAGAAGGTATTTAATAGAGCAAAATTTCGTTGATTGCGTGATTTCTTTAGCACAAAATCTTTTCTTTGGCACAGGCGTTGCGGTAAATATTTTAATCTTGCGTAAAAATAAGCTTGATGATAAAGTACTTTTTATCAACGCAGACTATGAATTCATAAAAGCTAAAAACAAAAATATGCTTAGTGAGCAAAATATAGAAAATATTTTAAAACTTTATAAAGCTAGAGAAAATAAGGACTTTTTAAGCTCCTTAGTCTCTAAAGAGCAAATCGCTAAGAATGATTATAATCTAAGCGTTTCAAGCTATGTTGAAGCAAAAGATACGAAAGAAGCTATAGATATAAAAGCCCTAAATTTAGAGCTTAAAGAAGTGGTTAAGCTTCAAAGTGCTTTAAGAGAGCAAATAGATAAAATCGTTTTAGAGCTTGAAGGCTAGAATTTGCTTTTGATAGTTTAAAAATAAAGAATTTTAAATTCTAAGTACCTTAAATGCCGTGTGATTAAAGATATGTAAAATAAAGCTTAACTTGATAAAATTTTAAAGACTTTTATTTTATAATCTTGGATTATTTTTAAAGAGGCTTTATGTTTGAAATTCACAATCGCCGCTACACAGGAGCAAAAACAAGGCTTTTAAAGCAAATAGATTTTACGCTTTTAAAGCATTTTGACTATACAAAAAAGAAAAATTTAAGCTTTTTTGATGTTTTTGCTGGAGTTGGCGTTGTGAGTGCGTATTTTATGGAAAAGCCTGAATTTAAGCATTTTTTGCTTAATGATTTTTTAAATTCAAATTATGCTATTTATCAAGGTTTTTTTGCTAAGGAAAGATTTGACTTAAAAAAGCTTGAAAAATTTAGGAAATATTTTTTAAGTTTAAGGGCTGAAAATTTGAAGCAAAATTACTATTCTAAAGCTTTTGGAGGGAAATTTTTTAGCTTAAATGACGCAAAACTTATAGGTGAGCTTAGAGAAAATTTAGACAAAAATTTAAAAGAAAAAAAGCTTAATAATAAGGAATTTTACATACTCTTGGCAAGTTTGCTTTATAGTGCTGATAAAATCGCTAACACGGTAGGGCATTATGATGCTTACCGCAAAAATGTCATTTTGCAAGATAAATTTCATTTTGAGCTGATAAAACCGCTAGAAACGGAGGCAGAAATAGAAATTTTTAAAGAAGATTCTAACGACTTGGTGCTAAATTTAAGCAAAGCACAAATAAAATTCGATATAGCCTTTATCGACCCGCCTTATAATTCAAGGCAGTATAGCAGGTTTTATCATCTGCTTGAAACTCTAAGCAAAAATAACAAGCCAAAACTTTACGGAGTAGCACTTAAGCCAGAGCCCGAAAATATGAGCCTTTATTGCAAAAGCACAGCTTTAAATGCATTTAAGAATTTAGTGCAAAACCTCGCACAAATAGCAAAAATCCTTGTGGTAACTTATAATAATACTTATAGTGCAAATTTAAGAAGTAACGCAAGGCTAAATAAGGAGCAAATCGAGAACATACTTAAAGAATATGGTAAAATACATTTTTACGAATTTGATTTTAAGGCTTTTAACAGCGGAAAAACTGATTTTAAAGAGCATAAAGAAAGAATTTTTATATGTCAAATTTAAGTTTTAGCGAAGTTTTTCTTGCGAGTCCTCTTAATTATATAGGCGGTAAATACAAGCTTCTACCTCAAATTATGCCACTTTTTCCTAAAAGAATTTACACTGCTTTAGATTTATTTTGCGGCGGTGCTAGTGTGGGAATCAACCTTAGGGCACAAAATATTATTTTAAACGATTCTATAAGAGAGCTTACAGAAATTTATCAAACCCTACAAAAACAATCTATAAAGAAAACCTTTGCGATAATCTGGGATATTATCGAAACTTTTGGGCTTTCACACACTTCTAAATATGGCTATAAATTTTATCAAAGTGATAGTCAAAAAGGCTTGGCAAATTACAATAAGGACAAATTTTTACAGCTAAGAAAGAGATATAACAAACAAAAAGGTGTTTTTGATTTATTTGTTTTAATAATTTTTGCTTTTAATAACCAGCTAAGATTTAACGCAAAAAAAGAATTTAATCTTCCTTGTGGAAAAAGGGATTTTAACCAGAAAATGCAGGAAAAATTAGAGCAATTTATTATAACTTTGCAAAATAAAAATATCAAGATTACGAGTGAGGATTTTAGGAAATTTGATTTAAAAATATTAGATTCTAAAAGTTTTGTTTATATTGACCCACCTTATTTTTTAGGCACTGCTCCTTACAATGAAAATAATGCTTGGAGCTTACAAGATGAACTTGATTTGCTCGAGTTTTTAAAGATTTTGGATTCTAAAAATATCAAATTTGCTTTATCAAATGTCCTTATTCATAAAGGTAAGGAGCATACTTTACTAAAAGATTGGCTAAAAAATAATCCAAAATTTAATACATATTTTTTAAATTTTCATTATAAAAATTGCAATTATCAAACAAAAAAAGACGCATCACAAGAAATTTTGGTAACAAATTTTAAGGAATAATATGACTTATAATTATTTTGGAAATACAAGTTTAAGAGTGAAAAATCTACTTTATAATTTTGAAACACAGCTTATTTTATTTGAGGAGCTTTTTAAAAATGCGGACAAACAAGACACTTGGAGTAATGATTCTGAATTGCAATTAAAATATTTAGAGCTTTAGAGCAACACAATCTTTTAGAATCAAAAAAATAAAACCTCGCATCTTGGCACAAAGGATGCGAGGGTAAAATCTGTTCCATTGCAAGATTACGGTCTTATTAATCGTAAAAATAAAAAAATTACTTCGCAAGGTTATGAATTATTAGAGCTTATAAAAACGCAAAGTTATAAAAATTTATAATGATTTCTTGCAAATCGATTTAATTTCTTTATTTTTCTTAAAAGCAACATTGAAATTTGATATATTTTATAAGTATTTAGAAGTTTTTAAGGCATTTGATGGAAATTTAGGACTTGATTATTTTCGTTTTTTACCGCTTGTTAATAATTTTAAAACTACAAAAGATTTTATTGATTCTATAAAAAATAAAACTTTGATACCAAATTTATTTGCAAATTCTGCTAAATACACTCATAATTTAGAATTATTTTTAACAGATTTACAAAATAACACTTTAAAAACTCATTATTTTAAAACCGCAAAAGGTGAAAAACAGCATTAAGCATTATTAAAGTTTTACAAGAAGTTTTTGTGCCTTTTATAAAAACTCAAGACAAAGCCATTTTGCAAGATTTTATTGATTCTAAAAATTTTTTGGATTTTAAAAAACTTTATTTATCTTATATCACAAAAAGCACTAAAAAAGATGAGAAAATTTTAGCTTTAAAAAATTTTTGCACACGAGATTTATTAGAATTTGGAAAGAAATTTTTTGAGTTTATTTTTACTGCAAGAATTCTTGCAAATCTTAATGACTATATGGATTTAAACAAAAGATATTTAAATCTTACGGGAATTTTTGATTTTCAAAACGATAAGGTAAGTCTTAATATTTTATTCGCTTTGATTTTAAAACATTCAAAATCTAATGAAATTTTAAAAGAGCTTTCGCAAAATCCCGTTTCAAGTAAGCTTTTAAAGGAATATTTTGACGATAAAGAATTTAAAAAATCCTTAAAAAAATTAGGTATTTCAAATTTAAACGACATAAAAAATTATAAAAGAAATTTAGATAAAGAAAAACTTAAAAATCTTTTAAGGACACGATTTAAAAAAGAGGATATCATCGAAATTTTAGAGCTTTTTAACGATAGAAAAAACGATACTAAGATTTTTGAAAAAATAACAACGGATGCAAAAATTCCTACGATATTTGAATACATTATTGCTATAGCTTGGTGTTATATTGATGACGGTTGTGTTGATAGGATTTTAGATGCCGGGCTAAGCTTGGATTCTAATCTTTTACCAAAATCTCACGCACTTGGAGCAAATGCGGATTTTGTGTATTCTTACGAAACTCACAGCTTAATGATAGAAGCAACTTTAAACGAAAAAACAAATCAACGCAGAGCCGAAATGGAGAGTGTTTCAAGGCATTTAGGAAATTTACTACTTTGTTTAGACGCTCGAAAACAAGCACAAAGTTATGGAATTTTCATAGCTCCATACTTAGATAAAAATGTATTAAACGACTTTAGAAGCCGACTTAACTGCTATTTTGAAAATGAAAAAGCTTATGTTAAAGGAATGAAAATTTTGCCCTTAAGCACACAAGATCTTATTACAATCTTGAAATCAAATTTAAACTACAAAACACTTTTGCCAAAATTCAACAAGTCTTAAAAGATAAGCAAATGTGGGGCAGAAAATGGTATGAGATGCAAATTAAAGCTATGATTAACGGATTAAATTAAGCTTTGATTAAAATAGCACACGAAATAAAATTCCAAATTTCTTTTAATTTCTTCTTGACTTAGATTAACTCTAATGTTTTATAATTTCAAAAAAATTCAAAGGAAAATTATGCGTTTGAAAGATTTTTTACTGCGTATGCAGAGCAAAGAGGAGGTTAAAGAAGGTAGCGAGGTGTTTGCAGAATTTCATAAACTAAGCCAAGAAGCCCTTAAAATCACGGCTAAAATGAACTCAAAATATAATTCGCCCAAAAAACTAAGAAAGCTTTTTTCGAAGCTAACGGGCAAGAAAATCGATGAGAGTTTTACGATTTTTCCGCCTTTTTATACGGATTGCGGCAAGAATATTAGCATTGGCAAAAATGTCTTTATAAATTCGTGTTGTTGCTTTCAAGACCAAGCAGGAATCGAGCTTGGTGACGGCTCTTTAATCGGGCATAATGTAACCATAGCCACGCTAAATCACGATTTAAATCCGCAAAAAAGAGCAAATTTGCACCCAAATGGCGTAAAAATTGGCAAAAATGTATGGATAGGCTCTGATTCTACAATCTTGCCCGGTGTTAGCATAGGCGATGGAGCAGTCATAGGAGCAGCAAGTGCGGTTACAAAGAGCATTGGAGCAAACTGCGTCGCGGTGGGAAATCCTGCAAGAGCGATCAAGAAAATAGAACTTTAAGAAGTTAAAAATGCTTGAAATTTATGCTAAAAATTAAAGGCTTTAAATTTCAAAAATCAATGAATTTCATAATAAAAAAGGAAAAAAAATGAAAAGAAGAAAATTTATGAAAAACGCTTTGATTTCTGGTTTTGCGGTGGCTTTAGTGCCGAGTTTAGTATTTTCAAAAGGAGCTAATATGCAGTGGGATAAAATTTTTCCAAAAAGCGATGAGGTCGAGCTTTCAAAGGTGAAATT